>JBIQMO010000228.1:0-5947 GCA_044463245.1 Gemmatimonas aurantiaca
AGCGGCCGCCCAGCCCTTCCACGAAGCGACCGTGCGCGCGGAAGAGCATCTCGCGATTCTGCGTGCGGTTGTCGCCGATGATCACCGACTTTCCGCCGCCCAGATTGAGCCCGGCCACGGCATTCTTGTAGGTCATCCCGCGCGCCAGCCGGAGCGCGTCGATGATCGCCTCTTCGTCCGAGGCATAGCTCCAGAAGCGCGTCCCGCCCAGCGCCGGGCCGAGCGTGGTGCTGTGGATGGCGACGATGCCGCGGTAGCCGCACGACGGGTCGCTGGAGATGACGAGCTGCTCGTGCCCCATCTCGGCGATCCGATCGAAGATCCCCTGCTGGGCGGTTGGTGTGGCGATCTCGGTTATGGTCATGGTCTGGAATTGGACTGTGTCAGGCGCAGCGTCGCTCTCGTAGAGGCGGCGGCGCTAGTTGGCGTACAGCTCCCGCGCGATGACGATGCGCTGGATCTCGGAAGTTCCCTCGTATATCTCGGTCGCCTTGGCGTCGCGGAAGTAGCGCTCCACCGGATAGTCCCTGACGTAGCCGTAGCCACCGAAGATCTGGATCGCATTCGTCGTGACCCACATGGCGGTCTCGCTCGCCAGGAGCTTGCTCATGCTGCTGAACTGCGTGATCGGCTCGCCCCGATCCTTCGCCGCGGCGGCCGAGTAGAGCAGCGCACGCGCGGCGGTGATGCGAGTGGCCATGTCCGCGAGCTTGAACTGGATGGCCTCGAACTCCTTGAGCGGCTTCCCGAACTGCCGCCGCTCCGCGGCGTATGCCGTGGACTGCTCGAGCGCGGCGCGCGCGATGCCGATTGCCTGCGCCGAGATCCCGAGGCGGCCGTTGTCGAGCGACTGCATGGCGTAGACGAAGCCCATCCCCTCGCCGCCGAGGAGATTCGCCGCGGGCACGCGCAGGTTGTCGAACACCAGCTGCACCGTGGGCGAAGCGCGGAGCCCCATCTTGTCTTCCTTCTTTCCAACCTTGAAGCCGGGCATGTCGGGCGTCACGATGAACGCGCTTATCCCGCGCGCGCCGCGCCGGTCGTCCGGCTTGTCGGTGCGAGCCATGGCGATGATGACGCCCGCGTGACTCCCGCTCGTGACCCATGCCTTGGTACCGTTGAGCACCCAGCAGTCGCCGTCGCGAACCGCCTGCGCGGTGAGCGATGCGGCATCGGAGCCCGCCTCCGGTTCCGAGAGCGCGAAGGCGCCGAGGAGCTCCCCCTGCGCCATCGGCGTCAGGTAGCGCGCCTTCTGCTCGTCGGTACCCCAGCGCAGCAGCATCTGCGTGGGGAGCGAGTTGTGCACGCTCATCGCCACCGCCAC
Organism: Gemmatimonas aurantiaca; assembly: GCA_044463245.1. Taxonomy (GTDB): domain Bacteria; phylum Gemmatimonadota; class Gemmatimonadetes; order Gemmatimonadales; family Gemmatimonadaceae; genus JADGGM01. Next base: position 1,325 of record JBIQMO010000228.1, read on the forward strand.
CGATGCATCTACCCGAGCGATCTCCTCGAGCGCCACGAGATAGGTGCACGTGTCGAGCCCGAGCCCACCGTTCTCCTCGGGGATCAGCATCCCCAGGAAACCCAGCTCCCCCAACCTCCTGATGATCTCCGGCTCGAAGTACGATTCACGATCCCACTGGTCCGAATGCGGCGCGATCTCTTCCTCCGCGAAGTCGCGCGCCATTCGCTGGATCTCGATTTGCTCTTCAGTTAGGGGGATCAGGGCCCAGGACATTTCACTACAGGGTTCAGGGTTAAGGCTTCAGGGTTCAGGAAGTGCTCAGGAGACGAGATCTCTACCCCGAGGTAGTACCTGAGCCCTGAACCCTGCCTCCGGAACCCTGCAGCTCGCGCGCTCTCTCCTGCGCTCCGTAATCATAGAACCCCCTCCCCGCCTTCCTCCCCAGCCAGCCAGCAGCGACGTACTTCTTGAGCAGCGGGCAGGGGCGGTACTTGGGGTCGCCGAGGCCGGTGTGGAGAACCTGGAGGATCGATGTGCAGGTGTCGAGGCCGATGAGGTCCGCGAGGGCGAGGGGACCCATGGGATGGTTCATGCCGAGCTTCATCACCTGGTCGATCGCTTCGACCGTACCCACGCCCTCCATGAGGCAATAGACAGCCTCGTTGATCATCGGCATGAGGACCCGGTTGGAGACGAAGCCGGGGTAGTCGTTCACCTCCACCGGGGTCTTGCCGACTCTGCGAGCAAGATCGAAGACGGTACTCGTGGTCGCATCCGATGTGGCGAGGCCGCGGATCACCTCCACGAGCTGCATCACCGGAACGGGATTCATGAAGTGCATGCCGATCACCTGCTCGGGGCGCGAGGTGCGCGCGGCGATCTCGGTGATCGAGATGGAGCTCGTGTTGGAGGCGAGGATCGCTTCGGGCGGCGCGAGGCGGTCGAGGTCGGCAAAGATTCCGAACTTGAGATCGGCGCGCTCCGTGGCGGCCTCGATCACCATATCGGCGTCACCCACGAGATCGAGCGCGCCGGATGTGGCTATCCGTTGAAGCGCCGCGTCTCGCTCCGCCGGATCGAGCGTGCCCTTGCGCACCTGGCGGGTCATGTTCTTCTCGATCGTCGCGAGGCCGCGCTCGAGCGACTCCGCGGACACGTCTATCATCGTGACCGGGAAGCCAGATACCGCGAAGACGTGTGCTATCCCGCTCCCCATCTGCCCGGCTCCCACCACCGCTATGCGTCGTTCCGCCATATTCCCACTCTTTGCGTTTCGTCCATTGCCGGCGAGCGGCGTCTGCGCCATTGGAGCAGAAGCCAGAGGCCGACGATCATTCCGAGAGCGGCACCCGCGCCGCCCTCCGGACCCCAGCTACCACCCGTAGCCCAGTCCGGCCCGTTGTCCATTACCTCGTAGCCTGGCGCGGTGAACGGAAGTCCGCTCACCGCAGTGTGCAGAACCGCGGCCATCGACCAGTTCCAGGCGAAGTGAGCCATCCACGCCGCGTAGAGGCTGTCGGTCAACAGCAGGATCCCGCCGAGAAAGATACCGGCGAGTGTAACCAGAGCGGTCGTACGAAGATCCGCTCCCGGATTCCACCAGTGCAGAGCGCCGAAGATCACGCTCGTCAACAGGAGCGCGCCGCGCCAGCCGATCGCCTCCCTCGCCGTGGCGAATAGATAGCCGCGCGACATCAGCTCCTCGCTCAGCGACTGAGGGAGGAAGAACACCACCATCAGCGCCGCGTACTTCCACCACGCCACCACCTCCCCACCCTGCCCCACGGCGGCCGGTTCGGCGGTGAGCCAGCGCGCCAGGAGCAACACTCCCGACGGGATCAGGATCGCCAGGGCGCCCGCCAGGAGCCCGACCGCCAGTCGCCAGGGCGCCGCCTGAAAGCGCGCGAGTCCCACGAACGACCACGAACGTCCTTCCACCCAGCGCAGCATCACCTGGTGGGCGAAGAGCGCGCCCACGAGCAGCGACCAGAACGCTACCGTCTGCTGCTGCCATTGCGACTGCGGCCGCGCCACGATGACCGCGACCAGGGACACGACCAACATCGCCAGCAGCATGACGACGATGAAGCCGATCCATTGCCACGCTACACGAAGCCGACCGTCAGGCCGGTAAAAGAAAGCGCGCGCCGTCAAGCGCGCGCGCTGTCCGCCCGTACCCGCGAGAGAGCCCCCGCAAGAAGCGCCTTCACGAGGTCCATCGCGAGAAACGGGAGCGACCCGAGTATCACCGCCCTCGTAATGCTCCCGGTGAGAATCGTGAGCTGCGCGATCCCGCCCACGTGTATGAGCGCCATTCCGATCGCCGCCGCGAAGACTCGTCCGGCGAACGCGGGGTATCTGCGGGCCACCGCGCCGGCAGCGAAGGCGGCGAGCGGGAAGGCGAGCAGGTAGCCGCCGGTGGGGCCGATGAGGCGCAGCACGCCGGGCGCACCCATCGGCGCGAAGACCGGAAGCCCGGCGGCACCAGCGGCGAGGTAGAGAACCATGCTCACCGCACCCGCGCGCGGGCCGAGCCAGAGGCCGGCGAGGATCGCCGCGAGCGGCGAGAGGGTCATCGGCACAGCGGTGCCCGGAAGCGGGATGGCGATCTGCGACGCGGCGGCCATCGCCACCGCGAATCCCACCACTCCTATGACAGTCCGGCGGCGCTCGAGTACGAGGGAAAGGGCGGATTCGGCGATCAATTCACGCGCTCCACGCTGAGGGCAACGGCATTCCCACCACCCAGGCAGAGCGTAGCGAGCCCGGTGGCGGCATCACGGTTCTTCATCGCGTACAGCAACGTCGTGAGGATGCGTGCGCCGCTCGCACCGATAGGGTGGCCGAGCGCTATCGCGCCGCCGTTCACGTTGACCCTATCCCAGTCCCACCCGAGGGCGGCACCGTCGGCGAGCGCCTGCGACGCGAAGGCCTCGTTGGCTTCTATGAGATCGTAGTCACCGATCTTCGCGCCGGTCTTGTCCATCAGGTTGCGCACGGCCACGATCGGCGCGAAGAAGAGATCGCGCGGCTCGCCGCCGCCGCCCGCGTAGCCGGTGATGCGCGCCATTATGTCGAGCCCGTGCGCGCGAGCGTATTCCTCCGACACCACCAGCACGGCGGATGCGCCGTCGTTGAGACCTGGCGCGTTCCCGGCGGTGACGGTTAGGTCGGCGGGGGCGATGTCGGGCGGAGCGTCCTTGGGGAAGGCGGGGCGCAGCTTCGCGAGCGCCTCGAGCGAGGTGTCGCGCCGGGGGCCTTCATCCACGCACACCTGCGTGGGACCCCTCTTTCCCGGAATCTCCACGGGGACGATCTCTTCGGAGAAGCGCCCCTCGTCGATGGCGGCGACCGCCTTGCGGTGCGAGCCGAGCGCGAACTCGTCCTGCATCTCACGAGTGATCTGCGCCTTCTTCGCCGTGTACTCGGCGTGACCGCCCATGTGCACGTCGCAGAAGGAGCACCAGAGGCCGTCCTTGATGAGACCGTCCACCAGCTTCTGGTCGCCGAACTTCACGCCGGCGCGCATCCCGTACACGTAGTACGGTGCGTTGGACATCGACTCCTGTCCGCCGGCCACCACTACCTGCTGATCGCCAGCACGAATCGACTGGGCGGCCAGCATCACGGCCTTGAGCCCCGAGCCGCACACCTTGTTGATGGTCACCGCCGGAACGGCACCCGGAATTCCCGCCCTGATGGCGGCCTGACGCGCGGGCGCCTGCCCCACGCCGCCCTGGATGACGTTTCCCATTATCACTTCGTCGATGTCCTCCGGCGGGACGCCGGAACGGTCGACAGCTGCGCGGATGGCGATGGCGCCCAGCTCCGGTGCATCGAGCGGCGCGAGCGCGCCGAGGAACTTCCCGATCGGCGTGCGCACCGCGCTGACGATGACGGGCGTGCGCGAAGCATCCCTGGTTGTCTGTGCCATGAGCGGAAAGCTATCGCGCGACGGCGGCCGAAACAACGAGCCCGCACCGGGTGGTTGCACGCGGGGCAGACGGTCCGTGGTACGCGACCTGCCTCAGGGACTACGTCCTCGCCGAGTGCTTCTCGCGCCGGCGATCGATGCAGAACTCACTGGCAGAGGAGGACAGATGGCAACCCAGGAATCACTCCAGCAGCTCTACATCAACGAGCTCCGTGATCTGATGAGCGCCGAACACATGATCCTGAAGGCGCTCCCCAAGATGACCGAGAAGGCGAGCCACTCTGGTCTCAAGGAGGCGTTCCGGATGCACGAGCAGCAGACGCGGCAGCACGTGCAGCGCCTCGAACAGATCTTCTCGATGATCGGCATGGCGCCCGAGGAGAAGAAATGCAAGGGGATGGAGGGGATCATCGACGAGGGGCAGGACGTGATGAAGGAGTACCACGACTCCGACGTCCTGGACGCTGCGCTCATCGCGGCGGCGCAGCGCGTGGAGCACTACGAGATCGCCGCCTACGGGTGCGTGCGGACCTACGCAAACGTGCTGGGATTCACCAACCAGGAGGATCTGCTCCAGCAGACGCTCAACGAGGAGGGAACCACCGACAAGCGGCTGACCCAGATCGCCGATGAAGTGGTGAACGTGGACGCGTTGAAGGCGAGCTGAGACGAAGGGGTCAGGTCTTGACTCAATACATTTTCTGCCG
>JBIQMO010000229.1:0-5942 GCA_044463245.1 Gemmatimonas aurantiaca
AGTAGCCCATACGGCTCGAAATTAAAGACCTGACCCCGTCGGCCCCGTCGGCCCTCTAGAACTGATATCCGAGCTGGAAATAGACACTCACCCCCGACACGCTTCGGAGAGAGCGGTTCACCAGGGGGAAGGCGAGGCCGAGGCGTAGGCGATAGGGGACGTCGTACTGCAGGCCAGTGTCGAGATCGAGCTCGGCGCCGGCGGAGGCGATGTAGTCGGAGGCGGTGCCGTCGGAACCGGTGCCCCATGCGGTGCCGGCGTCGGTGAAGAGGGCGACCGATGTGCGATCGAGGAATACGGGCCAGAAGCCGAGACCGCGCTCGGGGGTGGTGAGCGGCGCGCGGTACTCGAGCGAGCCGGCGGCGACGTTACGGCCGCTGCGTGTGCCCGAAGGGAATCCGCGCACCGCGAAGGTGTGGTGCGAGCCGATCGCGAATCCGGGGAAAATTTCCGTGGGCGTCCCGCTCGAGCCGCCCACGTTGAACTCGCCCGGGTCGAAGCCGCTCGCGGTACCTCCGGCCAGGTGTAGTGCCAGGACGTGGTGCGCAAAACCGCCTGCGGGGATGGACTTGTAGGCGTTGGCCAGGGCACTCACGCTCTGCGAGCGCGAGCCCTCGAGACCGGGGACGCCCTCCAGCCAGCGCACTCGCCCCGTCGCGGCAAGCGAGATCCCATCCTCGGGCGAGATGGAGAGTGGCGGGCGCTGGGTGTTGGACCAGCTCGCGGAAGCCACGAGCGACCAGTAGCGCGGGTTCGAGTGGTAGTACTGGTCGCTGATCTTCGTGAGAAGATCGCCGGGGTCCGTGGTGTAACGGCGCATCTCGAGCTCACCGCGCAGCGACGCGATCGCGCTGTTACGCACGCGCGGCCTGCGCACGGTGAGGCCCATGGAGAGAGTGCGCGAGCGCCGCACGAGATCGCCGACTCTTTCGTCATCCTGGTTTACGAGCGTCGCGCGGTCCCAGTACTGCGATGCCGCGAAATCGAGGAGCGGCTGACCGAACCCGGCGTAGCGATAGCCGGCGTCGAAGGTGTGCTCCGCATCGGCGGGATCGAAGAGCGCCTGCGCGAAGTACGAGTGCCTCCCGAATATGTCGCTCCCGCTCGTGAACGCGCCGAGCGAGTAGCCGCCCGCGGTGGTCTGCGCGGCCAGCGGGATCCAGTAGCGCGGGATGAGCGCGTGCCAGGGCGAGTAGTCGCGAGCCGGCGCGCCGTCGCTCCGCGCCGGCGCGAGCGGCGGCGACGCGTACATCGAGGCCACCGGAGGCGTGTCGGCGTCGGAGCTGTCGAAGGGTGCGTAGCCCACGTGCCACCCCCGGTAGTCGTAGCGCACAGCGGCGAGCAGGCGGCCGTCGGGCGAAAGCCCCGGATAGAAGACCCCAATGCTGGCGCGGCTCAGCCGGCGCGGAGCGCCATCGCCAGCCGCCGGCGCGATGTAGATCTCCGACTTCCCCGTCCGGTTGGAGGTGAAGATCAGCTGTGAACCATCCTCGCTCCAGCTCGGCGCGCTGTCGTAGGCGCGGTCATGCGTGAGAGCGCGGACGAGGTTGCCGAGCGTATCGAGCACCACCACGTCGGCGTAAGCGCCGCGAGTCCAGCGCACGACGGCAATGCGGTCCCCCCTGGGCGACCACCGCGGCTCGGCCCACTGCGTGTCCGGCGAGATGCTGCTGATCGGTGTGATCTCCACTCCATCCGCACTCACGCGGACGAGCTGCGTGCTGGCGCCTCCGTAGCGCACGGCGACAATTGCGCCGTCGCTGCGCGCGTCGGGCTGCGCGAGGCGTGCGCCGTGCGTGAGCCGGTGCTCCTTGCCGTTTCGCTGCACGTAGAGATCGGAGCGCACATGGTAGGGATCGGTGAACTCGAGCTGCGAGTAGAGGAGCGCGCCATCCGGGAGCGGCGTGTTGATGTCAGCGTCGTTGCGCCGGCCGATGCGCCGCACCCGCCCCGATGTGTCGGCCATGTAGGCAGCGGGCGAGGAGTATCCGTTGCTCGCCGCGTAGACCAGCGATGCCGAATCGAGCCAGCGCGGGAAGAACGCCACGCGGCCGTCGCGCGAGAGGTCGCTCCAGTCGGCGAGCGGGGAGCTCGCATCGAGCGACTGCGCCGCGAGCGAGTCGCGCCACTCGCGCCACGCATCGTGAAAGGAGATGCCGAACGAGTGCGTCGCCGCGCGGTCGAGGCGGAAGGGAATAGTCGAGCCGCTCGCCGCCTCGACGAACTTTCCGATGCTCTCCGGCCCGCGCGTTCTCGCCAGATAATCGAAGAACAGCGCCCCGAAGCCGTACGCCATCTCCGGTCCGGGGTAGCGGGTACTCGAGAGATTCCACCGGTCGAAGGGGAGAAGCCCGCCGTGCGCGACGCTCGCCTCGAGGAGCATCTTCTCGAACGTCCCCGCGGTGCGGCCGGTGCCGGTGACGGCGCTCTCGAAATAGGTCGCCAGCCCCTCGGTTATCCACCCGGGCTCGTACTCGTTGGGAAATAGAAAGGGCGCACGTCCGAAGACCCGTTGCGCAACACGCCACCACCCGCGCGTCCTGTCGAGATGGAAGCTGTGCGTGAGCTCGTGGGTGATGACCAGCGCGAGCCAGTCATCGTAGTAGTTGAGCGACGGCGAGTCGAGCGGCGGGTGCGTGTACACCACGATGCGGTTCGTGGGGAACGGCGTCGTGTAGCCGTTCGAGTAGTCCACGTTGTCCGCTACCACCAGGTCTATGGTGCCCCGCGGCGGGTGCAGCCGCTCGGCGAGCGCAGCGTAGGCCGACTCTGCATCCACCGCCGCACGGCGCGCCGTGGCTTCGAGCTCGGGTGTGAAGTGGATGCGGAAGTGCTCGGTGTCTATCGTCCGCCAGCGCGCGTTCGGTGCGACCTGCGCGGTCGCGGCAGGTGCCACGCTCGAGAGGAGCGCGACGGCGGCGACCAGCCACCAGGCGCGGCTCACCGCCTGGCCGCCATCGAACGGAAATAACTCTCGATACCGTCCACTATGCCCCTCGCGTACACCGCCTGGAACTCGTCCGTGCGCAGCGCCGCCTCCTGTGCAGGCATGATGATGAACGCCCCCTCGCAGAGCACCGAAGGCATCCATGTCGCACGCGCGAGCGCGAGGTTGTCGTAGTTCACGCCGAGGTTGGGGAGTTCCATTCGCTTCACCATCCCGTTCTGGAGCGCGCGCGCGAGCGGCTCGGACTGCGGATGAAAGAAGTACGCGCCAGTACCGTGCGCGCGGAAGGGATTTACCCCGTCCGGGAGCGCATTGAGGTGAATCGAGATGAGCGCGTTGGCGTTCGCCCTGCGCGCCATGATCGGTCGCTCACCCAGGTCCACCGGCGCCGGAGTGGTGCGCGTCATGAAGACGTTGGCACCCCGCTTCACCAGCATCTCGCGCACCTTCTCCCCCACCGCCAGCACGGCATCCGCCTCGTAGAGCCCCGTGGGCCCGGTGGCGCCGATGGGCGGATGACCGGGGTCCACCGCGATGGTCAGTCCCCTCAAGGGATGATCGCGATCCACCGTGGGCGGACGTCGCACGCGCAGCACGAACGAGCCGCCGTCCCAGAAGGCGAGATATCCGTACGGCTCCGACGCGAGACGCAGCGTGTAGCGGGCGCGCCCCGCCGTGAGCTGGCGCCAGCTCACGTCCTTCACGAGCGAGTCGTTGTGGGCGTAGTTGATGATGTCCGTGTTCGCGATCACGCCGTAGAGCGTGAGCGATATCGAATGGTCGCCCTCTTCCACCAGGAACGCCGGGCGCGAGCTCATCGGGATGCGCAGATCCACCCACCCGCGATCGGGCACTACCTGCGCGTTCCGCGCCACGCGCGATGGCGGCGACCAGCCGAGTGGCAGGACACGAGTGTCGGCGGAATCCACCCAGGCATCGAGTCCCTCATCGAGTCGCACTCGCGCGAACGCGCCCGACCATCCCGTGAGTCGCACCACGGTGCCCGGCATAAGCAGCCACTTGTACGTCCCGCCGGGGACGGGGCGGCCCTTGATCACCCTGTCCGTGTCGCTCGGCGCGAGCGAGTCGGCGCCGAGCATCGCCCAGACGGGGCCGCTCGGGAGCGAGTCGATCGTCGGAAGCGCGAGGCGCACGGTGTCGGCTCCGCGCGCGATCACGAGGCGGGAAGGATCGCGGAGCATGCGCGCGGTGAGCTCGGTGGCGAAGCGATCGGTGTCGAGAGAGTACCGCGCGGGGATATTCGTCGTAGGGAGGCCGCTCACCCCCGGCGAGTCCGCGGGTGCGAGCGCGCTCACCAGCGTTCTCGACCGCCCCGCGGGGCCCACCCATCGCACGCTCGCGTTGGCGGGCGCGCGAACGCTCACGCGCACGTACTCGTCGTTCCCCAGCACCAGCCGCCCGGACGGTGTCACGCTCGCGGAGTCCACTACGAGTGGGCCATCGAGCGAGAGCGACGGACGCTCGGGGAGGAGACGGATCGGCAGAGTGAGGCGCGCGGTATCGGCTCCGAGGATTGCGACCAGCTCGTAAGCCGGACGGTTTCTCGGAGGGAGCGCCAGATACGCGAGGAAGCTTCCGTTCGGATGAACCTTCACCGGCACGCCGTCTATGGAGAGCCGGGCCTTCCCGTTGCCCACCGAGCCGAGAACGAAGTTCGAGTCGCGCGACTGGATGAGCTGGTTCGGCGAAGGGTACACCACCTTCGGTGCGAGCGCTCCAGTCACCAGCGGTATGGGCGGGAGCGCGGGCGAGGAGCCGGAGCTCTCTGCCGCGGAGAGCTCGGCCGCCTCGTCGGGCGCACCATCCATGCGCGCCCCCTGCCCACCGGTGCCCTCGCGGGTATGCGCACCGGCCTTTGCGCCGGCGTGCGTGCCCTGGGCATCGGTCGCCTTCGTGGAGCCGGGAGGTGAATCCGCGGGCGTGGGGTGAGGCTTAACCGCCGGGGCGCACGACAGGACGCCCACAAGAAGGATGGCGGACTGGAGAGGACGCATGGCGCTGAAGCTAACGGAGCGCCCCTGCCCTGTCATGCGACCCCGCGCGACACGCTCGCCATTCCGGGCGACTTGACCATATTCTATATTTGCGCGTCTACGTGGAGCGCCGCACACCATGTGGAAGTCGTATACCCACCAGCATCGGCAATCCGTGAAAGACCCCGCCGACCGAGTCGCACCAGACCCCGCCTCTCCCAACCGGGAAGTCATCGTCCACGTATTCGGCCACACCGACGTGGGACGCACGCGCGAGCACAACGAGGACTCGTTCGTGATCGTGGATCTGGGTTCCGAGGACGCATCGCCACGGGATTCCGTGCGCACCAGGAGGGTGGGACCGCGCGGCATGCTTTTCATGGTGGCCGACGGGCTCGGCGGCGCGGCCGCGGGCGAGATCGCGAGCGAGCTGGCCGTGAACACCGTTCACGAGGAGCTGCTCGAGCGGTGGGTGAAGGCTGGTGGCACGAGTGCCGACGACTTCGCGTCCGCCATCAAGTCCGCCACCGAAGCGGCCAACGGGCGCATCTACTCCTACGCGCTGGAGCACCCCGAGAGCCGCGGCCTGGGAACCACCGCGACGCTCGCCGGCCTCCTCGGAGACACACTCTACCTCGCGCAGGTCGGCGACAGCCGCGCGTATCTCGTGCGCGACGGAGTGGCGCGACAGATCACGCGCGACCAGTCGTTGATGCAGCGCCTCGTGGATGCGGGCGAGCTCACTCAGGACGAAGCCGACCGGAGCGAACGACGCAACATCATCCTGCAGGCGCTCGGTCCCGAGCCATCGGTGAAGATCGACCTCACGCACCAGCGCCTTAGCCGCGGCGATGTGCTCGTGCTCTGCACCGACGGCCTCTCGGGTCTCGTGCGAACGGAGGAGATCGCCGAGGTCATCACGCAGATTCCCGATCTCGCCGCTGCATGCCGCGAGCTGGTGGACAGGGCGAACGAGCAGGGTGGCACCGACAACATCACGG
>JBIQMO010000230.1:0-5922 GCA_044463245.1 Gemmatimonas aurantiaca
TCATCGTCATCAACACCTGCGGCTTCATAGACGCGGCCAAGCAGGAATCGATAGATGCCATCGTGCGCGCCGGACAGCTCAAGGAGTCGGGCTCCTGCCAGGCGGTGGTCGCGCTCGGGTGCATGGTCGAGCGGCACCGCGCAGAGCTCGCCGCGGAGCTGCCGGAGGTGGATCTCTTCCTCGGTACCTCGGACGTGGATCGCCTCGTACCGGAGCTGGAAGAGCGCGGGATACTCGGCGCATCCGATCCGATCCTCGATCACCCGGGCGTTCGGATCTACTCGGGCGATCTCGCGCACGTGCGCTACCTCAAGGTGAGCGAGGGGTGCGATCACGGCTGCGCGTTCTGTGCGATCCCTCTCATGCGCGGCCGGCACCGCTCCTTCCCGCTCGACGAGGTGGTGCGCGAGGCGCAGCTGCTGGAGCTGCAGGGCGCTCGCGAGATCAACCTCGTGGCGCAGGATCTCGCGCACTACGGGCGCGACCGGCGCGACGGCACCGCGCTCCCCGAACTTCTCGAGGAGTTGCTCGAGAGCACGTCGGTCCCATGGATCCGGCTCCTCTATCTCTACTCGGCGGGGATCACCCCGCGCCTGCTCGACGTCATGGCGCGCGAGGAGAGAATAGTCCCGTATCTGGACATCCCGATCCAGCACGGCTCTGATGCCGTGCTGCAGCGGATGCGGCGCCCGGAGCGCGCACGCACGATACGCGAGCGCGTGGCGCGCGTGCGCGAGAGCATACCGGAGATCGCCATACGCACCACCTGCATCGTGGGCTTCCCCGGCGAGACGGAAGACGACTTCCGTCGGCTCTGCGACCTCCTCGAGGAGGTCCAGTTCGAGCGAGTGGGTGCCTTCACCTTTTCACCGCAGGAAGGGACGCGCGCGGCGCAGCTCGACGATGACGTTCCCGAGTCGGTCAAGCTCGAGCGGCTCGAACGCCTCACCGAGCTGCAGCGCGCCATCACGGCGGAGCGTTACGAGCGGCTCATCGGGCGGCGTACCAGCGCCATCGTGGACCGCGCAGCGGAGGACGGTCGTCCCGCACAGGCGCGGCTCATCTGTCAGGCAGACGACATCGACGGCGTCACCTGGCTGAGCGGTGCGGCACCTGCAGGAGCCATCGTGGAGTGCACGGTGGACGACGTGGTGGACGACTACGACTTCACGGCGCGCGTAGAGCGCGTGGTGCACGCGCCGCCCGCGGCGCCTGGCGCCGCGCCGCGCTCTCGATCGCTCCCCGTCATGGCCGGTATCGTGAGCGGGAGCTTCGGCCGGTGAGCGAGCGTCGGACGCGCAGATCTGCGGAGATGATGGCGCGCGCCCGCGCGGTGATCCCGGGGGGCGTCAACTCTCCGGTGCGCGCCTTCGGCGGCGTTGGTGGTGAGCCGTTCGTGGTGGAGAGCGGGGAAGGCGCGCGCATCCGCGATGTAGATGGAAACGAGTACATCGACTTCGTCCTCTCGTGGGGGCCGCTCGTGCTGGGCCACGCGCCGCCCATGGTGCTCGACGCTCTGCAGCGCGCGATGACGCGCGGCACGAGCTTCGGCATCCCCACCGAGCTGGAAGTGGAGCTGGCGGAGCTCGTGGTGGAGCGGATGCCGCACGTGGAGATGCTGCGCTTCGTGTCGAGCGGCACCGAGGCCACCATGAGCGCGGTGCGCCTGGCGCGCGCGTACACCAAGCGCGACGCGATCCTCAAGTTCGAGGGGTGCTATCACGGGCACGCGGATTCCTTCCTCGTGCGCGCCGGCTCGGGGGTGGCCACGCTCGGGCTCCCCAACTCGCCCGGCGTTCCCTCGGCTCTCGCCGAGCTCACGCTCACCGCTCCCTATAACGACGTCGCAGCGACGCGCGCCATCGCGGAGGCGCATGCCACGCGGCTCGCCGCGATCATCGTGGAGCCGGTGGTCGGCAACGCGGGCTTCATCCCGCCCGATCCCGCCTTCCTCCCCGCGCTGCGCGAGCTGGCGAACGAGCTGGGTGCGCTCCTCATTTTCGACGAGGTGATGACCGGCTTCCGCGTGGCTCCTGGGGGCGCGCGCGAGCGCTTCGAAGTGACGAGCGATCTCACCACTCTGGGGAAGGTGATCGGCGGAGGGCTCCCCGTGGCGGCGTACGGCGGCCGGCGCGATCTCATGGAGCTCGTGGCGCCTGCGGGGCCTGTGTACCAGGCCGGCACCCTCTCGGGGAATCCGCTCGCCATGGCCGCGGGTATCGCCACGCTGCGCGCGCTCACCCCCGAGTTGCACGAGCGAATCGCGCGGCGGACAGCGCGCCTGGTGCAGGGCTTTCGTGCGGCGGCAGCGCGAGCGAGCGTGCCGTTCACCGCCGACTCGGCCGGGAGCATGTGGGGGTACTTCTTCAGCGGCGAGCCGGTGCGCGACTTCGCGGGCGCGAAGCGCTCGGATGCGGCGCTCTTCCGGCGCTTCTTCCACGCAGCGCTCGAGCGTGGCGTGTACCTCGCACCCTCGCCGTACGAAGCGGCGTTCATGTCCGCGGCGCACGGGGACGACGTGATCGATGACGCGCTGGCGCGCATCGAGGATGCCCTGCGTGCGGCACGGGCGTAGCGCTCCGCTCCTGGCGGCCGCGCTCTCGGGAGCGCTCCTCGCGGCCGCGTGCAGTACCGGAACGCGCTCGCGGCTTCCGGAGGCGCCGGTGGTGGTGCCCGATACCGCCCATCGTCCCGCGGGGGAGGAGCCGCCGCCATGGTCCATCGATGAGGTCGCGCCGGCGCCGGATGTCTCCCTCGATGTGGGTCAGCCGGTGCGCATCGCGCTCGCGCGCGGCGACCGTAGCGTGGCCATCTCCGGCACCGGTGAATGGCGGCTGTACGACACCGGGGGCGAGAGCACGCTTCTGCGTGCTGCCGCGGGGGAGATCTGGGCCGTGGAGGCGCGCGGCGGTGCTCTGCGCGCAGTGGGCGACGACGGCACGGTGATGGCGCTGCGGCCTGCACCCTTCGTCGCGCGGCCCGCCGCGAAGGGCTCGTACGTGACAGTCGACGGGAAGAGCTACCGCGGCGAGGTCTGGCTCTTTGCAGATGGGGAAGGTGTGACCGCCGTCAACCGGCTCGCCCTCGAGAACTACCTGCGCGGCGTGGTCCCGCTCGAGATAGGGAATCGCGCCGAGTCGGAGCGTGCGGCGGTGGAGGCGCAGGCGGTCGCCGCGCGCAGCTACGCGTACACCCACCTCGCGCCGGGCGACACGCGTCTATACGACATGGTCGCCACTGTGATGGACCAGGTGTACGGCGGAGTGCGGGCGGAGACCCCGATAAGCGATGCTGCCGTGGCGGCCACGATGGGGCAGGTGCTCACCTACAACGGCGTGGTGGTGAACGCGCCGTACCACTCCACCTGCGGCGGGACCACCTCTCGCGCCAGCGAGGTGTGGCCGAGCTCGGGCGACGAGCCGTACCTCGTACCTGTGAGCGACCGGATCCCGGGGACCGATAGCTACTACTGCGACATCTCGCCGCGCTTCCGCTGGACGCGTACCTTCACGGAGCACGCGCTCCGCTCCGTGCTCGATCGCTACCTCCGCAACTACACGTCGGTACCGCGCGGCGGTGCCGGGCGGCCGCTCTCGATGAAGGTCGCATCGCGGACCCCCACGGGGCGTGTGCGCGATCTCGTGATCACCACCGACCGCGGTCGCTTCTCGCTGCGCGAGAACGATATCCGCTTCGTCCTCCGCTCCAGCAGTGGTGAGATTCTCAACAGCACGTATTTTTCGGTGGAGGAGAAGCGCGACGGCGGTGCACGTGGTGCGCTACGCAGTGTGGTGGTGAGCGGGTCGGGCTACGGGCACGGTATCGGGATGTGCCAGTGGGGCGCCATCGGGCGTGCGAGGGCGGGCCAGGACTTCCGTCAGATCCTCCGTACCTATTACCCGGGCACCGTCGTCACCATGATGGCGGGCGACTGAGACGAGGGGCGCCAGCGAGTCCGGGCACTTTCCACGCGAGCCAGATGACAGCTTCAGTACGTATCGGAGTCGTTGGCGCCGGCGCCATCGCGCAGGTGGCACATCTTCCTTCGCTGGCGCGGCTTCGCGGCGCGCAGCTCGCCGTCCTCTGCGACAACGACCGGCCAAAGGCACGCGCGCTCGCAGAGCGTTTCGGCATCCCCGACGTGGTGACCGACATCGAGGACCTGCTCGCGCTCCCCGACATCGATGCGGTGATCGTCTGCACTCCGAACCATCTGCACGAGCCGCACGTCCTCGCCGCGCTGCACGCTGGCGTCCACGTGCTCTGCGAGCGGCCGCTCGCGCTGAGCACGCGCGGAGTGGAGCGCATCTTAGCGGCCGCCGAGCGCGCCGACCGGAAGGTGGCGGTGGGGAACAACCACCGCTTCCGTGCCGACGTACAGGCGCTGAGCGCGTTCCTCAGGGGCGGGGAGCTGGGGAAGCTCCAGGGAATTCGCGCCGGCCACCTTCAGCAGCGCCGGGCCGCGGAGGGATGGCGCTATCGGCGCGCCGAGGCGGGTGGAGGAGTCTTCACCGAGCACGGTCTCCCGCTCCTCGATCTCGCTCTCTGGCTGGCGGACTTTCCCGAGCCGGTGCGCGTGAGCGCGCACATGGAGCGTGGGCGCGGCGCGAGCGCAGTGGAGGAGTCGCTCACGGCACTGGTGGAGTTCGCCGGCGGGAAGACGCTCACGCTCGATTTCAGCTGGGACTATGTGGACCGCGAGGATCGCTGGTGGTTCGATGTCCTGGCCACTCGCGGGAGCGCCCAGCTCTCTCCGCTGCACATCGTGAAGGAGCTGAACGGCCGCGCCACGGATGTGACGCCGCGCGGCGCCGCCGCGCGCGAGAGCGCCTTCATGCAGTCGTACCGGGCGGAGCTCGCGCACTTCCTCGCGATGGTCTCCGACGACGCCACGTACGAGCCGCCCACCGACCAGCTGGCGGTGCAGCGTCTCTCGGACCTCATCTACCGCTCGGCGGAGGAAGGGAAGGAGATCCGGGTGACGTGAGCGACGGGGTCAGGTCTTGAATTTCGAGGGGGCTGAGCAGTCGCTCAGCCCCCTCGAAATTCAAGACCTGACCCCGTCTCACTTCCTGAGCACCATCCCCTCCATCGCCGCAATGATATCTAAAGGAGGATTGGTGCGTCGCAGCCTCTCGACTTCGGCGTCGAGGTCGTCGTCGGCGCGATCGGGGCTGTGGTGGAAGAGGACGAGGCGCTCAACCTGTGCTTCGAGAGCGAGGGCGAGGGCATCGTCGTAGCGCGAGTGGCCCCAGCCGCGATGCGTCTCGTATTCGGCGGCGGTGAAGGTGGCGTCGTGTACGAGGATCGAAGCGCCGTGCGCGAATGCCACGAGGCGATCGCGCCAGTCGGCCGGGGAAGCGGGCGTGGGCGGGGCGGCCAGCTCGTTGTCGGGGATGTAGACGAGGCGCGCCACGGCGTCGCCGGGAGCGCGGAGCCGGAAGCCGAGCGCGCCGCCCGGGTGGCGCACGGGGAGCGTGTCGATCGTGTACGATGCCGAGCTGTGCGAGCCATCGAGCGTGCGGAACTCCATCGTCGCTTCGACATCGTCGAAGAGAACCGGGAAGACGCCCTCGGACATCTGCGCGCGCACGGCACGCTCTACATCTTCGGCGGCGGTGGTACCCGTCCAGATGCGGAAGCGATTGCCGCGCTCGTAGAGCGGCGCGAAGAACGGGAGTCCCTGGATGTGGTCCCAGTGCGCGTGGCTCAGGAAGATGTCGCCCGATACCGCCGCACCGGCGGCCCGTCGCGCCAGCGCCTCGCCGAGCGCGCGAATTCCCGTGCCGGCATCGAGGATCACCAGCGTGCCATCGGGCACGCGTACCTCCACGCACGGCGTGTTACCGCCGTAGCGCACTGTGGCAGGGCCCGGCGATGGAATCGATCCGCGGGTGCCCCAGAAGGTGAAGGTGAATTCTC
>JBIQMO010000231.1:0-5907 GCA_044463245.1 Gemmatimonas aurantiaca
GGGCTGGGCGAATGCCCAGCCCGCTCGAAATCAAAGACCTGACCCCGTCGCTTACCGTACCCGCCCCAGCCGCGACACGAAGATCGTGTCGGCCCACCCCCCTCGCTCCAAGACGATCGATGTATTGCTGGCACCCCACCCACGACCGCTCGGCGCGTAGAGCACGGTGTCGCGCGTGGCGGTGATGGCCACGCCGAGCTCGCTCCCGGCGTCGTGGGCGAGAAGTGTATCCGCCCCCACGATGACGCTCACCGTGGAGCGCACCTCGTCGATCACCACCATCGCGGCCGCCGAGCGCAACATCGCCGCGCGCCTCGCCGACGAGAGAATCGCCGCGATCTCCGTGGCCGCGCTGTGTACGGACGCACGGTCACGCAGCGTACCGAGCCGTGGTGCCGCGATGCTCGCGAGGATAGCCATGATGGCGAGCGCTATGACGAGCTCGATGAGCGTGTGCCCACATTGCCGGGTGCGAGGCGTGCGTTTCGCGCTGGTCACTCCGGGAACGCCCTCCTCGCTCGCCAGATGCGCGACTCCCGTCGCGCGGCCGGCTCCTTGCTTCTGTCCACCTCTGCGGTAAGACACGGTGAGTCTCCCCTCGTTCGATGGAGGGGCTATATACCACGCGGAGCCAGCGGTACCATTACCGGAACGCCGCGCTCCCAACCCGAACTATCCGGAAGGCCCCGAGTGAAAGCACGCTTCGTCGTTCCGATCCTTCTGCTGGCTGCCTGCTCGCGCGCATCGCGTCCGGTTCCGCCGCCGAAGCCGGAGCCGTCGGTACCGCCGGTCGCGCCCGTTCAGCCCGAGGCTTCCGCGGAGAGCGTCCTCGCGGTGGTGCGCGACACCATGGTCTCGTACCGCATCCCCGAGTTCGGACCGCTCCCGATAGCGAAGTGGGGCCCGCCGCCCGAAGGCGAGCCGCACCCACCGCGCGCACGGACTTACGACCTGAAGCATCAGGTCGTGCGCGTGCGCTTCGACTGGGGTCGCCACGCGGTGGAAGGAACGACCACGCTCACGCTCGCCGCGCTCGACACTGCCATCACATCGGTAGCGCTCGATGCAGTGGGGATGACCTTCGGCAAGGTTACCGACGCGCGCGACCGCGCTCTCCGTCACGATTACGACGGCCGGACACTCACGGTGCATCTCCCCGCTCCGCTCGCGGCGCACGCGCGCACGAGCATCACGCTCGCCTACGAAAGCGTGCGACCGAAGAAGGGCGCGTACTTCGTGGACCGCAGGCACGTGGTGTGGACGCAGGGCGAGATGATCGACACTCGTTACTGGATCCCCACCTACGACGAGCCGAACGACAGGACCACGTGGGAGATCTACATCCGTACGGCGAAGGGCGAGCGCGCGCTCAGCAACGGCAGGCTCGTCGGCTCGCGCACGATTGGGAACGAAGTCGAGTGGCACTGGAAGCAGGAGAAGCCCGCGTCCACCTACCTCATGACGGCGGTCACCGGGAACTACACGGTGCTGCAGGACAAGTGGCGCGATGTGCCGATCGGCTACTGGACCTACCCCGATTCGGTGAAGGCAGCCTGGCGCGGCTTCGGCTCGACGCCGCGCGCGATGCGGATCTTCAGCGAGAAGACGGGTGTGAAGTACCCGTGGGTGAAGTACGATCAGATCGTCGCGCCGGATTACATCTTCGGCGGAATGGAGAACGTTACCGCCACCACGCAGGCGGACGACGGGATCCTTCACCCCGAGTGGGCCGAGCCGCAGGCCAACGCCGAAGGTCTCGTCGCGCACGAGCTGGGACACCAGTGGTACGGCGATCTCCTCACCACCGAGAGCTGGGCCGACGCATGGCTCAACGAGGGCTTCGCTACTTTCATGGAGCAGACCTATCGCGAGACCGCGCACGGGAAGGACGAGGGCGCGCTGGACAGACTCGGGGCGCAGCAGCAGACGATCGCCGCCGACGCGCGCACGCGCCGCCCGCTCGTGTGGAACAGGTGGAAGGTGGATCCGCTCGAGCTCTTCCTGAGCGGTCACATCTATCCGCGCGGCGCCTCGGTCCTGCAGATGCTCCGCCATCAGCTCGGCGACTCGCTCTTCTGGAGCGCGATGCACGGCTACACGACGAAGCACGCGTACGGCAACGTGACGAGCGGCGATCTTCGCGATGCATTCGAGTCCGCGACTGGGCGCGACTTCCACCAGTTCTTCGAGCAGTGGGTGTACGGCGCGGGCGTGCCGCAGTTCCGTGTCTCGTACGCATACGACTCGACGAGCCGCAAGCTCACGCTCCGCTCCGAGCAAACGCAGCCCGTCGACTCGATGACGGGGATTTTCAACGTGCCGGTGGACGTGAAGGTGCTCACCGACGAAGGACCGGTGCGCGGCGTGATGCAGGTTCACGGGAAGGAGTCCACGCTCTCCTTCGCGCTCCCCGCTCCGCCGCGCGCCATCCGCTGGAACGACGGCGGCTGGATTCTCGAAGCGCACGACTTCCCGCGACCCACGGTGATGCTGCGCTACCAGCTCGAGCACGATGACGACATCATCGGTCGGCTGGAGGCGGTCACGCTGCTCTCGCAGCGCCCCTCGGAGCGGATCGCGGCGGCGGCGGTGGCGAAGGCCGCCCGCGAGGACGGTTTCTGGGCAGTGCGCGAGGCGGCGGCCGCCGCGCTGAAGGAGTTCGCGAGCGAGAAGCGCGTCGCGTCGGGAGACTTCACGTCCGGCGCGGACGCCGCCACTGGTGGAGCCGGCATTCTTCCACGCGCGGTGAGCTTCCAGGACAGCGTCGCCGCAGTGGCGCTCCTGGTCGCTTCCGCCGACAGCGATCCGCGGGTGCGCGAGAGTGCCGCACGCTCGCTCGCCTCCTTCTCCGGCGACAGTGTGGACGCACGCCTCGTGCAGCTCGCACGGATGGACTCGTCGCTCTTCGTGCGCGGCGCCGCGCTCGTCTCGTACGCGCAGGTGGATTCGCGGGAAGCGCTACCCGTGATCCGCGAGACTCTCCAGCGCGACTCCTGGCTCGACATCGAGCGCACCAGTGCGGTTCGTGCTCTCGAGTACGTGGATACACCCGAGGCGTGGAACATGCTCCTCCCCTGGCTCGCATTGTCCGTCGATCGCCACACCCGTCAGGCCGCGATCGCCACGCTCACGGCAAAGGCCGTGAAGCGCGGGCGGCAGGCCGACGCGGCGGCGGCGATCGAGCCGGTGCTCGACGCACCCGACTTCTACAGCCGTGCCTCGGCAGCCCAGGCACTGGGCGCGCTGGGGCAGGAGTCGAGTCTCCCCGCGCTCGAGGCGCGCCGGAAGGTGGAGGCGGAGAGCCGCGTCATCAACGCCATCGATGCCGCAGCGAAGGAGATCCGGAAGGAGTAATTTTGGAGGATACGACGAGGAGACTTTCAACCTGTCGATGAAATGAATATCTCGATCGAGTACTGCACCCTCTGAAACTACGAGCCACGGGCCGTCAGGTTGGCGGCCGAGATAAGGGAGAGGTATCCGGACGCGGAGATCGAGATGATCCCGTCGCGCGGCGGACGCTTCGAGGTTACCCTCAATGGGAACCCAATCTTCGAGAAGTCGAAGGTCGGCCGGCACCCGAAGCCGGGCGAGATCCTGAATACCATAGCGGGAGAATCGAACGGAGCGCGCGGATAGCTCGGCGCGCACGTCGAGCGATGCCCCAGAGCCGGACGACCGACGGTCGCTCCAATCCAGCTGTCATTTCGTATGCGTATCGCATTATCTACCGGGGGCGGTGATGCTCCCGGCCTGAACGCCGTGATCCGTGCCGCCGTACTCTCCGCCGTCAACCGCGGCTGGGAAGTGCTCGGCATCAAGCGCGGCTACGCGGGTCTGCTTGGCGAGGACGAGGTCGTTCCTCTCACCAAGGACTCGGTTCGTGGGATCGCCCACCTGGGCGGTACCATCCTGCGGACCACCAACCGCGGGAATCCCTTCCACTATCCGATTCGCCAGCCCGACGGCACGATCGTGGAGATCGACCGTTCGGGAGAGATGATCGCCCGGGCACGCGACCTGGGGATCGACGCCATCATAACCATCGGCGGCGACGGGTCGCTCGCCATCGGACAGCGACTCTTCGAGTGCGGCGTGAACATCGTCGGCGTACCGAAGACGATCGACAACGACGTGAGCGGTACGGTGAACACCTTCGGCTTCGACACGGCGGTGAGTACCGCCATCGAGGCGATCGACAAGCTGCACACCACCGCGGAGAGCCATGACCGGGTGATCGTGATGGAGGTCATGGGACGGCACGCCGGCTTCATCGCGCTCTACAGTGGGCTCGCCGGGACGGCTGATGTCATACTCATCCCCGAGATCCCGTACGAGATCGATCGCGTGTGCGAGAAGATCATGGCGCGCGACCGCGCCGGGCGGCACTTCTCGATCGTGGTGGTAGCGGAGGGGGCATTTCCGGTGGGTGGCGAGGAGTCGAGCATAGGGGAGTCGTTGCCAGGGCAGGAGCGGCGAGTGGGGGGCGTGGCGAACAAGGTCGCGCGCGAGGTGCAGAACCGGACGGGGAAGGAGTGCCGCTCGCTCACGCTCGGCCACCTTCAGCGTGGCGGGATGCCCACGGGCTACGACCGGCTCCTGGCGACGCGATTCGGCGGTGCTGCCGTCCGTGCGGTGGCCGAGGGGAAGTTCGGGCACATGGTGGCGCTGCAGTCGCCGAACATCGTCACCATTCCGATCGCGCAGGTCTTGACGACCACCAAACGGGTGGATCCGAACGGCGACATAGTGCTGACGGCCCGAGCCACGGGTATATCGTTCGGGGATTGAGGGCTGGTTCTGCCGGGGTTGACAGTGGGTCCGAAATCCCGGAATGTCGTGTCCAGTCGCGGGGACACCCGTGTGCAGCAGCGTTTTGGTGATTTGGTAAGTTGTTGGATGGTAGTGTGTTACGCGCGTATCTCCCGGCTCGCCCGATGGCACCGGGCGTGCACTTCGGAGGGCGCTGCCATTCCGCTCGTACTGGAGGACCGATGATTCGCTTGCTGCTTATCCTTATGCTCGCTTCCGCCGTTCCGCTTGCGGCCCAGAACGCGAGCGCCGAGGGTGGGCGGGACGCCGCCGATACGGGGGATGTCCCGGCCGATCATCGCCCGCCTCCGGGGATGTGCCGGATCTGGATAGACGGGGTCCCTGCGGCGCGGCAGCCTGCTCCGACGGACTGTTCTACCGCGATCCGCCGCCGTCCGCCCAACGCGAAGGTAGTCTTCGGGAAGGAGCTGAAAGGCAACGACCGCGCGCCGGTGCGGATCCCGGGGGCCATGCCGCTGGTGGATGATCGCCGGAAGCCGACCGACAGCGACCGTACGCCGGACGCCAGGCGCGACGGCGACGATGTACCTCCGAATCTGGTGCCGGTCCGTAGGCGCGACACGTCGTCGCCCGCGCCGAACCGGCCTCCGACGGAGGTACTGCGGCCGAAGAACGACCGTCCCGAGACTCGTTCCCAGCCGCAGCCGCACCCCGAGACCAGGCAGCCCGAGCGTCAGCCTGAGCGACAACCCGAGCGTCAGCCCGAGCGTCGACCGGAGCAGCCGCGAACCACACAGCCCCGCACCACGCAGCCGCGGGACGTTAAACCGCGCGCCGAGCCCAGCCGGCCCGCCCCGCGGCGGATAGACCCCCCGCAGGTCCGCAGCCGCCAACCGACAGCCGCGCACCGCTCGGGCTCGACCGGAGGGAGAAGGCGGCCTGGAGTGTAGCCGATCGGGTGCATCGCTTGGCTATTTTCGTCGCGCTGGGCCATAACTGCGCACGCGGAGGGCGCGGAGGGAACGGCGAGAGGACGCGGAGAAAACCGTTACGGGCTGGGATCGCGATCCCGATCCGAGCGCATCGCGGGGTCGGGGCTCCTCTAAGAGGAGCGCAGAGAACGCGGAGAAGAAC
>JBIQMO010000232.1:0-5902 GCA_044463245.1 Gemmatimonas aurantiaca
CTCAGCCCGCTCGAAATTAAAGACCTGACCCCGTCGTTTTGCCTACCGGGTGCCGAAGGGTGAAGTTACATTCACACCTCCACGGCACCACAGGTGCGCCGTGATCTTCCGAGCGCCCGGTGATGGCGCCAGCCCCCGACACTGGCGGTCAGTGCCGCGACATCCGTCTTGGAAACGAGGACGGCATGGACCATCGGGTGGACTCCAACGTCGCTCCGCTCATCGCCGGCCTGAATGCCGGCGACACTGGTGCGCTCGATCGCGTCATCACGCTCGTGTACGAGGAGCTGCGACGCATCGCGCACCGCCAGCTCGCCGGCGAGCAGGGTGGCCACACTCTCGATACGGGGGCGCTGGTCCACGAGGCCTACCTCAAGCTCCGGCAGCTGGATCGCATGGAGTGGCGCAGCCGCGAGCACTTCCTGGCCATGGCCGCGCGCGTGATGCGCCGCGTCCTGGTGGACTACGCCGAGGCCCGTCGTGCGCAGAAGCGCGGCGGTGCGCCGGTCGCGGTAGCCATCGACGCTCTGTCGCTAGCAACGGATCAGCCCGGAGAAGAGATTCTCGCACTCGATGAAGTGCTCCGGCGACTCGAGGCGCTGAGCGAGAGACAGAGCCGGGTGGTGGAGTGCCGCTTCTTCGCGGGGATGAGCGTCGAGGAGACCGCCGCGGCGCTCGATCTCTCCGAGGCTACGGTGAAGCGCGACTGGGTGGCGGCCCGCGCCTGGCTCAATCGCGAGCTCACCAGATGACTCCCGAGCGGTGGATGGAGATCCAGGAGCTGTTCCACGAGGCGATCCGGCGGGAGCCCGAGGAGCGCGGACGATTTCTCGATACGGCGTGTGGGGAAGATCGAACGCTCCGCAGTGAGGTGGACGAGCTGCTTCTCGCGCACAGTCGGCCCGGCGCGCTCGATCTGCTCGCGAGCGGCATGCTCGCTCCGCTCCTCGCGGGGATCCGGCTGGAGCGCGACGACCCCGTACCCGAGCTCCCGTGCTACACGGAGCTCGAGCGGTTGGGCGGTGGCGGGATGGGCGTGGTCTATCGGGCGCGCGATTCCACTCTCGACCGCACCGTCGCGCTAAAGTTTCTCCCGCCGCATCTCAGCGCGGACGGCGATGCGAAAGCGCGCTTCATCGCCGAGGCGCAGGCGGCAGCGGCGTTGGAGCACCCGAACATCTGCACGGTCTACGAAATCGGCGAAACTAGCGATGGCCAGCTCTACATGGCGATGCCGTATTACGACGGCGAGACGCTGGCGCAGCGCATCTCGCGCGGTCCGCTCCCGCTCGCCCACGCGCTCTCGATCGCACTGGACGTAGCGAGCGGGCTCGGGAAGGCACACGAGCGCGGGATAGTGCATCGCGACATCAAGCCCGCGAACATCATCGTGACCGCCGACGGACTGGTAAAGATCCTCGACTTCGGGATCGCCAAGCTCAATGGCGCGAACCTCACCCAACCCGGCGCGCGCCTAGGAACCGTTGCCTACATGAGTCCCGAGCAGGCAATCGGCGATGTGGTCGACCATCGGACGGACATCTGGTCGCTGGGCGTCGTGCTCTACGAGATGCTCGCCGGCGTGCGCCCGTTTTCGGGGGACGACGAGCGCGCGGTCATCTACGCCATCCAATCGCGCGATGCGGAGCCGGTGTCGGCACATCGCGATGACATGCCGGCATCGCTCGACAGCCTCGTGTCGAGGGCGCTTGCCAGGCGAGCGGCGGATCGTTTCGAGTCGATGCGCGCCTTCTCCGACGAGCTGCTCTCGCTCAGATCGCTGCTGACGCCCGCGGCCCACGTCGCGCCGCTGCGCCCCGCCGGGGTGCCGAGCAGTGGCGGACGCTCCCACCTCTCGCTGGACGGCGAGCGTCGGCAGGTCACCGTACTCGTCTCCATGCTGGCCGACTACGCGTCGCTCATCGAGCGCTGCCCGCCGGAAGAAGTAGAGTGGGTGACGAGCCGCGTGCGGAACGTGGCGGTCGACGTGATACGGCGGCACGGCGGCCACATCGAGGAGCTGCACGACGACCGGCTGCGTGCCCTCTTCGGGATGCCGGAGATGCACGAGGATGACGCGGTGCGCGCCGTGCGCGCGGCGCTCGCGTTGCACCGGAGAGTACGTGATGTGGCGGGAACGATCACCGAAGGCCCCGGCAGGATGATCCGGATGCAGTCGGGCGTGTACTCGGGCTCGGTCGTGGTGCAGCGCTCGCGCCTGCTCGGCGAATATCAGGCGGCCAGCTTCGCCGCGAGTGGAGCCGCGCGTCTTGCGGCGCTGGCGACCCCGGATGCGATTCTCACGAGTCCCGAATGCCAGCGCCTCATCGCTCCCTTCTTCGCCACCGAGGCGTGCGCGCCGGTGATACTCGATGCTGGCGCTCCCCCGATCACGCCGTACGTCATCCACGGGGAATCCGGCCTATCGACACGGCTCGAAGCCTCCGCGCGCACGGGGCTCACCCCCTACACGGGGCGCGACGCGGAGCTCGGTGCTCTCCAGTCTCGTCTCGACAGGATGCGGCGCGGCGAGGGGCAGTTCGTGGCAGTGGTGGGTGAGGCGGGAGCTGGGAAGAGCCGCATCCTGTACGAGCTGCGCCGCCGCGTGGACGACGACGGTGCGCGGGTGCTCAGGGGACGCTGTCAATCGTACGGTGGCACCACGCCGTATCTCCCATTCATCGAGGCGCTGCGCGAGATGCTCCGGCTCGATGTGCACGACCGCCGCGACGGAGATGTCGAAGTGGTGGTAGAGCGCATCCGCGGGATCGATCCATCACTCGAGGGCTACATCCCGCTCTACCTGCACCTTCTCTCGATTCCGGGTGACGCCTACCCCGTACCGCGGCACCTGCAGGGAGAGCGCTTCCAGGCGGCGATGCTCGACGCCCTGGTCGCGATCTTCACGCTGCATGCGGGGAAGCACGCGACGGTCATCCTCTTCGAGGACTGGCACTGGGTGGACGATGCGTCGCGCGATGTGCTTCACCAGCTCGTGGCGATGCTCCCCACCTACCCGCTGCTCGTGGTGGTGTCGTGCCGCCCCGACGATGCAGCCGACTGGGGGAGCGCGGAGCACCAGACGACGATTCACCTCGGACCGCTCGACCGCGATGCCTCGGTGAGCATCATGACTTCCGTGCTGCGCGCCGAGCGCGTCTCGAGCGAGCTCGCGCGCCAGATCCACGAGCGCACGGGTGGCAACCCGTTCTTCCTCGAGGAGGTATGCCAGACGCTCCTCGAGGAGGAAACGGTGACGGTCGCGGACGGTGAGGCGGTGGCGACCGATGCCTCGGGGGCGGTGCAGTTCCCGGAAACGGTGCAGGCGGTGATCCGGACGCGTCTCGACCGGTTGCACCGCGACGAGCGCGAAGTGCTGCGCGTGGCGTCGGTGATAGGGCGGGAGTTCTCGCGCGACGTCCTGGAGTACGTATTGGCGGGCGCGATCGATCCATCGAAGCCTCTCGAGCGACTCGGGAGCGCAGGTCTCATTCAGCAGACGAGCGTCGTACCGGAGCCGAGCTACCGTTTCAAGCACGTGCTCACTCAGGAAGTGACGTACGAAACGCTCCTCGAGCACCAGCGCAGGACGCTGCACGGCGCGGTGGGTCGCGCGCTGGAAAAATTGCAACGTGGAGCGGAGGAGCGTCTCGAGCTGCTCGCGCAGCACTTCAGCCTGGCCGAGCTGTGGCGCGACGCGGTGCACTACGGGATGCGGGCCGCCGAGCGCGCGACGGCACTCAGTCAGTTCTCCGATGCGCTCGGCACGCTCGAGCGCTCGCAGGCGTGGCTGCTACGCCTCCCGGACGGCGAAGAGCGGCGCGAGCTGCTCGGCGAGATCCTGCTCCGGCAGGAGCGGCTCTGCGAGACGCTCGGCCTCCGCGGGCGACAGCAGCAGCTGGTGGACGACCTGATCGCGCTCCTCGCCCCCGCTGGCTCTTCGGCGATGCTCGCGGAGGCGTATCTCCGGCAGGGTGATGTCTATACTCTGCTCAGACGCTTCGACGCCGCGGAGCGTGCGCTCGAAACCGCGCTCCGCATCACGCGCGAGCGCGGCGACGCTGCCGGCGAGCGGAACGCGCTCCGCAGCATCGGCCTCCTGCGCTGGCACGAAGGAAATAACGCCGAGGCGCTCGCGCTCACCGAGAACGCGCTCGCGATCGATCGCGAGCGGCGAGACGAGCACGCGGTGGCGGGCGATCTCGCCAATCTGGGGATCATCCTCAGGAACATGGGGGAGCTCGACCGGGCCCGCCGCGTGTTGGAGGAAGCGCTCGAGCTGCCGGTGGTGAACGAGGATCCGCTCAAGCGCTCCTTCGTCTTTCACAACCTCGCGAACGTGCACCGCGCCCTCGGCGATCCCGACAAGGCGCTCGCCTATCTGCGCCGCGGCGACGAGCTGGCACGCGAGCCGAAGCTGCCTATCCAGCGCTCCTTCCACCTCACGGCGATCGCGCACATCTACCTGCAGCAGGGGATGGTGGACGAGGCGCTCCGCGTGTATCACCAGGCCGTCGAGCTGAGTCGTACGGCTCGCCACGCCGACGGTCTGGCGCAGGAGCTGCGCATGCTCGGCGATCTCCTCTATGGACTCGGGCGATACGGCGAGGCACTGCCACACTTCATGGAGGGAATCGGTCTCTTCGCGCAGCTCGAGGATCATCGGAGCGAGGCCGAGATGTGGGGTCGTGTCGCGGCCATACACGAGCGGGAGGGGGAGCTCGAGGAAGCGAGTACCGCGTGGAGCACTGCGCGTGCGCTTCACCGGCAAACCGAGGATGCGGCCGCAGAGCTGGCAGCGCTGGAGGGAGTCGCGCGGTGCATGCGGAGGCGCGACGCGGCGGCCGCGATCCCGCTCTACGAGGAGGCCATCGGGCTTGCCGCCGCGAGTGGCGATCCGTACCGGGAGGGATCGCTGCACAATCAGCTTGGCATCGTGCACTGGGAGCGCGGGAGCTATACCGGAGCTCTCCGACAGTACGAGATGGCGCTGCGCGTCTTCCGCGACCTCGGCGACCGCGTGCACGAAGGGTTCATCCTCAACAGTCTGGGCGTGACACTCTCCAGGCTGCTGCGCTACGAGGAGGCGCGCACGGTGCTCGAGCAGGGGTTGGCGATCAACCGGGATACCGGAGAGCGGCTCCTCGAGGCGCACTCGCTCGCCGCACTCGGCGACGTGTATCGGGGAATCGGTCGACTCGACGCGGCTTCCGAGCAGTACACGAGCGCGCTCGAGCTGCGCCGCGCGATGGGCGATGTGAGCGGTGAAGGGTGGATGTTGCACGAGCTCGCCGGCGTGTGCCTGGCCCGGGGCGCGCGAGACGATGCCGAGCGCTATGCTACACTAGCGAGGGAGCGGGCGGAGCGCGCTGGCAACATGAAGCTGCTGGCGGCCTGCGGAGCTCCGCCAGACGAGGCGGTGCGCGCGCGTACGTAGCACATACTCCGGGACCGACGAGAGGGTGACCTATGCCACGCTACATCATCGAACGGAACGTGCCCGGCCTGTCGCGAGAGCAGCTCGATGCGGCAGCTCGCCGGTCGAACAAGGCAATCGCGGACATGCCCGGGGTCATCTGGATCCGGAGCTACGTCTCGGATACGGAAGGGAAGATCTACTGCGAGTACGACGCGCCGGACGCAGAGGCCATCCTGGAGCACGCGCGGCGCGCCGGACTCCCCGTGGACCGGATCTCCGAGGTGGCGCTGGAGATCAGCCCGGAGATGTTCGTGTAGTGTGAAGGGGTCAGGTCTTGACTTGATACATTTTCCGGCGGTCGCCGGAAAATGTATCAAGTCAAGACCTGACCCCTTTACCCCCAGCGCGGCGTCTCGTCGGGGTTGATTCCGAGGAGCGTCTTCGCCACCAGCTCGTGCGTGAAGGCGCTGTTGGCCGGGTGGA
>JBIQMO010000233.1:0-5900 GCA_044463245.1 Gemmatimonas aurantiaca
GGCTCTCTCCCGGCCAGTAGAGTCGCGCGAACGCTTCGCTCACGACGGCGACCGCGCCGGCGGATGCGATCTCCGCGTCGGTGAAGCCGCGCCCCTGGCGGAGCGGGATCCCCGTCGCCTGGAAGTAGCCGCGCGAGATGGTGCGGAAGCTGGCGCCCCGGTCGCCCCACTCTCCGTACGGTACCTTCCCATCCACCTCCACGCGCGTGGGGATCCCTCCGCTCCCCGGCGCGAAGTTCGCGAGCGCCACGTGCTCCACTCCCGGGATCGGACGCACCGCGTCGGCTACCCGCGCATAGAGCGCGGCGGCGTCGCGCGCGTCATCGTATCGGGGTGATGGCGGTGTGATGTCGAAGGTCACCATCCGCTCCGGGTCGAAGCCGAGCTCGAGCCGCTGCAGCTCCTGGAAGCTCCTGATCAACAGTCCCGCCCCCGCCACCAGCATCAGCGCGAGCGCGATCTCCACCGTGACGAGCACTGCGCGCAGCCGCTGGCGCAGCGCTCCGCCTCCCGCACCATACGCGCGCTCCCTCAGTGAGTCCGCGATGTCTGGTGCCACGCTGCGCCACGCCGGCACGAGTCCCACCACGAACGCGGTCACGAGCGAGATGCCGAGCACGAAGGCGAGCACCCTGGCGTCGAGGGTCACCTCGCCGAGGCGCGGCACCGCCCAGGGTGCGCTGTGTCTGAGCAGCGCGACGCCGCTCCACGCGATAGCGGCACCGAGCGCTCCGCCGGCGGCCGCCATCAGCACGCTCTCGGTGAGGAGCTGCCGCACCACGCGCGCTCGCCCCGCGCCCAGCGCGGAGCGAATCGCGATCTCCCTCGAGCGCGCAGCTGCGCGGGCGAGCGAGAGACTGGTGACGTTGGCGCAGGCAATGAGCAGCACCACCGCCACCGCGCCCATCAGCACGAGCAGCCTCGGCTTCACGTCGCCGATTATCGCGCTACCTAAAGGTTGCGCATTCACCGAGGTCCAGTCGCGATTCGCCGCGGGGTACGCGGTCGCGAGCCGTCGCGCGATGGTGCCCAGCTCGCCCTCTGCCTGCGCGAGCGACGCGCCGGGGCGCAGCCGGCCGATGAGAATTCCATCCGCGTGGAAGTCCCGCTCCTCCAGCACGCGGTCGGTGCCGGCGATGGCGGCGACCGGAGCCCAGATGTCCACCCAGAGCGGGAATGCCGCCCCGCGCGGCATCACGCCGACTACGGTGTAGGAACGGTCGCCCAGCACCAGCGTCTTTCCCACCGCGGCCGGGTCGCCGCCGAAGTGGCGCATCCAGAAGTGATGCGTGATGACGGCGGCGTTCGCGGCGCCCACGCGCTCCTCATCCGGGAGAAGCGTGCGTCCGAGCGCGGGGCGAGCGCCCAGCACAGAGAGGAAGCGCGGCGAGACGTAGGCGACGAGCACGTTCTCCACGCCGTCGCTCCCTCGCATCGCCTCGCGCCGGCCGCGCGCATAGGCGAGGTCCGTGGTCGTAGCATCCCGCTCCCAGTCGAGGAAGTTGGGATACGACGGGAGCCGCCTCCCGCCCTCGGCGCTTCTCTCGAGGAAATAGAAGAGCCGCCCCTCATCGGCGAAGGGGAGCGGCCGCAGGAGCACGCCGTCGATCACGCTGAACACGGCGGTGGTCGCGCCGATGCCGAGTGCGAGCGTGAGGACGGCTACTGTCGTGAAGCCCGCGCTCCGGCGGAGCGAGCGCACGGCATGGCGCAGGTCGTGGAGGAGGGTATCCATGAATCATCAACCCGGGCGGACGGGAAATCGTCACTCCGGAGGCGACCGCGCAATCCGTCCCGTGTAACTTACGGTGGTCCTCACCGAGGTTGTGACATGTCTCTGCCGAACGGATTCATTCGGCGGGCCGCGCGTCCGCTGCTCGCATTCATAGTCGTCTCGCAGCTCTTCGCCATTTCCCGGCTCATCGCCCCCGCCGCTCTCCACGCGCAGGACGACAAGCTCACCCAGCGCGTCCAGCGTGCGGGCGAGGTGCTCGCGGAGCTGGTTGCCGTCCCCGACAAGGCGCCGCCCACGGACCTCCTCGCGGACGCGACGTGCGTGGCGGTGGTGCCGGGAGTGGTGAAGGTCGGCTTCGGGATCGGCGGCCGCGCGGGGTACGGGCTCGCGAGCTGCCGCACCGACTCGGGGTGGAGCATGCCCACCTTCGTGGGACTCAAGGGCGGGAGCTTCGGCTTCCAGATCGGCGGCCAGTCGGCGGACGTCGTGCTGGTCTTCGTGAACAGGGATGCGAGCAGGCTCGCATCGTCCACCTTCAACCTCGGCGGCGGCGCGTCGGTGGCCGCGGGTCCCGTCGGACGAAACGTCTCGGCGGAGACCGATTACAAGCTGAAGTCCGAGATCTACTCGTACTCGAAGAGCAAGGGACTCTTCGCCGGTGTGGACATCTCGGGAACGAAGTGGGAGCTCGACTACTCGGCGAATCGCAAGGCATACGGCGACGCCGCGGGCGGCGAGAATGGGGGAGACGCCGAGAGCGTGCGAAAGCTGCTCGCCACCGATGGCGGAAAGGCGCCCGCGATATTCAAGCCGTTCCTCGAGAGCCTGGGGAAGAACGTCGGGTCGGGGAAGCCGGGGAAGCCGGGGTCAGGTCTTTAATTTCGAGCGGGCTCGACAGCTCCAAACGACGTCTCCGAGCGATCGTGGCGTGCGACGCGTGTCCGAATCCGCCGCTCCCCGATCATCGGAAGTCGGTATACGAGAGCGAGTCGAACTTCCGGAGCACGACGGGCGCGAATGGTCGCAGAGCCTCGGACACGCGCGTCGTCACCGCATCGTCGGGCGCATGGACGGCCACGAACGTATGGCCCTGCTCGGCCATCCCGACCAGCTCGTCGGCCAGCGAACCCTCATCGCCGTAGAGGCCCGAGACTAGTTGCTCGAAGCGGGAGACGAGTCCCGGATTGGCTCGCATCTCCCGCGAGTACGCGAGGACGTCCCGCCCGCTCGCGATCACGAGGTCGTCCGCCTTGAATCCTTCGTCGAGCAACATGGTGACCGCGCGGTCGGCGTCGGCGGCATCGGGGAAGACCGAGAGCACGTAGCCCGTCGGGTAGAAGATGCCGAACTCGCTATCCCCATGTTTGAAGTCGGCTGCACTGAGTGTCATATGGCTACCGCCCGGGTCCGAGTGATGGAAAGTGCGTGCTGCACGCGGCATTCCGTTCAGCGGAGCGGCCTGAACGCCGCGCGAAGCTCGGCCGCGAAGAGTTCGGGCTGCTCCCATGCAGCGAAGTGCCCGCCCTGGTCGGCTTCGTGGAAGTAGCCCAGGGTGGGGAAGGCGCGCCGCGCCCACGACTCCTGGACATGAACGACCTCGTCGGGGAACGCGGTGATCGCGACCGGCACTTTGATCTCGGCGCTCTTCTGCGATACCGCGCTGATGAGATTCTCGGCGCGATTCTCCCAGTAGATCCTCGCCGCCGAGGTGGCGGTGTTCGTCAGCCAGTAGAGGGAGAAGTCGTCGAGCACATCGTCCAGCGTCGGCGACTGCTCGGGGTCTTCGCCGTACGCCGACTTTGCGAACCCGCCGTGTACGAGCATCCACCCCGCCAGCCCGATGGGTGAATCCGTCAGTCCGTAGCCCACGGCCTGCGGCCGCGCGCCCATCATCACGAGGTAGGAGAGGCCGCCGTTCTGCAGGTACGTCCGGAGGTCGTCCACGGCCGCGCGCTCCTTCTCGGAGAAGCTGGACATCGCCGGCTCGCTCCCGCTCAGCGCGGCCTCCACTTCGGGAGTGAGTGCCGCGGGGAGGTTGGTGTGGATGCCGAGCAGTCCCTTCGGCGCCCGACGTCCCATCGCCTCGACTACGCCCGCTCCCCAGTCGCCGCCCTGCGCAACGTAGCGCGTGTACTCCTGGAGATCCGCCAACCGCGGGCCCTGCGAGCTATCGCCGACGGTTTCCCTGTCGGGCCATCGCGTCTCCACGATGCGGCGGCGGAGGTCGACGAGCTCCGTCTCCGGCACATCGATCTGGCAGGGACGGATCCCGGCGTCTTCGGCCGCCGCAGGCGGCGCCGTGGCGAGCTGGGACATGATCGACTCCCGAGGTGAAGCGGTGCGACCAGAACCCTGCCGGCGGTGGCGGCGGTAGCACGAAGAGTGCACGCCGCGCGAACGATCCCGCGGCCAGGAAAGGTCGTGAGGAAACGGCCAATGTGCGCGTCGCTCACCTCATGGTCTGTGCGGTAGCCGACGCACGATCTCACTTCGTCGCTACATCCCGGCGCGGCAAACACGCACCGGAGATGCACCGGCTCCCGCCGTACCTGCCCGAGCGTCCGGACGTGCTCGGGTCGCACGCCGATTACCCGACGCGTCTCGGAGAGTGGTGATGGCCCCGCTTCAGGATCTCTTGCAGAATCACGTCCTCGCTGCGCTGCCGGGTACGGAGCTGAAGCGCTGGCTTCCGGGACTCGAGCCGGTATCGCTGCCGTTGGGGATGGTGCTCCACGAGCCGGGCGCCATGCAGAGCCACGCGTACTTCCCCACGACCGCGATCGTCTCGCTCCTCTACATCATCGAGAGTGGAGCGTCGGCGGAGATCGCCGTGGTCGGTCGCGAGGGATTCGTCGGAATGCCGCTCGTCCTGGGAGGAGATTCTACGTCCAGCCGAGCCGTGGTGCAGAGCGGCGGCGCCGGCTATCGCCTGAAAGGGCGCGCGATGAACGACTGGATGAGCCGCGCGTCCGTGCGGCCGATCCTGCTGCGCTACATGCAGGCGCTGATGACGCAGATGTCGCAAACGGCCGTCTGCAATCGCCACCATTCGCTCGGCCAGCAGCTCTGTCGCTGGCTCCTTCTCAGTCTGGATCGCGTGCGAGGGAACGAGCTGCTGATGACGCAGGAGCTGATCGCCAACATGCTGGGCGTGCGACGCGAGGGCGTGACCGAGGCGGCGCTCGAACTGCAGGCGTCGGGACTCATCCGCTATTCGCGCGGTCACATCGTGGTGCTCGACCGCGAAGGACTCGAGCGTCGCACGTGCGAGTGCTACGCCGTGGTGAAGAAGGAGTACGAGCGGCTCCTCCCCGTGGAGGCGTGACGGGGGCGGGTCGCACCGTCTGGCGTGCGGGGCCGTTCTTCACGAGATTGGGGCGCAGAAATTCATCCCCCGTCTACAGGCCGCCGGGAGGCGTGTCGTCGCGCTCTCCCTCCACAATGCAGAGTGGAGCTCCATGAAACGCACAGTGTGGACCTATGGTCTCATCTCCGGCGCGATCCTGGCGCTGGGAATGGTGATCACCATGAGCAACGAGGATCGCATCTCGATGGGGGCGGGCTACGCTATCGGCTACGGGACGATGATCCTCGCGCTCCTCGCGGTCTACTTCGGGATCCGCTCCTATCGCGACGGAGTGCTCGGGGGAAGGATCGGGTTCCGGCGCGCCTTCGGAGTGGGATTCCTCATCGCCCTCGTGGCGTCGGTGTGCTACGTGGCGTCGTGGCAGGTGGTATACCGCACCATCGTGCCGGACTTCATGGAGAAGTACTCGGCGCGAGTCATCGAGAAGGAGCGCGCGTCCGGAGCGAGCGAGGCACAGCTCGAGGCGCGGCGGCAGAAGATGGCGGAGCTCGCCGAGGCGTACAAGAACCCGCTGGTGAACATCGGGATGACCTTTCTAGAAATCTTCCCGGTGGATGTGGTCGTAGTGCTGGTGAGCGCGTGGGTCGCGAGCGGGAAGAGAGGGGAGGTGCGGGCCGAAGTGGCGTAAGTCGTGCGGGGACGAGTAGGCGGAGTCAGATCTTGTAGCGTGTCCGATGTCATCCCGACGCGAGCGATTGCCGTCATCCACGCGAAAGCGGGGATCCATGTTCAGGGCGGGTAACATGGATCCCCGCTTTCGCGGGGATGACGTATGGGATGGATCCCCGCTTTCGCGGG
>JBIQMO010000234.1:0-5894 GCA_044463245.1 Gemmatimonas aurantiaca
CCGTCGCATCCCGGCTCCTTCGCATCCCGCGGCATCGCTCGATCCACGTGGGCGGCTTCGTTCTCACCGAGGAGCCGCTGCACACCGTTGTGCCGATCGAGCCGGCGTCGATGCCGGATCGTACCGTCATCCAGTGGGAGAAGGACGACGTCGAGGCGATGGGACTCGTCAAGATCGACCTGCTCGGCCTCGGGATGCTCACCCTCCTGCAGGATTGCATCCGCCACATCCGCGAGATGCGCGGCGTCACGGTGGATCTCGCCGCTCTCGATTACAGGGATCAGGCGGTGTACGACGACCTGTGCAGAGCCGATACGATCGGCGTCTTCCAGGTGGAGAGCCGCGCGCAGATGAACACGCTCCCGCGATTGAAGCCGCGCTGCTTCTACGATCTCGTGGTGGAGGTGGCACTCATCCGACCGGGGCCGATCCAGGGAGAAATGGTGCACCCGTATCTGCGCCGCCGTGCGGGCGAGGAGGAGGTGATCTATCCGCACCCAGCGCTGGAGCCGATCCTGGAGCGCACGCTCGGCGTCCCGCTCTTCCAGGAGCAGGGGATGCGCGTGGCCATCGAGGCGGCCGGCTTCACAGCGGGGGAAGCCGACACGCTGCGCAGAGCGATGGGGCACAAGCGGAGCCGCGAGCGGATGGCGGCGATCTGCGAGAAGCTCATCGAGGGGATGCGGCGCAACGGAATTCCCGAGGACACCGCGCGCAGGATCTACAGCCAGATCAACGCCTTCGCGGACTACGGCTTCCCCGAGTCGCACGCGGCGAGCTTCGCGCTGCTCGTGTACGCGAGCGCGTACCTCAAGCACTACTACGCGCCCGAGTTCACCGCAGCGATCCTCAACGCGCAGCCGATGGGATTCTACTCGCCGGGTACGCTCATAGAGGATGCGCGCCGCCATGGCGTGACGATACTCCCGATGGACGTGACGCGCTCGATGTACGACTGCACGCTCGAGGCGCGGCCTGGCGGAGTACCGATGGTTCGTCTCGGTCTGCGCATGGTGAAAGGGCTGGGCGCTCGCGCGCGTGAGAAGCTCGAGCGTGCACTGCTCGAGGGCGGAAGCTTCCGCTCCATCGGTGATCTCATCGAGCGGTCGGGTCTCGATCGCCGAGCGTTGCGCGCGCTGGCCGACGCCGGGGCGCTCGACTCGTTCGTGATCGACGAGCCGCTCCGCCGCCGGCGCCGCGCCGCGGTGTGGCGGATGCTCGAGGAGTTTCGCGGCGAGGCGGGCCCGCTCGCGCCGTCGCGTCCCAACATGCACATCCCGCCCAGCGTACCCGCGCTCTCGCCGCGCGAGATCACCGCCGCCGACTATCGGCTCACCGGCGTCTCGCTCAATGGCCACCCCATGCTCCACCTGCGCCGCCTGCTCGCTCCCAACGGTGTCCGCACCGCGCGCGAAGTGCACTCGCTCGCCGATGGCACGCGTGATGTGGCGGTGGCCGGGATAGTGATCTGTCGCCAGCGCCCGCCCACCGCCAAGGGGTTCGTCTTCCTCACTCTCGAGGACGAGACGGGGCTCGTGAACGTGATCGTCCCGCCGAAGCGCTACGAGAAGCAGACGGAGCTCATCTCCACCGCGCGGCTCATCCTCGTGCGCGGGACGCTCACCGTGGAGCAGACGGTGGTGAACCTGCGCGGCGAGATCTTCCGGGAGCTGCACGCGGAGGTCGGCGCTGAGGGAGAAAGGGGGCACGACTTTCACTGAGCCGGGTAGGTGCCACCTTCCCACTACGATCGCCGCGGCCGCCGAGCCGCCGAGCCGAAGACCGACTCAGTGCGGCAGGATTCCATCCACCAGCGCCGAGAACCGATCTCCGATCGTGGCATCGAGTGATTCGGGTGGTGGCTGTCGGATGA
Source organism: Gemmatimonas aurantiaca (assembly GCA_044463245.1). Lineage (GTDB taxonomy): Bacteria > Gemmatimonadota > Gemmatimonadetes > Gemmatimonadales > Gemmatimonadaceae > JADGGM01. The sequence continues at coordinate 1,874 of JBIQMO010000234.1, forward strand.
CGCGGAGTGTGCCTCGCTTTTCCAGCACGTCCACGTGCGCCTTCCCATCGTCACTGCGATGGAATCGGATGGTGGCCGTGGCGCCGCCCACGCGCAGGCCGCGAACGATCACCTCGGACATCCAGTCGGGAAGCACGGGATCCACCACGAGCAGGTCGAGTGCGGCAACGGGCTGCAGCCCGAGCAGTGTCTGGACGAGCAGCACGATGCCGCTCTGATTCCACGCCTGCGGCGAGTTCGCCTGCGGGTAGGTGCCCGGGTACGAGCTCTCCCAGCGCTGGTACCCCCCGATACACTCGGGCACGCGATAGTCCTGATAGAGCTGCGCCAGGTCGAACACCCCATCGGCGATCTCCATCGCACGCTCGTCGAAGCCGTATCGCCTGAGACCGAAGGCAATGGTGGCGTTCTCGACCGGCCACACGCTGCCGAGGTGATACTTCAGAGGGTTGTACGACACATGCGTGGCGGAGAGAGTGCGAATCCCCCAGCCGCTGAACATGTCGGGCGCGAAGAGACGATCCACCACGAGCGGCAGATGCTCGTCGTCGATTATCCCCGTCGTGATGCACTGCCCTACGTTCGACGTGATGCTCCTGACGAGGCGCTTCTCGGCGTCGAGTGCCAGCGCGACGAAGCGCTCGGCGGGCATCCACCAGTCGCGGTTGAAGCGCGCCTTGAGATCCATGGCAGAACGCCAGAGGGCCCTGGCGTCCCCGTGGTCGCCCAGCACCCAGCTCAGCACCGCCCAGAGCTGCTGTGCCGCGAACCAGTAGCCCTGCACCTCGCACGTCGCGATCGGGTCCGTGACGATGCGACCGTCGTCGTAGACTATCCCGTTCCCGCTGTCCTTCCACCCCTGGTTCTTCACACCGTTCCTCGAGCGTGACTGGTATTCGAGGTAACCATCTCCGTCGGCGTCACCGTACTCGCGTGCCCAGTCGAGAACGCGGCGCGCGGTGTCGCGGTGCCTCGAGATACGCTCCTTCTCACCAGTCCATGCGTAGAGCTGAGCGATCGAGATGACGTACATCAGGGGGCTCGCGAAGTCGCCGTAGTAGCGCGCCATCGGGTTCCTGCCCAGCCGGGCGACGGGCCCGCGGCGGAGCGACTGAACTATTCGACCCGGCTGCTCGTCGAGCCAATCGTCGACGCGCGCTCCCTGCAGCCGTCCGAGTCGGGTGAGAACGTGATCGAGCGCCTCGCCGCGATCGAGCATCGCGGCCTGCCACGTGGTGGTCGCGGAATCGCGGCCGAATAGAGCCGGGTAGAGTGGCATTCCGGCTTGCATCGCCAGCCACTCGTCTTCCTCGCCATCGAGCAGCGGGAAGGATGCGAGATCGCCGACCGCTCGGCCGATGATACGCTCGGCCACGTTATTGCCAGGCACTTCCACCCGCGCGAAGCCGGAGAGCCAGTCTCGGAGACGCTGTTCGCGTCGCGCGATGCCGTCCGCATCCGGGTGGGCCTCGTAGTCAATCGGGTCTACACGCAGCGCCAGCTCCACGTGCTCGCGCGGCACGAGTCGGAGCCGCGCACCGATGCAGTCGGACGACGCATGCCACTCACCCAGCCCCGCACCGGCTACACGCGTCCGGTACGGGAGCTCGGGGTGCGTGTACGTGTAGCGCAACTCACGCTCATCGCAGTCCACTTCTACAGCGGCCTCCTGCTGCCGCCTGCCGGAGCTCGCCTCCATGAGCCCCGCGTAATCGGAACCGAGTGCCCACGTGACATCGAGATCGACGTCCTGGCGTGAGTGGTTCGCGAGGCGGAGGAAGACGTCGAGCGACGCGATACCCACCCGGTAGTGGAGCCGGATGTCGACCGATCGACTGGTGATGCCACGCGCATTCGCTGGCAGTTCGCCGAGCGACGCACCGCTCCCCCCGCCACCATATTCGGATACTTCGGGGTAGCTGAAGGTGAGATCGAGTGCACCCGGCGAAGGCGCGGCTACGTCGCAGAGCCAGGGGCTCTCGCCGTTGATCGAGAGGCGCAGCGTGCGGAGGTAGCGCGTCTCGCGGAAGTAAAAGCCTGAGAGCGGCTGGTCGCTCGTGCACTCGCCACGATTGTTCGTGATGAGAAACGACTGGCCGTACCAGGCGTAGGCGATCTCCGGCCGGATCCTGATCGATTCCACGGCGCTCAGCGTCCGCGTTGTGTCACTGTACACACCATCCCATCCCACTCCCCGCCGGTGCCGGCGTCGATCCTACGTGGGAAGCAAGCCGTTACTGGATGGTCGATCGCGGTGCGACACGCGTGCCACGAGCCCAGCCAGAACAGGCTGGGCCAGTACGGCAGTCAGGATGGGAAGTGTATGTAGCTGGTGCCGACCGAAGCGTACCGCCTAGCGCCTCCGCCGAACGACTCTCCGCCCACGCGTCCTCTCCCGGAGCAGGAGGAGTCCGAGGAGCAGCGCACCCGCTCCCATCATCGCGATGGCCGGAAGAAGCGATGCGGTCTTGGCCGGGATGAGTCCTTCCTCGCGCGCGTCGCGCGCCGACATCGGCGGCGTGTACGCCACGTTGTGCGCGGGATCGCCAATCGAGCGCTGGCCGCTCGGGGTGCGCGCATCGGCGACGGTCGCCGGAAGAGGAGCAGCTGCCGCGGGCGTGGCGGCGCTGTCGACGGAATCGGGAAGCGTTCCGAGCGCTCCCGTCGAGACCGACACTGTAGGAGCCGAGCCGGGTCCGACCCCCCCGGCTGGGCCCATCATCGGCTGCGCAGTCGCTTCGGATGCGTGCTTGATTCCGAGAACGGCGGCGATGAGACCCGCGAAGAGCCCTCCGCCGAGCGCGCCCGCGATGTGGCCGTTGGCGTTGGAGTCGCGGTTCTGGCAGCCACAGTCCTGCGCTGCCGCACCACCGAGTGGTACGACCGCGAGGAGCGCCGCAGTGAGCGCTGCTGTGAGATGGCGTTGGTACCGCATGGAACTCGACCTCGCCCCAGGCAGGGAACTCTGGTGAGAGGAGCGGCGTCGCTCCCTGTTCGCATCGTTGCGTAGCCGCACACGGGGTGGGGCGCCCCGGCGGGCTCGGCAGCAAAATGGCTTACCAAGAGAACGCCAAAGCGAAAAAAAAACAAGAGGCAAAAGTCACAAAATGCCCGTGTCTGCTAGAAAATGTTACACAGCTTGCGCTTACGCTCACCAGGCGGCACTCGTTGTGCGACACTCACTCGCGGGGATCGCATTCCGGTGCGGCCCGGCACCGGCCGGGCCGCGCGACTCCGCCCCGGCCGGAACGGGCCGGTGCTCTGCTACTCGTGCTAGGAGGGCCCGAGTGATGGGATCGATGAAGGCGGGTTCGCTGGTAGCGGCGTTCGCGGCGCTCGCTGCACTTTCGCTGGACGTCGGCGTACTGCGCGCACAGGATACTGGCGACGAAGGTCGCATGCGCGCGTCGAGCGAAGAAGCTGAATGGCCGAGGTGGTCGCTCATTCCGGGCGAGCGCATCGCACGCACGGGTGACGACGGGATGTTCATCGTGCTGAGCGACAGCACGGTATGGGAGGTCTACCTCCCCGATCGCACGAGTACGGCGGGATGGCGCGAGGGCGACTTCCTCATAGTAAAGAAGGCGCCCCTGGGTCAGAACATCGGCCAGAACAACTTCGAGTACGAACTGATCAACGGCCGCACCGACGAGCGCGCGGTCGTCAGCTTCCGGGGGAAATCAGGCTGACCGCCGGCGCTTCGCGGCGGCCTTGAGCCGGTTCGGCGAGACCTTCGAGCGGGTGGGTGACTTCGCCGCTCGCTTCGATGCAGCTCTCCCCCGCTTCGAAGCCGCCATTCCACGCTTGGTGGCGCTCTTCACGCGCGTCGACGAGGTCTTCTTCCTCGAGCCCGACTTCTTCGCGGCCTTCTTCGCCGTCTTCTTCCGCTTCGCCGCGCCCTTCCCGCGCTTGGCGCTGGCGGCCGCCCGCTTCCGCTTGGGGGGCGCCAGGATCGTGCCCCTGCAATTGGGCGCCCCGCAGCGACAGGGGTAGCGCGCCTCGTCGCTCTCGTCCGCATCCG
>JBIQMO010000235.1:0-5781 GCA_044463245.1 Gemmatimonas aurantiaca
GCGAATGCTCAGTCCGCTCGAAATTAAAGACCTGACCCCGTCGTTCCCCTCGAACACTTGCGTTACATACTACTCGATCATACTATTATTTTATAGTCTGTCATCCCCCGGATTCCTCCCCCCACCCATCCCATGAAGCCGCACTGGTTCTTCATCCTCCTCTCCGTCTCCGCCGCGCCGCGCTACGGCACGGCGATTCAGGACGACGTGCGCGAGTTGAGTGACGGGAGCGTGCGGCTCTGGCCCGCGACGCTGTACGGATCGCTCGAGGAGCTCGTCGAGCAGAAGTGGCTCGAAGAAGTTCCAGAGGACAAGCGTCCAGAGGGGATCTCGGGGCGCGAGCGCTTCTATAGGATCACGCGCGCGGGCCGCGTCGCCCTCGAGCACGAAGCCGCACGACTGGAATCGCTCGCCCGGGTAGCACGCACTCGCCTCGCAGCCGGGAGAGCATGATGAGCTGGACGCGTACGTATCGCCTCGCGCTGCACCTGCTCCCGATTAGGCTGCGCAGCAAGCATGGTGCGGCGATGGAGGCTCTCTTCGTCCGCGAGCTCCAACGCGCGCGTGCGCGCGGGCGGCTGGAAGGCGTGCTCGCCGGCGCGGCTGGCGTGTGGGATGTGATTCGGCGCGCCGCCTACGAGCAGGTGCGACCGGCGTGGGGGCGCGGTGCCGCGGGTGAACGCCGCGACCACAGTCAGTCGGAATGGTGGAACATCGACGCGCACGAGCCGCAGCCGGCCGGCGCCAACCTCGGAGGTTCGCGTATGCCGCAGTACACGACTCGGCAGCTCCTGCGTCGCCACGTAGTATCGTTCATCATTGCGTTCGCGGTGCTCACGGCGTCGCTGCTCGCGCTCTTCGCGAGGAAGCAGGTGCCGGCGCTGAGCGCGCGCGGAGCGTCGGCCGGCACCATCGCGGAGGTGCTGCTGCTCGCCGTACCGTTCATCGCGGCGATGACGATTCCGATGGCCGTCTTTGTTGCCGTCCTCCGCGACTTCACGCGCTTCAGAGCAGAGGGGACGCTTGCCACCGCGCGACGGGAGCGCGATGGCATCCGCCGTCTCGTCAGACCCGTACTCGCGGCCGCTGTCTCCATCGCCGCGCTGGAGCTCGTGGTGGTCGCCCGGATCGTCCCCCGCGCGAACGCGCGACTGGCAGCTGTGATGGCGCGGGACGGCGCGGCGCCGCAGGGCGACCGCATGATGACGATCGGCGAGCTGCGCGAGGCGGCACGGAGCGTCCGCCCGGCTGGCGAGCCCGACGCCCTCGCCCGCGTGGCCGCGTACGAGATCGAGGTCCAGAAGAAGTTCGCCCTCGCCGCGGCATGCATGGTCATGGCGCTGGTCGGCGTGGCGATTGCGCTCCGCGTCCCGCGCGGCGGCATGTGGCTGGTGCTCAGCGCGAGCTTCGTAGTGTTCGGCACGTACTACATGTTGATGATAGCGGGCGAGAGCCTCGCCGACCGGCTGGTGATCTCGCCGTTCGTCGGCATGTGGTGGGCGAACGCGCTCCTGCTCGCGACCGCGCTGCTGCTCGTCGTGTCGAGGCGTCGCGCGCCGCTCGCGCCGGGTGGGAGCGAGGCAGTCGCCGTTCGGGGGTAAGTGAGGGCGGGCGTCGCGAAAATAGCGGACGCTCCGGAAGCGGAAACCCTCAACGCGCCATTACTGTCGCGAGCGCCGCTGCTGGAGCGAGTGCCGGAATCGGGCTGTTCTCGTAGTCCGCGGGGTCCCGCGTGGCTATGACCTGGGCTCCGGCACGACGCGCGGCAGCGACGTGCAAGGCATCCTCGAAGTCGGGAATCGCCGATGACAGTGCATAGCGCACATCGTCGCTCCCCAATTCCGCGATGGAGATCATCGTCATCAGCTCGACTATCGCCGACTGCGATGCCGCGGCGCCGATCCGCTTGCGAGCCACGTAATCGAGAGTAGCGAGCGCATGGACAGAGGCGACGACCTCGACATCACCTCGTACCGCTGCCGCGAGGAGGCTCACCGCATCGGCGGCCCATCGCATACGAACGAGGACCGCATCGAGCAGCACGTTCGTGTCGACGAGGATCACGGGCGGAGGGGACGGCGCGCGCTCGCGCACCTGCCGTCGGCGACGTGGACGCACCGAGGTCATTTCTTCCTACCCTCCCGCACGTACTTGTTGGCCAGGTGCTCGCGGTACTCGTCGCGCCAATCTATCGGATGGCCGTCGCGCACGAGCACTTCGCGTAGCTGCCGAAGCTTCTGGGGAAGCTCGTCCTCCGCGGGATCGTGCTCGGCCGGGAGCGCGCGAAGCATCTGATCGACCAGCGCCGAGAGCGAGAGCCCAACCGACGTGCTGTATCGCTCGCCGCGCTCTACCGCCTCGTCGGAGAGCGACAGGTTCCGGGCGCGTCGAGTGCGGCCGGGCGACTTACGGGGTCGGGTGTTCGGCATGGCGGGCTCCGATATGCGCAACAAGATAGCGTAAATATGCGCATATCGTGCCGTCCCCACAAGAGCATGCGTGCGCTAATGCTGGATTGACCGCAGGACTCACCCCGCGAATCCCACCTGCGCACTCCCTAGCGCGAGCCCTCCGCCGGCTCACAGAACAGGAGAATGCCGCCGGTCTTCAGTGTCCGCGCCTCGCGCGTCCTGAATGACTTCGGCTTCGTCGATGGCTTGAACAGCGGTGTTCCCGCTCCGAGCACGACGGGCGCGAGGCACAAACGGTATTCGTCGAAAAGGTCGCGCGCCATCAAGCTCGCCGAAAGGTCGGCGCTGCCGAACACATAGAGATCTCCGCCATTCTCATTCTTGAGTCGTGCGACTTCCTCCTCGGCGTTCCCACGCACCAGACGGGTGTTGTTCCACGTCGCCTCCTCGAGCGTTCGCGAGAACACGATCTTCGGCACGCTGTTCATCAGATCAGCCGTCCTGCCGGTCGCCGACGTCCAGTAGGACGCCATTCCTTCGTACGTCACCCGGCCGAACAGGATCGCGCCGGCCGAGTGGAGCTGCCGCAGTCCGAGCTCCTCGAGCTCCGGACCGTACACCTGCCCGTGGAAGTCGAGGTCCCATTTCTTCGCGCCCTCGAAATAGCCATCGAGGGTCATGAGGTTCCACATTATGAGTCGACGCGTCATGGTGTCACCATGGCTGGAAGATTCTGGCTGGCGCGACGGTAGCATCGGCCATCATGAACACGTCGAATCAGCACGTCGGAAATCGACAGCCGCCGCAAGGGCCGATGCCTGGCTCAGCGCATCTCAGGCCGACGGTGGGCGCGTGACCGCCGATCCAGCCCGCTCCGCGATCGAAGCCGACATGGCATCCATGCCGCCGGCACCCAACTGCGCCTCGTGCGATGGCGCGAGCGATTCTACCTCTCGACTATCGACAGTCGCCTCTGCCCCCCGCCCCAGCCACGCGCCCAGAGCGAAGAGGCCAAGTGCAACAGCGATGGCGGGTCCCGGCGACACCCGCTCGAGATCGATGGGTGGGAAGAGTGGGAAGGTGATGCGAATGCCGAAGGTCAGCTTCAGCGCGCCCGCGGCACCCCAGACGGAGCCGAGGAAGTAGCAGCAATCAGCGAACGCCTTCCGAGTCGAACGCGATACGTGTAGCACGCGGCACCTCCAGGTTAGCAACCATTACAGCGATTAACGATGGAGTGTATCACCCGATAATTCGAGAACCTCAGCGGCTCCAGAAAATCCGCCGTGAGCACCTCGCCAGGATGAACTGGTCTCAGTTTGCGGGGTGCCACAATCACCGCCGGCGGAGCTGCTCACGCAACTCGGCGGTCTTCACCTGCGTCGCGCCGGTATGAGCGGTCGATCGGTGAAGACCTGGTCCGCGGTGACTTTCGGCAGGTAGAAGATGCCGTCGAAGTCGTCCACGAGCTTGAACGGCCTGAATGCCTCCGACGGCAGACTGCCTGGCTCGAATATCCCGCCGACCCAGTGCAGCGGCTCGGCGTTTTGCAGCCAGGTCGGCACGTCGCGGGGACGCGGGTCGCAGCCCCACGTTGCTACGGCACCCGCTCCGTACACCGAGCCCATGACGCTATCTATCGTCTCCGGTGGCGCTGGTGGGAGCGACGACACTGCGAGACGATCTTGCAAGTCGTTGGGACGTTGGGCCACGAACGCTCCCTCCCCGAAGCTCGTCGCCAACGCGCGATAACCACACCCGAGCGCAGCACGCAGGAACGCCCCCGATGTGCGGGCCTGCGGCGCGCGATCGGCAGCTAGACTGGCGTGCGCGTTGTGCGTCCAGAAGACGGCACGGGTTCCAGCCGGCGCGGCGTCGAGGGCTCTCATCAGGTTGGCCGCCATGTACCAGTCGCGTGACCGGAGAGAGCGACCCTCCGCATTGAAATCCGCGAACTGCACGAGTTGTCGGGCGGCGTCTCGCGCCGCGTTTACGGAGTCGGAGCCCAGTTGCCGGACCAGCAGCGGTGCATCCGACTCGAGACGCGCAGCCACCTCGACGAGCGTGCGATACGTCGTCGCGCTGATCCGCGAATCGCCGAACACCCACGCCTGCGAGTCGGCGACGGCGACCTCGCGCATTGCACTGTCGAGTCCCGTTATCCCGCTGTCGCCGTAAGCGGCACGCAGCACCGCGTGCAGCTCGGCGCGCGCGTGTTCGTTGTCCTGTGGATCCACGCCCACGAGCTGTACGCGATCCCCAGGATGCTTGGCGTTCCATTCGCGGAGCCACCGCACCAGATCCCCCAGCGTCCGCCGGCCGATCCACCCCGAGTTCAGCGCGCGTTGCGCATCGGCATCCTTTACCGGTCCACCGAGCGCCCACGTATTCAGGATGCCCAGCCGGCTAGCGCTGTACTCGATGGCGATCAGCCGGACACGATGTCGCTGGACGAGGTAGCGGGTGACGGCAAAGCGCAGGTCGGCTATCTCACGGCTGCCGTGGGTAGCTTCGCCGAGAGCGATGACGCGTGCATGATCAGCAAGTTCATCTAGCGGACGGAGCGAACCCACGATCTCATCTGGCAGCCGCGCCGCATGCTGACGAAGCCAGCTGGCCGCGGTGTCGCGCTCACGCGCCCTGGCGGCGAGAAGAGTGGCCGTCGCCCGCGCGTCACGTAGCTCGACGACTGTCAAGCGATAGCGGCCCTGGGGTTCTCCGGAATCGTAGGGACGGACGCGGACACCGTACGCTCCGCTTTGGTCCGCGAAGATCTCCACGCGCTCGTCGCCGGTACGACCGGTCGGACTGTCCACGGCCTGGAGAAGCGTGCCGTCTGGAGCACGGACTTCGACGACGACATCGACACCGAGTTGCTGCACGCTGAGCAGCACGGACATCCCGCTGGCGAGCCGCACGGTGAAGTCATGTGAATCCGACGGACCGAGCGGCCGCTCGAGGACTACACCTTCGCCGAGTGTCTGCGGAGATGATGACTGTGCCTGGCCCCGCGCGAATGGAGCCAGAGCCAGCATGAGAATGCAGAACAGGAGAGTGCGCATTTCCGCCTCGAAGCGCGCCTTCGGATCTCACCGATATCCTACGAGTCTCACTGATATCCTACGAGCTCGACGTCGTCTGCGTTTCCCGCGGACGGCGGGGTCAGCGCTTGCACCGTGCCCCGTCGTCAGCCCCGCGAAAGCGGGGACCCGCACCGTCCGTCATCCCCGCGCAACCTCTACCGTCATCCCCGCGCAAGCCCTACCGTCATCCCCGCGCAAGCGGGGATCCATTTTTGGCCGGGCAACATGGATCCCCGCTTTCGCGGCTTTGTTGCACGAATGGGGGTGACTAATAGCAGTTGCGGAGG
>JBIQMO010000236.1:0-5779 GCA_044463245.1 Gemmatimonas aurantiaca
ATTGCACGATGGTGACGCGGCGCGAATGGCTGCGGGTAGCGCTGGGCGGCGCGGCAGCGACGGTGGCCAGCGGAATGTTGACGATCCCGGCGTACGCTGCGGCGCCCATCGCGATCACGGTCTACAAGACGCCCAGCTGCGGCTGCTGCAAGAAGTGGGTGGAACACCTCGAGTCGCACGGCTTCAAGGTCACCTCCAACGACATGGATGACCTCAGCGAGGTGAAGGCCACCTTCGGCGTGCCCGCGGAGCTGCAGAGCTGTCACACGGCGACCGTGGGGAAGTACGTGGTCGAGGGGCACGTCCCGGCTGACCTCATCCAGAAGATGCTGAAGGAGAAGCCGGCGATCGCCGGACTGGCGGTGCCGGGGATGCCGATGGGATCTCCAGGGATGGAAGGAATGCGGAAGGACGACTACGACGTGATCGCCTTCGACCGGCAGGGAAAGAGAAGCGTGTACGCGAAGAGGTGAAGGCGTGCCGGGCGAGGACCGGCCCCGGAAGGTCAGTCGCCAGATAGTCATCCAGGACCGCCTGGCGATGGACCTCACCTCCCTCGCCAACGAGCGCACGCTCCTCATGTACGTGCGCACCGCGCTCGGCTTCCTGGCGGCTGGCGTCGCGCTCATTCACTTCTTCGAGAATCCCTGGATGGTAGTGGTGGGCTGGGCGCTCATCCCTCTGGGGATCGCCTGCGCCATCTTCGGCGTCGCACGCTACGACCACGTCCGCAAGGTCCTGCAGCATCAGTGGCACCTAAGATCGATGGAAGACGACGAGCTCGGAGGCGATGAGTAGAAAGCCGGTCATCGTGGGTTGGAGTGGCGGGAAGGACTGCACGCTCGCGCTCCGAGAGATCCAGCTAGGCGGCAAATACGAGCCGGTCGCGCTCCTCACCACGGTGACGAGCGGCTACGAGCGGATCAGCATGCACGGTGTGCGGCGATCGCTCCTTCAGGCGCAGGCCGCTTCGCTTGGCATCCCCCTGCACGAGGTGGAGATATCGCCGCGCGCCGACAATCAGGAGTACGAGGCCAGGATGGACGCCGCGCTCTCCGCACTGCGAGCTCGAACGCCGGCCATGGAAGGCGTGGTATTCGGCGACCTCTTTCTCCAGGACATCCGGGAGTACCGCGAGAAGAACCTCGCTCGTGCGGGGCTGGGTGCGATCTTCCCGCTCTGGGGGCGCGACACGCGCGAGCTCGCGGCAGAGTTCACCGCGCTCGGCTTCCGTGCGGTGGTGGTGTGCGTGGACGGCGGCGCTCTCGACAGATCCTTTGCAGGGCGTGAGTACGACGCATCGTTCGTCGCCGATCTGCCCGCGGGAGTGGATCCGTGTGGAGAGAACGGAGAGTTTCACACCTTCGTGTACGATGGACCGCTCTTCGCGAACCCGGTCGCGCACGTGCGCGGCGAGGTGGTGCTGCGCGACGAGCGGTTCTTCTTTGCCGATCTTCTCGACCCCGCTGCTTCGCGCGGCAGAGCGGAAAGCGGCGCGGAAGCTGCGGGTCGCACGACGACGTGATCGAGCGCGAGCTTGCCCAGGCGAGTGCAGGCCGACGCGCGGTCGCCCGCAGGACGTGGAACGCAGGAGGACGCTGCAGCACCAGTACCCAGTTACGACGCACGAACCGGAGCACGACATGACCTTCCAGCTCACATCGTCGGCATTCAAGGCCGGCGGCCCGATCCCGGCGCGCTTCACCTGCGATGCGGACGACGTCTCACCACCGCTGTCCTGGTCCGGCGCGCCCGAGGGGACGCGAAGCTTCGCACTCATCGTGGACGACCCCGACGCGCCCGATCCGAAGGCGCCGAAGATGGTATACGTCCACTGGGTGCTCTTCGACATTTCGCCGTCCACCACGTCGCTCCCCGAGCACACGACCACGAGCAGCCTCCCGAAGGGAGCGAAGGAGGGGCGCAACGACTGGAAGAACCTCGGCTACGGCGGACCCTGTCCGCCCATCGGCCGGCACCGCTACTTCTTCAAGCTCTACGCGCTCGATACCACGCTCCCCGATCTCAGGGAGCCCACCAAGCCGCAGCTCGAGAGCGCGATGAAGGGTCACATACTCGCTCAGACCGAGCTGATGGGCACGTACGAGCATCCGAAGTGACGGGGTCAGGTCTTTAATTTCGAGCGGGCTGAGCCGTGCAACGGCTCAGCCCGCTCGAAATTAAAGACCTGACCCCGTCGTTCCGATCAGCTTGTTCCAGAGCGGGTACGGCACGCGATCCTTCGGAACGATGAGTTGCTCGCGACCGATCGTGACGCCGCCGTTCACCTTGAATTCCGTGGGATGCTGCTCGGCGAGGTCGATGTAGGTAGCGCCCTGCTGCAGACGGGTTCCCTCGGTGAGTACCGGGATCTGCTTCAGCTCGTCGTCGGTGTAACCGGCGAGAAGCCGGTGCACCCCCTTCATCTCGTACGCGGTGACCGAGTCGGCGGTCCGATCACCCATCGTCGGCCCGATATTCTGACCCGCCATGTGCGACGGGTTGAGATCCTCTTCCCACTCGCGCGGGTGCTTCTCCTCGCGCTGGGGCTTCGGATCGCTCCGATTCTTTCCGCTTCTCGTGTCCATGCAATGAATGCGCAGCAAGAGCCGTGCATCCTGGCAGAACGGGGTCAGGTCTTGCATCGTGCATGAGACAGCCGCACGGCTGTCTCATGCACGATGCAAGACCTGACCCCACGCTCATGAAGGTTCTCATCAACGGCGCCGGCGTAGCCGGACCGACACTGGCATGGTGGCTCGCCCGCTCGGGCCACGAAGTCACCCTCGTGGAGCGCGCGCCCGCGCCGCGTTCCGGCGGCTACGTCATCGATTTCTGGGGTGCCGGCTACGACATCGCCGAGCGCATGGGAGCTCTGCCGCGCGTCCTGGAGCAGGGTTATCAGGTGCGCGAGGTGCGCATGGTGGATCGTGCGGGCGAGAAGGTGGGAGGATTCTCGACCGACGTGTTCGTTCGCGCGACCGGCGGCCGCTTCACGAGCATCCGCCGCTCCGACCTGGCGAAGACCATCTTCGACGATCTCGACGGGAGGGTCGAGACCATATTCGGCGATTCCGTGGCCACGATCGACGACCGCGGCGACTGCGTGAACGTCGACTTCGAGCAGACGGCATCGTGCGAGGTAGATCTCGTGGTCGGGGCCGACGGTCTCCATTCACGCGTCCGCGCTCTGGTCTTCGGTGGCGAGAGCGATCTCGAGCTACCGCTCGGCTACCACGTGGTGGCATTCGAGGTGGGCGGCTACCGCCCGCGCGACGAGCTCGTGTACGTGACGTACGCCGTACCCGGCCGGCAGCTTTCGCGCTTCGCCATGCGCGGCGACCGGACGCTCTTCCTGGCCATCTTCCGCGACGAATACTGCGTCGGTCCCGAGGGCGCGCCGGCCGATGCCGATCCGAGAGCGATCGTCCGGCGGATTTATCAGGGGCTCGGCTGGGAGTGCGCGCGAATAGTGGAGGTGATGGACGATGCCGGCGAGGTCTACTTCGATAGCGTGAGCCAGATCCGGATGCGGCGCTGGACCAGCGGTCGTGTGGCGCTCGTGGGCGACGCGGCGGCGTGCGTCTCCCTCCTCGCCGGCGAGGGGACCGGGCTCGCGATGACCGAGGCATACGTGCTGGCGGCGGAGCTGGCCGCATCGAAGGGTGACCATCGCGCTGCTTTCGCCGCGTACGAGCGGCGCATGATGCCGTTTCTCGAGAAGAAGCAGCGCTCCGCCGCGCGCTTCGCGTCGTCGTTCGTGCCCAAGACGGCGATCGGGCTCGCCTTCCGCAACGTGGTCACGAAGCTCCTGCGATTCGGGCCCGTTGCCGACTGGTTCATCGTACGCGATCTGCGCGACGACATCGTGCTGCCGCACTTCGAGTAGTCATTCCCGCGACTCGAGCGGACTTGCGGGTACCGTCTTCCCGCGACTCACGGAGACTGTCATTCCCGCGAAAGCGGGAATCCATGTCCTGCTGGGCAACATGGATTCCCGCTTTCGCGGGAATGACGGAGTGAAGTCCGCAGTCGTGCTCATACGCGTAGGAAACACGACCTTCCCTGGCCGCCTCGGTTAGATTTCCGATTCACTGATCGCCGGCGGCGTGCGTACCGCTGGACGGATCGAGCACAGGACCCGGAAACCGGATCAGAGACGTGGCACCCCAGTTCATCTACGTAATGAAGGACCTGCGAAAAGTCGTACCTCCTTCGCGGGTCATCCTCGACGGCATATGGCTTTCGTTCTACCCTGGCGCCAAGATCGGCGTGCTCGGTCCCAACGGGGCGGGGAAGTCGTCGCTCCTGCGGATCATGGCCGGAGTCGACCAGGATTTTCAGGGTGAGGCGTGGGCCGCGGCGGGGACGAAGATCGGTTACCTCCCGCAGGAGCCCGAGCTCGATCCCACCAAGGATGTGCGCGGGAACGTGGAGGAAGCGGTCGCTTCGCAGCGCGCGCTGTTGAAGCGCTTCGAGGACATCTCCATGAAGTTCGCCGAGCCGATGGACGACGACGCGATGCAGAAGCTCCTCGACGAGCAGGCGAAGGTGCAGGAGCAGATAGATGCGCACAACCTCTGGGAGCTCGACCGCACCATCGAGATAGCGATGGATGCGCTGCGTCTTCCGCCCGCGGATGCCGACGTGACCACATTGTCTGGTGGCGAGCGGCGTCGAGTGGCACTCTGCAGGGTACTGCTCGAGCAACCCGACATGCTGCTCCTCGACGAGCCCACCAACCACCTCGACGCCGAGAGCGTCGCGTGGCTCGAGCGGCATCTCGCCGAGTTCCCGGGAACCGTGGTAGCGATCACGCACGATCGATACTTCCTGGACAACGTGGCGAAGTGGATCCTCGAGCTGGATCGCGGCCGCGGGATTCCTTGGGAGGGGAACTACAGCAGCTGGCTCGAGCAGAAGAAGAACCGGCTCGCGCAGGAGGAGAAGCAGGAGTCGGCCCGTCAGCGCACGCTGGCGAGGGAGCTCGAGTGGGTGCGCATGGCTCCGCGCGCTCGGCAGGCGAAGAGCAAGGCGCGCGTGACTGCGTACGAGGAGCTGGCCGCGCAGGACACCGGTGAGCGGGTCATGCAGAACGAGATCGTGATCCCGCCCCCGCCGCGACTGGGGAACGACGTCGTGATCGCGAAGGAGCTACGGAAGGCGTACGGCGACAAGCTGCTCTTCGAGGACCTGAGCTTCAGTCTCCCGCGTGGCGGGATCGTGGGCGTCATAGGGCCCAACGGGGCGGGGAAGACCACGCTCTTCCGCATGATTGCCGGGAGAGAGGAGCCCGATGACGGCACGCTCACCATCGGGAGCACCGTGAACATCGCGTACGTGGATCAGGGTCGCGAGCTGAACGCGGACAACACCGTGTACCAGGAAGTGAGCGAGGGTCGCGATACCATAGATGTGGGGAAGCGCGAGATGAACTCGCGCGCGTATCTCGCGAGCTTCAACTTCCGCGGGGCGGATCAGCAGAAGCGGGTGGGAGATCTATCGGGTGGAGAGCGGAACAGGTTGCATCTCGCGAAGCTCCTGAAGAGCGGCGGGAACCTGCTGCTCCTCGACGAGCCCACCAACGATCTCGACGTGGACACGCTCCGCGCGCTCGAGGAAGCGCTGCTCGACTTCGCGGGGTGTGCGGTGGTGATCTCGCACGATCGGTGGTTCCTGGATCGTATCGCGACGCACATGCTGGCGTTCGAGGGGGATTCCGAAGTCGTGTGGTATGAGGGGAACTACCAGGGGTACATCGAGGATCTCAAGCGGAGGA
>JBIQMO010000237.1:0-5749 GCA_044463245.1 Gemmatimonas aurantiaca
AGACCCAGCGCTCCATCGGTAACTCGGTCACCCAGATCAAGGCCGAAGAGGTCACTGCCTCCGCCGCCATCCCGAGCGTCGATGGGCTGATCAACGGCCGCGCACCCGGCGTCGTCGTCACCCCCGGCAGCGGCATGATCGGCTCCGGCGCCAACATCCGCATCCGCGGCGTGTCCAGCTTCTCCCTCTCCGGCGACCCGCTCATCTACGTGGACGGCGTTCGCGTCAACAACGAGACGGGAAGCGGCATCTCCGTGCAGGCATTCGGATCGGGCGTGGTCTCCCGCATGAACGACTTCGACCCCTCCGAGATCGAGTCGATCGAGATCCTGAAGGGCCCCTCCGCCGCGACGCTCTATGGCACCGAGGCCGCCCGCGGCGTGATCAACATCATCACCAAGAAAGGCTCCTCCGAGGGCACCCGCTACAACTTCACCATCAAGCAGGGCGCCAACTGGTTCATGAACCCGGAAGGGCGCGTCCCGGTCAACTACTGGCAGGACCCCACCGGCAGGATCCAGGCGCTCAACATCGTCGAGCGGGAGAACGAGCGCGGCACCCCGATCTTCCGCACGGGTGATGTGCAGGACTGGAGCGCCAGCGTGAGCGGCGGCGCGGGCACGCTCCGCTACTTCGCCTCCGCCGGAAAGAGCCGGCAGCAGGGCGCCGAGCCGAACAACTTCCGCAACCAGTTCAATGCCCGCACGAACCTCGGCATCACCCCGAACGAGAAGATCAACATCCAGACCTCGCTCGGCTACATCGACAGCCACACGGCGCTGAGCTGCGAAGGCGGCTGCGGTGGCGCGACCTGGGGTGCCTGGTACTCCACGCCCGAAAACCTCCCCGAGAACTGCGCGCCGGAAGATATGCCGGAGTGCGGCTGGGTGCGCGGCTTCAACAGCGCACCGCCCGAAGTGGATCGCGCGATGCGGGACTGGCAGAACATCAACCGCCTCACGGGCAGCTTCACCATCAACTACAACCCCCTCAGCTGGTTCTCCAACCGGCTGGCAGTAGGTACGGACTTCACGCAGGAGAAGAACCAGGAGCTCCTCCCGTACCTCACGAACGACACGCTCCGCTACTTCTGGGGGCAGAACGCCGACGGCTGGAAGTACCAGAACCGCCGCGACATCATCTTCAACACCTACGACTACAACGGTACCGCGCGCTTCGATCTCACGCCGAAGCTCACCTCGGCCACCTCGTTCGGCGTGCAGTACTACCAGAAGCAGTTCTCCGAGATAACCGCCGAGGGCGACTTCTTCCCCGCGCCCGGCCTCGAGACCGTGTCGTCGGCAGCCCTCCGGCCGGTGACCAGCGATGGCTACTCCAACAACAACACGCTCGGCTACTACGGCCAGCAGCAGTTCTCCTGGCAGAACCGCCTCTTCTTCACCGCGGCCCTGCGCGTGGACAACAACAGCTCCTTCGGTAAGGACGTGAAGTGGGTCACCTACCCGAAGGCGGAGCTCTCCTGGGTGCTCAACGAGGAGCCGTTCTTCGAGAGCCGCATGCCGGGGTGGCTGAGCACGTTCAAGCTGCGCGCGTCGTACGGTGAGTCCGGAACGCAGCCGGACGCCTTCACCGCGCTGCGCACCTTCAACCCGATCCCCGGCCCCGGTGGAACGGCCGCCCTCACGCCCGGTCTGCTCGGCAACCCGGACCTGGCTCCGGAGCGCGGGAAGGAGATCGAGCTCGGCTTCGACGCCAGCATGCTGGATGAGCGTCTCAGCCTCAACCTCACGCTCTACGACACGCACACCCAGGACGCGATCCTCCTGCGCGGCGTGGCTCCCTCCACCGGCTTCGGTGCAAGCAGCCAGTACGTGAACGCCGGCGAGATCATGAACCAGGGAATCGAGACGATGCTGAACGCCCAGATCATCAGGGGCGACAGCTACGGCTGGGATCTCGGCGTCAACTTCTCCGCCAATCGCGGGAAGGTGCTCAAGCTGAGCGGCGGCGATACCACGATCGTGAGCGGCTACATCCAGCAGCGCATCGGCTACGCTCCGTTCTCGTGGTTCGTTCCCGTGGTCACGAGCGCCGAATACGATCCGGCCACCGGACGCGCGATCAACCCGATGTGCGCCGACGGTCACGGCGGCAACACGCCCTGCTACAATGAAAACGGCGTGGTCGTGGCACCGCGGCTCCCCTGGGGGCGCGCGAACCCGGCGTGGGAGGGCTCGGTCAGCTCCAACGTTCGCTTCCTGAACAACTTCCGGCTGAACGCGCTGGTGGACTTCAAGGGCGGATACAAGAAGGCCGACAACAACATCCGCATCCGCTGCCAGATCTTCAGCACCTGTCTCGAGGCGATCGAGACGGAGAAGACGGATCCGAGGCTGCTCGCGCAGTATCAGAGCCCCGGTACGCTCCGCGATTTCGTGTACACCGATGGAAAGTTCGCCAAGCTGCGCGAGATCTCTCTCAGCTACGACGCACCGAAGTCGCTGGCGGGACGGATCGGAGCGCGGGCCGTGACGCTGAATGTGGCAGCGCGCAACCTCCACACCTGGACCCCCTATGCCGGCGTCGACCCCGAGAACTACTTCATCTCCGGAGGTGCGGGCGGCGGTACGCAGTACACGGACCAGTCGGAGCTGCCGCAGCTCGCGTCGTTCATCTTCAGCGCCCACCTGAGCTTCTGAGGAGTGCATAAATGACCCGGAATCATGAGAGCGGCCGCACGCCCCGGTCCCCGCGCCGCCGGCGCGGGCACTGGTTGGCCATGGCCGCCGCCGCGGTGGCGGTAGTCGCGTCGATCACCGCGTGCAACACCGACCAGCTTCTGAACGTCAAGGCGCCGGACCGCGTACCGGCCGAGACGCTCGACGATCCCGCTCAGGCCGCGCTGATAGTGAATGGCGCGGTGGCAGACTTCGAGTGCGCCTACGCCTCGTACGCGCTCGCCACTGGGATCATGTCCGACGAGCTTTCGGACGCCCAGCTCGGCGCCGCCGGATGGCCGTACGACCGGCGCACCATGGGCGTGGAGACGAACGGCATCTACGGTGGCAACAGCTGCAACAACAACCAGAACCCCGGCATCTACACCCCGCTCTCCACGGCGCGCTGGCAAGCCGACAACGCGCTGACGAAGCTGCAGGAGTGGACCGCGGAGGAAGTGGGGTCGGATCGCAACGAGCTGATCGCCAAGTCGGCGCTCTATGCCGGCTTCAGCTACACGGCGCTCGGCATGTCGATGTGTGAGGCTGCGTTCGACCTGAGCGCGCCGATGGGGCAGTCCGCGATTTTCGCTCTCGCGGAGGATCGCTTCAACACGGCCATCGAAGTCGGATCTCAGGTGAGCGGCCTGGGTGCGATCGTGAACGCGGCCTTGGTGGGACGCGCACGTGTGCGGCTCTTCCAGGGCAACACGGCTGGCGCCATCACCGATGCCGAAGCCGTGCCGGCCGGCTTCGTGTTCAACGCCACGTACGCTTCCGATCAGAGCCGCCGCTACAACAGGATCTACGCGTCTACGACGCAGTTCGGTCTCTACACGGTGGCGCCCGAGTCGCGCGGCATCCAGACCGAAGGTGCACTGGATCTGCGTGCCGCGGTCCGTGACGACCCGACGAACGCCGCTGACCCGGATGTGGATATCTGGGGCATCGTGAAGTACACGGGCGACGAGTCGCCGATTCGCATTGCGTCGTACGACGAGGCGCAGCTGATCGAGGCGGAGGCGAAGGGGGGAGCCGACGCGAAGGACATCATCAATGATCTCCGCAGCCGCTACGGGGTCGCCGCGTACTCCGGTCCCACGGACGCGGCGTCGATCAAGGATCTCATCGCGCACGAGCGTCGCGTGACGCTCTTCGCCGAGGGCTTCCGGCAGTACGACATCCAGCGCTTTGGTCTTCCGCAGGTGCCGGCAGCGGGCACCGCGTTCCCGAAGGGCGGCTTCTACGGGAACACTACCTGTCTGCCTCTCCCGGACATCGAGCGCTTCAACAACCCGAACGTGCCGTAAGCGGTACTCGAGCGGCAACTCTTCGAGGGGCTCCGATCCACACAGGGTCGGGGCCCCTCGAGCATCAGGCCGTAGGGGTCAGGTCTTGACTTGATACATTTTCCGCCGGCCGGCGGAAAATGTATCAAGTCAAGACCTGACCCCTACGGCCCTTTCGCTGGCGGTTGTATTGCGATAGCTTCGCTCGGGTATGGAGATGAGAACAGTTCTCAGGCGGGATGCGCTCGCGGTTCACGAACGTGGCCACGTGATCGGTCGCGTGGCGCTCTGGGGCGGAGCTCTGGTGCTGGTCGCGGGGCTCGTGTGGGCGGCGGTCGCAGCGGGCGGCAATCCCGACCCACTCACCACGCAGGGCTCCACTGCGGTGCTCGATATCGGAGTGCTGGTCTTTCGCGAGGGGCTCGAGTGCATACTCGTGCTCGCGGCGATCACGGCGAGCAGGGCGAGCTCGGGCCAGCCGTATAAGCGTCCCATAGCCGCGGGTGCCGCGCTCGGCTTCGTCGCCACACTCATCACCTGGCGTATCGCCGTGGGGATCATCGATGCGCTCAGCGAGAGCGTCTCCGCGCTCCACGTACAGGCAGCCACCGGGCTGCTCGCTGTGATCGTGCTCGTGATCGTGATGAACTGGTTCTTCCACAAGCTGTACTGGACCGGCTGGATCTCGATGCACACGAAGAAGAAGCGCGAGCTCCTCAGGAGCGCCGCCGACCCCTCCGCATCGCGCCTCGGCATCCTCCTCGGACTCGGCTTCCTCGGCTTCACCTCGTTCTATCGCGAGGGCTTCGAGGTCGTGCTCTTCCTGCAGAACTACCGGCTCAAGCTCGGCGGCACTCCAGTGCTGTACGGAGTGCTCATCGGGATGGCGTTCAGCGCGGTGGTCGCCATGCTCACCTTCGCGGCCAACAGACATCTTCCATACAGGAAGATGCTCGTGCTCACCGGGGTGCTCCTCGGCGTGGTGCTGCTCGTGATGGTCGG
The DNA here is from genome assembly GCA_044463245.1 of Gemmatimonas aurantiaca. Taxonomy (GTDB): domain Bacteria; phylum Gemmatimonadota; class Gemmatimonadetes; order Gemmatimonadales; family Gemmatimonadaceae; genus JADGGM01. Next base: position 4,970 of record JBIQMO010000237.1, read on the forward strand.
CGAGCAGGCGCAGGAGATGCAGCTCGCACACTGGCTCCCCACCACGCAGCTCCCATCGCTCGCTGGTGTCATCCCCGACTGGATGGGGCTCTGGTTCGCCGTCTTCCCGACGGTGGAGACGCTCGCCGCGCAGGGGATCGCGCTCCTCCTGGTACTCGGCTCCTACATCTTCGTGAGACTGCAAGTCGCGCATCGGTCGCAACCGGTGAGCGAGGTCAGCGCGGCCTGAGTCTCGACGGCCGGCGCGCTGGTGGTGAAGGCGGCGCATTGCCGGTGCGGTACGATTCCGGCATCCCCGCACACCACGTCGGCCCCGCGAACGCGGCGGGGATACAGCTTCAGCGGGAGCGGGTGGGGTGTGTATGGCGCGCGTGGTGATGCGGCTCCAGGGGGTCTACTACATCATCACTGGTCTCTGGCCGGTGGTGAACATCTACTCTTTCGAGCTGATCACCGGAGCGAAGACGGACGACTGGCTGGTGAAGATGGTAGGACTGCTCGCCGCGTCGATCGGTCTGTCACTCCTCTTCGCTGCGCGAGGGGCGCGGCCGAGTCTGGAGGGATACGTCCTCGCCATCGCGAGCGCACTCAGCTTCATCGCGATCGACGTCTACTATGTGCTGAACGGAACTCTCCTCGAGGTGTACCTCCTGGACGCGGTGTTGGAGGCAGGCATCGTGGTGTTGCTCCTGGCGGGGATGAGGCCGACGGGGTCAGGTCTTTAATTTCGAGCAAGCTGAGCCATAGCGTAGCTATGGCTCAGCTTGCTCGAAATTAAAG
>JBIQMO010000238.1:0-5744 GCA_044463245.1 Gemmatimonas aurantiaca
ACACGCAGCTCGAGCAGAAGGTGTCGCTCGAGGACTACTCGGTGTCGAACCGCGGCCTGCGCGCGGGGCTCGTGGGTACTCCGGAGCAGGTGGCAGATGGGATCCGGAAGTTCGAGGAGGCGGGCGTCGATCTCCTGCTCCTCCAATTCAGCCCTCAGTACGAGGAGATGGAGCGGTTCGCGGCCGAGGTCATGCCGCTGGTGGGGTGACGACGGGGTCAGGTCTTTAATTTCGAGCGGGCTGAGCGAATGCTCAGCCCGCTCGAAATTAAAGACCTGACCCCGTCGTCTCGCTCAGTCCAGCGCCGGCGGACGCTGGAACCCCTCAGTGACCTGCGCGATGGCGCGTGCGACTCCGAGCAGCCGTGCCTCGTCCCAACGCTTCGCGACGAGCTGTACGCCGATAGGCAAGCCATCGGCATCGTGCGCATAAGGTATCACCGCCGCCGGTTGGCCCGTGTAGTTGAAGAGCGTCGTGTGCGCACCGATCATCGAGTACTGAACCTTCTCGCCATCGACGTCGAGCTGCGTGTCCTTCGGGCAATGCGTGAAAGCGGTGGTCATGGCGGCGGGACAGAGCAGGATGTCCCACTGGTCGAAGAAGCTCTCCCAGACGGCAATGGTGCGGTCGCGCTCGCGCAGCGCCTCCAGGTAGTCGCCGAGCTTCGCTGCGGGATCGCCATCCTTCGGGTGATAGACGCCCACCATCATCGCTATGAGATCGGCCGCGCTCTTTCCCTGTGCCGTGTAGTCGAGCGGAGGGAGCGCTGGCTCGTCGACTGCGGCGCAGAGCGGCTCGAGCTTCCGCGCCAGCGACGCCACTGCATCGCGGATCACTCTGGCGAGCGGGAAGCCGGGAAAGTTGGGCGCGACGGCGACGCGCACATCGCGTAGCGCTAGCTCGGAGATCTCGCCCACCGGCACGGGCGGCACGTCGGAGTCGCAGCCGTCGGGTCCCGCAATGATGGGAAAGAGGAGCGCCAGGTCCTCCACCGAGCGCGTCATCGGTCCGATCCCCGCCATCACGCGGATCGTGCGCTGCCTCCCCGGGTGTCGGCGCAGCCCGTGAGACGACACTCGATGCTCGGTGGGCTTCATCCCGTAGACACCGCAGAAGTGGGCGGGGACGCGGAGTGATCCGGAGAGGTCGGTACCGATGTCGAAGGCACTGAGCCCGGCCGCGACGGCGGCCGCGGCACCGCCGCTCGAGCCGCCCGGCGTGCGCGCCGTGTTCCACGGATTGGATGTGCGTCCGAACATCGGATTGCAGCTCTGCCAATCGTCGAGCATCGGCGGCACGTTGGTCTTGCCGATCAGCACTGCGCCGGCGGCCTTCAGCCGTGCGGTCACGGTGCTGTCGTGGCTGGGAATATTCTCCTCGAGCGCTTCGCATCCAGCCGTCGTGCGCATCCCCGCCGTGGAGTGAGCATCCTTCAGCGTGAAGGGAACGCCATGCAGCGGGCCCCAGCTCTCTCCGCGAGCGAGCGCCGCATCCGCAGTGCGCGCTCGCTCGCGCGCGGCGTCGGCGTCCATGGTCACGATCGCGTCGAGCGTGGGGTTCAGCTCGGCGATGCGGTGGAGGAACGAGTCGAGCACTTCGACCGCAGAAAGCCTACGCGACCGAACAGCGGCCGCGAGCTCCGCTGCGCTGGCGAAGAGGATGTCCACGGTCAACTCGATTCGGGCTGCGTTAGGGCTGTCGATTCGGCCACGGGCTCGACCAGTGCACGCGACGTGCCGAGTGCTCGCGTGCATACCGGGTCCTACTGGAGCGGAGTCCTCGATGTGCAGCTCGCCGTCCGTGGCGCGGCGGAGGCTGGCGAGTATAATGACGAAGATGTCGGCACCGACGAGGAGATCCCTACGGCTCTCCCGCGCGCTCGGCGCTGCTTCCGGCGACGGCGCTCCGCCGGATCCCGTCGCCCCTCGTGAAGAAGCCCGGCAACGACACCGGCACCGTGCCCGTGATCGGCGCGCGGCCGAGCACCGCGCGCGCCGCAGCGCGCTCCAGAGCGTCGGACACGCCGTACGTCACGGCGTACGTACCCACGCGAGGGAACTGGCGAATGAGATACGGATTGCCGAGCGACACCACGATCACTCGCTCGCGTGCGGCGAGCGAGTCGATCCAGCTCGCGATCGGAGTGGGGATCGCCACCCGCCCCTCGCCTTCGATGCGTCGCACGTAGGTCGCGACGATCACCCGGTCCGCGCCATGTAGCTCGCGCGCGATGGAGTCGAGCCTGGCCGGAGATGTGGCCGGTTCGATATCGAAGACGCGGTTCTCCGGCGCATCCTGGCGTACCTCGGCGGCAAAGGCGCGGCCGGCACGCAGCTCGCTCCGCGGCATGTACTGCACCAGTGCGGTGCGACCACCCGCCGGCACAGGGATCAGGTTCTGCTCATCACGCAGCAGCGTGATGGCGCGCATGGCAATGTCGGCGGCGAGCGCACGGTGCTCCGGTGCACCAACGATCTCGCGGAGCGTGTCGAGTGGCACGAATCGATGGAAGGCGACTCCGGTGCGCGCCTTGAGCTCGAGCACGCGCCGCACCGAGGAGTCGATTCGTGCACGAGCGATCTCACCGCGCTCGACCGCAGCGACGACGGCGTCGATCGCCTTTCTCGGGTCGGTCGGCTTGAGCAGCACGTCGGCCCCTGCCTTCACGGCGAGCACGGAGCTCTCCTCGGTCGTGTACCCTTTGCCGATTCCGGCCATCGTCATCGCATCCGTGATCGCGAGGCCGCTGAAGTGCAGACTGTCGCGCAGGAGCCCGGTGATGATGCGCGGCGCTAGGGTCGCCGGCGTCGTGCTGTCACCCTGCACCGCCGGCAGAGCGATGTGCGCCGTCATCACGATTCCGGCGCCCGCCTCGATGCCCGCGGCGAAGGGCACGAGCTCCACCGTGTCGAGCCGCGCCATCGTGGCGTCCACCAGCGGCAGCCCCACGTGCGAGTCGACATCCGTGTCACCGTGACCGGGAAAGTGCTTGAGCGTTGCGACGACACCCGCGTCCTGCACTCCCTTGACGAAAGCAGCGGAGAGCGCGGCCACCCGGCGTGGATCCTCCCCGAACGAGCGAGTGTTGATCACCGGGTTCGCCGGATTGTTGTTCACGTCCACGACCGGTGCAAAGTCCGTCGTGAATCCCGCCGCCCTGGCCTCGCGGCCGATGAGGCGGCCAACGTCGTACGCGTCCTCCTCGCGACCGGTTGCGGCGATCGCCATGGCGTTCGGGAAGACAGTCGCGCTGCCGGCATCCATGAGGTAGTGGGTGAACACACCGCCCTCGAGCCGCCCGAGATTCGGCTCGAGGTCGCCGCTGACGAGGAGAGGCACCCTGGCCGCGCGCTGCATGGCATTGATCTTCGCGGCCACCTCTATCGGGGAGCCCAGCGACATCGACACGCCGCCGACCTTGTCGCGGACGATCCAGCGCAACACCTCGGCGAAGCTCGAGTCGCGCACGTTCGTGTAGTCGCCCAGAACCCACACATCGACCAGCTGGCCGACCCGCTCACGCAGGCTGAGCGAGACGAGCGTGCTGTCGACCCAGGCATGCTGGGCCGCCGTCAGCGGGGTGCGAGGGTCCAGGGTGCCAGCGACGGTAGTGGGAAAGGCGAGCTCCACCAGGAGCGGGCGATGATCCGACACGCGGGTCTCGACCACGCGCGCGGAGCGGCAGTGGATCGAGTCGCCGAGGTACAGATAATCGATGCGCTTGACCGGCGCGTCGGCGGGATAGGTGAAGCCGTCGCCCTTCGCGCACTCCGCCCAGCTATCGCGCATCCCCTCGCGAAGCGTGGCCTGCACCGCGCTCTCGGGGGTGGAGTTGAAGTCACCACCCGCGATGACCAGCTCCCCGCGCCGCCGGGCCTGTGCAAAGAGACTCGCGATCGTGTCCGCTTCCTGACGACGCCAGTGATCGTCGCTCGAGGGGTCGAGGTGGGTGTCGATCACGGTGAGCCGGCCCATCGGGCCGGCGATCTGCACGCGCAGCGCACCGCGCGGCTCGTGCGATCCGCCCGCGCGCTCCTGCGACGGCGTCACCGGCAGATGGATGAGCGTATCCCGCACGATCGGCCAGCGCGACAGGATGGCGACGCCGTACTCCCCGCCATCGTAGTCGAGCGCGCTGCCGAAAGCGACGTGCATCCCGGTGCGCGCCGCCAGCAAGGAGGGCTGGTCCACCACACCGGAGCGGCGCGTCCCCCGGTCCACCTCCTGGAGAAGCACGACGTCGGCGCCGCTCGAACGTACCAGCTCCGCGACGCCGGCGATGTTGTCCGCGCCGGATGCGTCCTTGCCCGCATGGATGTTGAAGACGAGCACCCGGGCGGTGGTACTGGCGACAGGCGCTGGCGGCGCTGGCGTCCGGACGGTGGCGCATGACAGAGTAGCGCAGAGCGACCACGCGAAGGATAACCGGCGCACGATATGGCGCCCGCAGCGGAGCGGCTCATCGGAAATGGACATGCGGGTAGACTAACGCGTGCACCGCGTTTCGTCATCGATCCGGAGCGGGTCAGCGCCAGAGATGCAACTCCGCCCCCCTTCCAGCGTAGCGATCTCCTTACCGGACCGCCGTCTCTCCCGCCGGCACCCCGGCGATCGCCAGCACCTCCGTGAGCGTCGACAGGCCCCGGTCACGCGAGTACCAGAGCCGCATCTGGTGATAGCGCTCCGTCTTGTCGAGCGACTTTCCAGTCTCGTCGATCCATGCCTGCAGCTCCGCTGGCCGCGAGCCCCACCAACCGATTTCCTGGAAGTTCTCGTCGAGGACCATCACTACCGGGATGGCTCGCCCGCCCGTGGGAGAGAGGTGTTCGTCCATCAGATCCAGGTTCTCGTCTCGCCGCAGCACGCGCAGCTCCAGCTTGTCCGCGACGGCATCGGCCAGGCGCGCGAGCCACGGCACCGAGTTGAACGCGTCGCCGCACCAGTCCTCCACAAGCACGAGGAGATAGCGCTTCGCGGGGAGCTGGCGCGCAAGCTCCAGGATGTCAGCATCGACCGACGCGCGCGCATAGATGGACTGCCACAGTTCCCTGTTCTGCTCGGCGCCCGCTATGAAGTCGGAGAGCTTCTTCGCTCCCTCGAATCTCTTCTTCATTTCGTCCCTTCTCTTCCTGATTTGTATGTAGGCCCTACCGGCGGCGGGGCTGAAAGCACAATACGTATCCAGCGCAGATACACACTCCCGCACTCTACGAGGCTCGTATGGCGATTCCGGGGTTACCTCACGTCGGCGGACATGCGCCTGCCGCGGCGCCTTCCTCCGCGCTCGGCCACCGCGTCGTGCATGTCGGCGATAGTGGTACGTGCCAGCTCAGCCTCCAGCGAGCGCGTCGCCTCATCGAAGCGCTCCGCGAGGAGCGACTGGATATTGCGCCCGACGGGGCATGCCGGATCCGGCCGCTCGCGGGGGAGACCCAGCAGCCTTCCATCTGCGACCGCCCTGTAGACGTCGCGCAGAGTGATGCGCGCAGCGGGCCTGGCGAGAAGCGCACCTCCACCGGCACCCATCTGGCACCTGGTGAGCCCGGCACGCGTGAGCTGCGAGAGCATGCGCCGGATCAGCGACGGATTCGTGTTCACGCTCCATGCGATGTGTTCCGACGTAACGGGATTGCCGCCCGCATTCGCGATGACCGTCAGGAGGTGGACTGCGACGGCGAATCTGCTGTTCAGGGTCTTCGGGGAAAAGTGTGGGTAGATTCGGCGGTTTCGTGACCGGTTGAGGA
>JBIQMO010000239.1:0-5715 GCA_044463245.1 Gemmatimonas aurantiaca
TCGTGTGGCCACTGGCCACACGACTCGAAATTAAAGACCTGACCCCGTCGGCACCGTCGTCACCGCTGTCTTTCACCTTCCCCCCGTCCTCCTCCGTCCCATGATCACCCACGAGGCGGCGCCGCGAACGGCTTTTTCCTTGTCGCGAAGGAGAGACTGGAGGGCGGCCACGGCGCCGCTCGCGTTCACCTGGCCGAGCGCGTGCACCGCGGCGACACGCAGCGGGGTGGAGCGCTTTCTCATCAAGAGACCCTTCTCGGTGCGGGCGATCTCGACGAGCTTCTCGATCGCTTGCGGGGTACCGAGCTGGCCCAGCGCGGCCAGCATGGCCATCTGAACGCGACTGTCGTCCTCGCGATCGAGCGCACGGATCAGGGAGTCGACCGATCTCCCGCTGGTCGAGACATTGATCGCTCCGACGCGCTGTGCCGCGACCGCACCCGCACCGTCACGCGACCCGGGAGCTGTGCGACCGGATCCGAGCTTCGCCAGCGCGCTGGCCGCCGCCGTGCGCACGCGGTCGTCCTTGTGCTCGAGCAGCCGAATCAGTTCCGCTTCTGCCTCCGCTACACGCATCTCTCCCAGCAGATCCACCGCGTTGCGCACGACGTACCAGCGCTGATCGCCGAGCATGTGGATGATCGTGCGAATCCCGGTTCCCACGTGCAGCAGGGAGTCGTAGTAAACCCGGCGGTCGGTGAGCGACGGCGCTTCCATGAGCGCATCTACCAGCGCTTCCGCACCAGCGTCCTCGGTGCGAGCGAAGATCACCATGTAGCGCTCGTAGCTCTCGCGCCTGCGCGGCAGGAGGCTCGCGACGCACCGGAGGAGACTCGGCGTCGCGAGGCGGCGGATGGTCACACCGAACTGCCGTTTGATCGCTCGATCGTCGACCTTCTCCTCACGCGTGATGATTCCGTGGAAGACGTCCGCCACGATGTCGTAGCGCTCCTTGCGCGCGGAGCTCGCAGCGAGCTTGAGGAGCGCATCGAGCGCGCGCGATGCGGCCGCCGGCGTACGGGCCGCATCGAGCTGCTCGAAGAGCTTCGTCATCGAGCCCTTCGGCGTACTGTTGGCCGAAAAGACGTGGAACATCTGCTCGGGATCCTGATCGTGCAGCAGCTCGCCCTCGGGAGCCGACACGTTCCCTTCGTTCTCACGCCCGTCGTGCGCCTCGTCTGCCACACCTTCCCGCGGCGGCGTGGAGGTGAAGAGTGAAACGTCCGGGATCATCCCCGGGATCCTCGCGACGTTCGACTCCACCGTCGCCATGCGCGGTGCGGGGAGCGTCTCGACCTTGATGTGGACGCTGCGCGCGTCTATCGCGCGCAAACGGCCGAGAACGTTTTTCCCACCATCGCCGGGCACCGGTGCGCTCGCCAGGATGCGCGCGAAGAGGAGCATGTCACTGAGCGCGGCATCCTGCACGACGGTGAACTCGAGTATGGAGTGGCCGATCAGTTGCGCCGTGAGGTCCTGCGCGCCGGGGTAGCTGTCGGGTACGAGCTCTCCGTTCACGGTGAGCCGCCAATCGCACGCCTGGATCGTTACTGGACCTGCTTTCGAGGCGCTCACCAGCGCGCCGAGCGATGCGAGCTGGGCTTCGTAGGACTCCGAGTCGTACAGGAGGAGCCAGACCAGCCGGGCAAAATGGCGCGCGAATGTGAGCTGAATTTCCATGATCGCTGGAGCACCCAATCGTTCGATGATGATCGGCTGCGCCGCGGCGGGACGCCGCGCGGCCGGGAAGGCACCTACATATCCCTGACCAACGACACCCCAATACCCAGATGGGTAACATGTTCGCGCCGCTTCCGGCGCGCGCATCGGGAACGGGTGGCAACGACTCTCGCCCGGGCATAGAATTCGAGAGGCTCACGCCCATTCTCACGGAATGGACGATCACAACTCTGAAGGATCACCGGTTGTATGCGTATCGGTCACATCCGCGGGGCAGCGCTCGTTGCGGCTGCCGTGCTGACGGCGGGATGCTCCGCCACCAGCGGGCAAAGCCAATCCGGCCACTCCATACTCAGCGCACGCAGCGACGGCGACACGACTCTCCTGCGGCGCGACATAAACTATCTGGCGAGCGACGCTCTCGAGGGCCGGCTCACCGGCACACCGGGCAACGACAGCGCGGCGGCCTACATCGCGCGACGCTACGAGTTGCTCGGACTCGAGACTCTGGGCGATACCAGCACTCGCGATTGCATCCCGGTACGCTCGCTCGCACGATCGCTCGAGAAGGAGACCGGTAGCCAGGTCGCGTTGAAAGCTGGTGAAGGTACTGCCTGCCCTGCGCCATACTTCCAGCCCTTCGATGCGCGTTCGGTCGCGGCCGCGCACGCAGGCCTCGATACTGCGCTCGCAACACAGAACGTCGTGGCGCTCGTACCGGGCACCGATCCCGCGCTGAAGAAGCAGTACGTCGTGATCGGCGCGCACTTCGATCACCTCGGACGACTGCCCTTCGGGGCGATGGACCCGGACGCGGGCAACGCGATTCGCCCCGGCGCCGACGACAACGCTTCCGGCACCGCCGCCGTCATGGAGCTCGCGCGGCTCTTTGCCCGAGAGCCGGCGCGACGCTCGATCATCTTCGCGAATTTCAGCGGCGAGGAGCTCGGGCTCCTTGGCTCGCAGCACTTCGTCGAGCATCCACCCGTCCCGCTCGAGAGCATCGACGCGATGCTGAACTTCGACATGGTGGGCAGGATGCGCGACAACAAGCTCATCGTGTACGGTGTGTCCACCGCGAAGGAGCTGAGCGGCATCGTCGATAGTGCCAACGTGGCTGCCGGAATCTCCGTCACCGCGCGCGGCGACGGCTACGGACCATCGGATCAGAGCTCGTTCTACGCGGAAGGGATTCCCGTTCTGTACTTCTTCACCGACCTCCACGAGGACTATCACCGCGCGACCGATGTCGCATCGAAGATCGATGTGGCCGATGAGGCGCGCATCGTGAACTTCGCCGAGCGCATCGCGCGCACGATAGCCGACCGGCCGACACGTCTCACCTACGTGCGCAGCGCACCGCCGCCGCAGATGACGCAGGGTGATGGCAACGGCGCGTGGTTCGGCTCCGTCCCCGACATGTCCGCTGGCGACGTCGTCGGCGTGCGACTGATGGGCGTCACTCCGGGGAGCCCAGCCGACAAGGCGGGAGTGCGCAAGGGCGACGTGGTGGTGGAGTTCGGAGGGATGGAAGTGAAGGACCTCTATCAGTACACAGACGCGCTGCGCGCACACAAGCCGGGCGACGAGGTGAAGGTCGTGGTGGAGCGAGATGGAAAACGATTGACCTTCGCGGCCCGCCTGGGCGCGCGCGGCAGCTGAAGACGCAATGAACGACTCGATCCCGGAACCGGTCGCGTCGGGGTACACCGCCTCGACGCCAGTCCCCCTGTATTGGGCACGCTACGGCCCTGATGGGGCGCCGGGGCTGCTGGTCGTGCACGGCGGACCCGGTGCCCACCATGACTACCTGCTCCCCCAGATGCTCGAGCTGGCCGACACGTACGCACTGGTCTTCTACGACCAGCGCGGCGGCGGCCGATCTCGCACCGACGACCGGACGCCGATCACCTGGGAGACGCACGTCCAGGACCTCGCACTCGTCGCGCGCGAGCTGGAGCTCAATCCTCTGTCGCTCGTGGGCTACTCGTGGGGCGGCCTCCTCGCGATGCTCTACGCGGTCGACGCGTTCGGTGGCGGAGGCCCGCCCCTCCCACCCGGTGCGCCGGTACCAGCACGCATGGTCCTGCTCGATCCGGCGCCCGCGACACGAAAGGCGCGCCGGACCTTCGAGAACGAGCTGGCGCGCCGCCAGGGCAGCCCCGATGTCGTGCGGTTGCGCGAGGAGCTGGCGGCATCCGGCCTGAGAGAGCGCGATCCGGATGCGTACAGGAAGCGCGCGTTCGAGATCAGCGTCTCCGGCTACTTCGCGCACCCCGAGAGAGCGCGCGACCTCACGCCCTTCCGAGTGATGGGCCGCGTCCAGGAGTCGGTCTGGGAGAGCCTCGGCGACTACGACGTCCTCTCCGCGCTCGCACGCGTGCGCTGCCCGACGCTCGTCGTTCACGGCAGGGAGGACCCGATCCCGCTCTCCGCATCGGAGGCCGTTGCTCGCGCGCTCCCCGATGCGCGACTCGCCGTGCTGGACGACAGCGGGCACGTGCCATACGTGGAGGCGCCCGATGCCCTCTTCCGCGCGGTACGGGATTTTCTGCAGCTGACCGCGGAGCGCACCACGCTCCTGACTCGCACCTGATTCATGCAGCAAGCCGACGAAAGCGTGCAGCCCCGCGTCGCAACCCTCTACGTGGACGAGAAGGTCGTCATCGTGTCGGTGCTCGTCTCGTACGATGGCGTGGAGTACGTCGGGCGCCTCTGGTTCAACGAGGCCGACTCCGATGATGACGGCGTCCCCGATCGCGGTCCGCTCTCCGGACGGAGCAAGGGCGAGGTCGAGGCGGCGGCGAGAAAGTTGACCGAGGCCGAGCTGCTCTCGCGCTACCGACGCGCGCTCACCAACAAGCGCCGCTACCTCGCGCTGCGCGCCACCACCAACGAGCTCCTGCGCAACGTTCGCTACCTGAACCAGGTCGCCATCTCGATGCGCGCGGGTCTCATAGATCCGGAGGGGGCCGAGCAGGAGATCGACTTCGCCGAGCACCAGCTACACGAGATCGTCGATCGCCTTCGCAATGTGGCGGGATTGGAATCCAACGGACACGGCGAGTGAACGAAGAACATCCGAGAGTGCCGACGGCGCGACTCACTCCCTACGAGCTGATACTCGAGCCGCTCGAGTCCAGCATCTTCCCGGCCATAAGAACGGAGGCCGAGCAGCGAGGCAAGGACGCGCGCCGTCGCGATCAGTTCCTGCTGCTCGGCACGGTCGCCGCCGCACTCGGCGAGATGATGGCGGAGGATGCGCCCAGCGAGGCCGTGGACGAATACGGAGAGCTCCTCTACCAGGGTTTCCAGTTCTGGAGCTTCGGGCGGCGCACGTACTTCTTCGGGGACGATGTGGCCGAACGCCTCTCCGTTCTGGAATACGCGATGGATGGCTGGATCCTCGCCGCGCCCCCCGCGTGCTACCTGCAGCTCCCGTATCAACGCTTCTGGGCACGCGTGGGCGCGGATGCGCCTTTCGAGCCCGCTGACGGCTGCTTCGTGGTGGTGGACGACACGGCTCCCGCTCCGCAAGCCGGTGCACACCTCCGGGTCCAGCTCGTGCTCGGCGTGCGCACCGACCGTCCCGGCGTTTCGCTGATGTCGTACCGCACCGACCTCGACCCGTATTCGGTGTCGCGTCTGGCGCGCACCGCCTGGCGCGAGGGGAGCGACCCCTTCTCCAACGCGATCCCCGGCGGGGAGCGAAAGGGCTACCACACCCTCGCCACCACGAGCGAGCTCGAAGCCCTCGTCCTGCGCGCACTCCACTACCTCGATACCAACCCCCGGGCCCTCGCCTCGCACCCCGGTTCCTCCACGGAAGGAGAAACCCGGCTCCCATGGATCGAGGTCAAGGCCGGGTAGCTTCTGGGCATCGCGACCGTGACACTGGCTGCATCGTGGGGGCCTGCCCCATCGCGTTCAACTGCGCACGCGGAGAGCGCGGAGGGAACTGCGAGAGGACGCGGAGAACAGCCTGTGGGTGGAGGCATCGCGATCCTGATACCGGCTGCATCGCAAAGTCCGGGC
>JBIQMO010000240.1:0-5688 GCA_044463245.1 Gemmatimonas aurantiaca
GTATGGCCACTGGCCATACGGCTCGAAATTAAAGACCTGACCCCGTCGGACCCCTACCTTCCCGCCTCCCGCTTCACCGCCGTCCACTTCTTCATCACCGCCGCGGCCTGCGTCCTCGCGGCGTCGCACTCGGCGATCTGCATCGAGGTCGGGGTGGCGTCGGCGCCCTGCATCGCCATCGCGGCTGCGAGCATCGCGTCGCTCACCGCGTCGAGGGTGGTCGCGGGGCCGGCGGGGCCGCGGCGGAACTGCGGGCGAGCGCTCGTATCCGGCGCGGGGGCGATCGAGTCGATCATCGCCCTCAGGGCGGCGGCGTTCGCTCCGCCGCTCGTCTCTAGCTTCTCCGCGAGAGCGCGCGCTTCGACGTACGCCTCGTGCGCGGCGACGGCGCCCTCGTACATCTCCTTCGTGAGCGACGCGAGCCTGGCGAGGCCGGCGGCCGGGGTCTTCACCCGTGGGTCGAGGCGAAGCGTGAGCGGCTGCTCGTAGCTCTTCCCATTCGCTGTCAGTCTAACGCGGTACTTCCCGGGCGGCGCCCACGGTGCGCTCGCGGCGGGATAGGTGCGGCCGGGGACCGCACCCGTGGCGTCGAGCTCCTCGTCGTGCGCGTCGCCCACGGGCTGGAAGTGGAGGTCCCAGGCCACGCGGTGCATCCCCGCCTTCGGCGACACCACCATCGGCGGCGCGGGCCAGTACAGGGGGAAGCGACAGAACACCGTGGTGGGCTGGGCCTGGCAGATCCGGTCGTACGCCTCGCGATCGATCGCGGGGTGCGGATCCATCACGGAGTCCTCGCTCGAGTAGGAGCGCACGACGTCGCCCGACGCATCGAGGATGTCTATCTTCACCGCTCCCTGCGCATCCGCGGCGAGGTAGTAGTCGATGATCCCTCCCGACGGCGGGTTCTCACCCGCGAGAATTTCCGGCGGCCAGGGAGTGGGATCGTTGGTCGCGTTACGAACGCGGAGCGCCGTCACGGGCTCGAACAGGTACGCATCCTTCGCGGCTCTCGCGCGCGCCACCTGGCGCAACGGGGTGACGTCGTCGAGAATCCAGAACCCGCGCCCGTGCGTACCGGCCACCAGATCCGCGCACATGCAGGTCGAGTCGTCCTTCACCGCGATGTCACGCACGGAGATGGCGGGCATGTTCTGCCGGAGCGAGCTCCAGTGATCGCCATCGTCGAACGACACCCACACCTGCGCATCGGTCGCGGCATAGAGCAGCCCCTTCACGCGCGGATCCTCGCGTATGGAGTTCGCCACGTAGCCGGGCTCGATCCCGTTACCGATCTCGATCCACGTCTTCCCGCCGTCGTGCGTGCGGTAGAAGTGCGGATTAATGTCGTCGAGACGCAGCGTGTTCGCCGCGGCATACGCTGTCCGATCGTCGAAGTGACCCGCATCGATGTTGAAGATCCTCGTCCATGGCTTCACCGAGGGCGGCGTCACGTTGGTCCAGTGCGCACCGCCATCCGTGGTCACCTGGATCACGCCGTCGTCGGTGCCCGCCCAGATGATCCCGAGATTCCTCGGCGATGGCGAGAGCGCGGTGATCGCGCCCTGCGGCGACGGTTCCACATCGGGAGCATACTTCCCCGCGTTCTGCGGTACCTCCCAGGTGGAACGCGCGAGATCGGGCGAGATGCGTTTCCAGCTATGCGCGTGGTCGGTACTCTGCCACACCACGTTCGACGCGTAGAACAACACGTCGGGATTCACCGGCGACCAGTGCAGCGGCATCGTACGCACGTTCCGCCCGACCTCGTGGCCATTCTCGTCCTTCCCGCGCATGTCCGGGCCCACGTAGGTTGTCTGCCGCGTGCGGCGGTCGAAGAGCGACACACCGCGGCGCATGCTCCCATACACCATGTCCGGATCGCGCGGATCGGGCGCGGCGATCCCGTACTCCTGGATGTTGACCGGGTGCCAGTCGTTGAAGGTGATCTCGCCGTCGGCCGAGCGGCTCTTCACGCAGGCGGAGCCCGCATCCTGCTGTCCGCCGCACAGTCTGTAGGGGAAATCGTTGTCGGCCGTCACGTGGTACATCGCCGCGGCGGGCTGCGTGTACCAGTTGCTCCAGCTCTTCCCGCGATTCGCCGAGACCACAGCGCCCTGGTCGGTCACCACGAGGATGATCTTCGGATCGTTCGGGTTGATCCAGATCTTCTGGTAGTCATCACCGCCCGGCGCGCCGCGCACCGCGCTCCAGTTCCGGCCACCATCCTCGGTACGCCACATCACCACCGACGCACTGTACACCACGTTCGGGTTGGTGGGATCCACCGCGATGGTGGGAAGATCGCCGCCGCCGATGCGCGACATCGGCCTGCTGTCCGGCTCGCGCGTAGTGACGTGGTCGCCGTTCACAACCTGCCAGTGCTCGCCGCCGTCCGTGGATGCGTAGAAGCCGATCTCTCCACCCTCAGGGCGCTGGCCGGGAGGCGTGTACTGCGCCACCGCCGCGTAGATGATGTTAGGGTTGCTGTACGAGATCGCGAGATTCGCCTCGAGCACGTTTGGGAGCCCGTTGGTGAGCTCCTTCCAGGTGGTCCCGCCGTCGGTGGACTTGAAGATCCCGCCGCCGTCGCCGCCGAACGCCACCCCCTCGCGATACGACTCCTGCTGCTGCCAGAGCGCGGCGTAGACGATGTTCGGATTCCTGGGGTCGATGACGACGTCGTTACCGCTGGTGTACTCGTCCTTGTAGAGCACCTTCTCGAACGACTTCCCACCGTCAGTCGAACGGAAGATTCCACGCTGCTCGTTGGGGCCGTACGGGTGCCCGAGCGCGGCGACGAAGAGCCGGTTCGGGTTGCGCGGATCCACATCCACCTCGGCGATCATCTGTGTCTCGCGGAGTCCGAGGTGCGTCCACGTCTTCCCGGCATCGGTGGACTTGTACATGCCGTTCCCCGTGGCAAGGTCGGGACGGATGATCCCGGCGCCGGATCCCACGTAGATGATGTTCGGGTCGGACTGTGCTACCGCGATCGCGCCGATCGATCCGGTGGACTGCTCATCGAAGAGTGGGTGCCAGGTGGAGCCGTAGTCCGTGGAGCGCCACACGCCGCCGTTGTCGAAGCCCACGTAGAAGACGTTCGGCTCGCTCGCCACGCCGTCGAGGGCGCGCGCGCGGCCCGAGCGCGTGGGGCCGATCTCGCGCCAGCGCATCTCGGAGTAGAAGCGGGTATCGCTCTGCTGCGAGTGCAAGATGCCGGGGAGCGCGCCCTGCACCGGGAGGGCCAGCACGGCGACCGCGGCGAGGGCGAGAGTGCGAACCAGCCAGAAGCGAACCGAAGAGACGGGCGAGGGATGGAGTGTAGAGACCATCGAGCAAGAGAGCGTGGGTCGACGCACGAGGACTGCCTCCGATGTATGGGAGCGCATGCTTCAACGCATTGGCGTTCGAGGTCGGAATATGAGAGCGGGGAGCGGACTCGGCCAGCGTGGCCGAGAGGCGCGGAGGCGGGCTGCCGGCGGGGTCAGGTCTTTGATTTCGAGCCGTATGGGCAGTAGCCCATACGGCTCGAAATCAAAGACCTGACCCCGCCGGCAGCCCGCCTCCCACGGCCTTGTACAGCGCCACGAGCGCTGTCGCCGCGGTCGTACGTCCCACGGCCAGCTGGTTCTCGGCGCTCAGGAGCGTGCGTTGCGCATCCAGTACCTGGAGGAAGTCGGTCACCCCCTCCTCGAATCGAAGCTGCGCCAGCTCCAGCGCGTGCCTGCTCGCCTGCACCGCATCACTCAGGTCCCTCAGCCGCGCGCGCGCCCGCTCGTAGGTCACGATGGATGTCTCCGCTTCCTCCACCGCGCCGAGAACCGCGGACTGATACTGCGCCCGTGCCGCGTCTTCCTCCGCTTTGGCACCCTCCACCCGCGTACCCACACGGCCGAGATTCAGGAACGGCCACGAGATCACGGGGCCTACTACATAGCGCGTGGTGCCCGTGTTTCCCAGACCATCGAGCGATGCCGACGTATAACCGGCGCTCGCGCCGATGCTGAAGCGCGGGAGGTATTCACGCTGAGCCGCGCTCACGATCATGCTCCGTGCAGCGAGCTGACGCTCGGCGCTGATCACGTCGGGGCGGCGCCGCACGAGCTGTCTGGGAGATCCGACGTTCACCACGTCGGGGAGCGGCGGAAGCTCTCCCGACGCCGCGAGCGCCGGCGGCAGATCGCGGGGGCTCCGGCCGAGGAGCACGGCGATCCTGTACTGGCTCGCCGCGATCCGCGCTTCGATCTCCGGCGTGGCGGCGAGGGTGAGACTCAGCTCAGCCTTCGCTCGCTCGGTGTCGAATGCCGTGCCGCGTCCGGCGTCGAGCCGCTCCTTCGTAAGCGCCACTGTGCGACGCTGGTTCTCCGCGTTGCGCCGCGCCACTTCCAGCTCGCTCTGCGCGCCCCGCAGCTCGAAGTATGTGCGCGCCACCTCGGCGGCGAGACTCAGCTGCACGTCGCCGAGATCCTCCTCTGCGGCCTGCGCGAACGCGCCCTGCGCGCGCACGTTCTGCGTGATTCGCCCGAAGATATCAAGCTCCCACGAGGCGTCGAAGCCGCCATCCCAGAGATCCTGCTCCGGTGGCTGCACCGAGAGCCCGGGGAGCTGCGCGATCGAGAGCCGCTGCCGCGATACACCCGCGCTCGCGGTGACGGTCGGTGCGAAGTCGAAGGCCGAGAGCTTCCGCGATGCCCGCGCCGAGCGGAGGCGCGAGTGGGCGACGCGCACATCGGGATTCTCCTTCAGCGCCTCGCGCACGAGCGCGATCAGCGTGCTGTCGCCCAGTTCCATCCAGAAGGGCGAGTCCAGCGGCTTGGTGCTCACGTGTGCGACGCTCTCCCGCGCCGGCGCGTACGTCTTCCCGGAACCGAAGCCGGTCGCGTCGGTCATGACCGTGCGCGCCCCATCGAGCTCCGCCCGGGGCGCCGGCGAAGCGGCGCGCACGGAGTCGGGAGCGTCGATTGGCGACTTCGACATGGCACCGACCGCGGGGTCCGGGGCGGAGTCTCGCCCGGCATACGACGCCGTATCGCTTACCGCCCGGTACTCCGGCGCGACGACCACCGTCGGTGGCTCGTACGGCGGCGGACGCAGGCACGCCATCATCAGCGCTGCGGCCAGGAGGATACCTAGCTGTCTATACATGTGCACCTCCATTCGTACGTGCGGCCAGAGCGCCCACGGGCGAAGCCGCCGGCTCGCCCGAGCCCGGGCGCGCCACGCGGGCGCCGGCGTGCCGATGAACGAGGCCACGAACGACCACATAGAACACCGGAGTGAGAAGAAGTCCGAAGAATGTCACGCCGAGCATCCCCGAGAACACTGTCACACCCATCGTGTGCCGCATCTCGGCTCCCGCACCTCGAGCCACGACCAGCGGAACGACGCCCATGATGAAGGCGAAAGATGTCATGAGGATCGGCCGCAGCCGGATCCGGCTCGCTTCGAGCGCGGCGCGCAGCGGGTCGTGCCCCTCCTGCTCCCGCTCGCGCGCGAACTCCACTATCAGAATTGCGTTCTTGCACGCCAGTCCGACGAGCACGAGTAGCCCGATCTGCGTGAACACGTTGTTGTCGCCGTGCGTGAGCCAGACCCCGGCGATCGCGGAGAGGAGACACATCGGCACGATGAGTATCACCACGAAGGGGAGCGACCAGCTCTCGTACTGCGCCGCGAGCACCAGGAAGG
>JBIQMO010000241.1:0-5652 GCA_044463245.1 Gemmatimonas aurantiaca
GGTTCATGAAGATCGCTATTCTGGCGGCAGCATGGGCGCACGCACACGGATGCGCCGAAGAAAGTCGCTCATGGCGGAGCTCGCGGTCGGTGTATCCGGGAGCGAGCTTCGCTCTGCCTCGGCAGCCAGAAGCTCGCGAAGTCGCAGATACTCGCTCTCGTAGAACGCGAAGTCGGCATCGCCAAGCGTGCCCCGCTCGGTGCCGGCGCGCTTCCGATCGATCAACGCGTCCACGTAAGGGAGTCCGATCTCGCCATTGACCTCCGGCAGGCTCGCGTTCACCCGACCGGTCCGCATCATGTGGATGCCGGTGAGGAGCACCCGAAGTACGTACAGCAACGGCTTCACGCGCCTGGGCGACTCACGCTCGAACATGTGCCACTGGTTGGCAGCGAAGCCTAGATAGTGTCGTACACACGAGCGCGTGATGCAGCCGACGGCGATCGCCTTGAGCTCGTCGTGCTCGGGTGATGTCCGTACTACCAGCGGCGAGTAGAGCTGTTCGAGTACGTAGCCGTTGTTCCTCAGGAGGAGCGCGCAGAATTTTCTCACCTCGTGGGTGACGAGATCCACCTCGAGGCCCTCACGGACATGCGCGAGAGTGACCGTCTCTTCCACCTTCTCGAGTCCGGTCAGAAGCGCGGTGGGCGTGACGTGCGCGCCGCGCAGGTCGAAGTCCGAATCGGGCGACGGGAAGCCGTAGAGGTGCGCTCCGCTCACCGTGGCGAAGAGCAAGGGATACGGATGCTCGGCGACCTCGGCGAGCAGTCGCGCGTCGCTCGCCAACGCCTGCTGCGTACCTGGCTCCATCTTCATTTCACGGGTCGTCATCTCACGAATCCAATACCATCTGCTGTCTCGCCCAGACGAGGAAGTCGTTTGCACGCTGGTAGTCGGGCCGGTCGGGGAGCGCGGACTTCGCGAGAGCATCGTCGAACTCCCTGTGGAGAGCCAGGCGCCACTCGTTGACCTCCAGCCACGCCACCTCTCCGCGTTTGATCATGAGCAACCGCTCACGGTGCTCACCTACCTGGACGGGGATGAAGCCCTCTCTCAGGCCGGTCACGCCGGCTATGAGTAGACGAATCAGGTGCATCGCATGCTTCCACTTGATCGCCCCGGTGGTCCTGAGGTCCTGCTCGAGCCGCTTGAACTGACTCATCACGTAACCGTTGTAGGTCTGATAGATGAGCTTCGAGAGAAAGCACTCGCGCATGGCCATCAGCTCGTCTGCCACCGGCGTGCTCGTCTCCACGATCGGCGTATACATGCACTCCAGGATGTTGGGGTTCGCCTTGAGCGCCAGCACGACGAACTTTCGCAGCTCCCAGTAGACCTCGTCGGCCTCGCGATCCTCCAACTGCTCCGGTACGCCGAAGAGCGACCAGTGCAACCTGGCCGGCGGGAGGTAGATCCCCCTTCTGTCCGTGTCCGAGGCGTCGTTGGCCAACCCGTACGCGCGCGAGCCGAGGACACAGCGGTAGATGACGTAGTCGTACAGCTCGCGCTCTCCATGCTTCGCACCGATTGCATCGAGGTCCTCGCGCTGAACGAGCTTACGAATCGTGAGCTGTTGCCTGCGTAGCGAAACCTCGGCGCCATCGGGTAGACGTACGCGATACGAGTGAGTGGCATCGGCCGGTGAACGCACCACGACGCCCGTCGCGCCTACAGGGCATACGAGGTTGCCATCGGCATCGCGCACTTCCGCCCGCGACACTACCTGCGTGCCCGTCGGGATGATCAGGTGCGTGTCGTGGCCCCCGTGCGCCGAGCGGTCAACCTGCGGAATGTTTCTCCTGGCCATCGTGGCTCTCCGAATCTGCCGAACCTCGGTTTACTCCCTCGGGAACAACCCCATCTGCGTCGGCGATCCTACCTCCGGATCCACCGGCCCCACCGGCGCGAAGCGCACTGCGTAGCCGAAGCGCTCGGCCACTCGCGTTGCCCACGCCTGGAATTCGGCGCGCGTCCACTCGAAGCGGTGGTCGCGGTGCCGGAAGTCGCCGGCGGGCAACGTGGGCCAGCGCACGTTGTACTCCGCGTTGGGCGTCGTGAGTACCACTGTGCCGGGGCGGGCATACTCGAAGAGCACCCGCTCGAAGGCGGCGAGCCGTGGCGGGTCGAGATGCTCGATCACCTCCACCGCGGACGCCGCGTCGAAGCCGGAGAGCCGCTGGTCGCGATACATGAGCGAGCCGTGAAGCAGCTCGATGCGCTGCCGCTGCATGGGAGGGAGCCGATCCAGGTGGAGCCGGCTCGCGGCGATCTCCAGTGCGCGATACGACACGTCCATACCAACGATCCGCTGGAAGGAGCGATCTCCGAGCAGCTCACGCAGCAGCCGACCCTCGCCGCAGCCGAGGTCCACGACCGATGTAGCTCCGCTGGCGCGGAGCGCGCCGAGTACGGTGGCGAGCCGCTGCTCATTGAGACTCCCTGGCCGCTCGAGCCACTCCTCCTCGGCGTTACCCGCCGCCTCATCGGAAGCCGCTTCCTGCGCGCCCTCCTCTTCCGTGACGAGTCGCGCGATGGCGTCGCGGACGAGCGAATGTCTGTGCTTCAGGTAGCGGCGCGCGATGAGCTCACGCTCCGGATGAGTGGCCAGCCACCCCTCACCCACGCGCACGAGCTTCTCCACCTCGGCGTCGCCCACCCAGTAGTGCTTCTCTCCGTCGAGCACAGGGACGAGCACGTAGATGTGCGAGAGCAGCTCGGAGAGGCGCTTCACTGCGGCCAGAGTCACGTTGTAGTAGCGGCTCTCCCCCCACTCGGGAAAGGTCGGATCGAGCGCGTGAGGCGCCGTCTCCACCGAGTAGCCGAGCGGCTCGAAGAGCCGGCGCAGCAGCTCCTCGCCGCCACGGCAGGGGACAGCGGTGAGGCGCGCCTCGAGAGGGATGGTCTTTGCAGCGAGCTCGGGACGCTCCTTGCTGCGACCGGCCATCGCGGTGCCGAAGGCCTGCGCTATCGCCACACTAAGAAACGACGATGCAGCGTAGGGTCGATCGTTCACGTACTGCGCCAGGAGTCCGCCATCGCCATCGGGACCGCGTCGGCCGCGCACCAGCCCCACCGGATCCACGTCGAGCACCAGTGCCACGGTGCACCGCCACGCATCGGCTTCGGGGTAGACGATGTGCGCACGCCCGAAGGAGAGCTCCACGCTCTGTGCGCGGGCCGGATTCTTGTGGAGCAGATAGCCGAGGTCCGTCGCCGGCTCGTATGTAGTGCTGATGGTGAGCAGCATTGAGTGTTACTGTCGCTCGCTTACGTGAGGTGGTGACGTTGTATGGAGGAGAGGCCGAGAGCCAGTGGTGGAGCGTTCGGCAGACCGCACGAACCGAAGAGGGTAGCAGCGGCCCGGTCACACTGGGCCGCTCCTCAATCCTTGTACGGGTCGAACTCGTTCGCGCCGGCCATCACGACGATGAGCGGACGCAGTGTGTGCAGCACTTCGACCGTGCCGCCCTGGGCCTTCAACACATCGGGCAGGCGGCGGTAGACCTGCGGTGCCTCATCAAGCCCGCCTCCGCGGAGGATGACTCCCTTCTTCGCGAGCCAGTCCTTCATCATCTCGGGGGAAATCTTTCCGGGCTTTATTACCTGCCCGGTCTTCCGCTTCCTCTTGCCGGCGGCCTCGGTGCGAGACATCACTCGGCCCGCGCCGTGCACGGTCGAGTAGAGCGCCTCCTGTTGCAGCTTCGTGATCGGCTCGTAGTCGTGGGAATCATCCACAATCGTGCCGCGCAGAATCACCGAGTCGTCACCCATCGAGCCACCAACGAAACCCCGCTGGCCGGGAAACGCCGGCGTGGCGCCCTTGCGGACCACGACATATCCCGCCGTCCCGCCTTCAGGTGCCAGGTGCGTCTCCTTGAAGGCGAAGTTGTGATGGTTGTGGACCAGGTCCATCTCCTGGCCGCCGAGAAGCTGCACCACCTTGCGAGCCACCCACTCGCGGCCCGCGTAGGCATACGTGCCCGCCAACTCCATCAGATGCCAGTAGTCGTACCCGGCACCCTGGTTGATGTCGAGCAGGACCTCCACTTCCTTCGCGCGGTCTCCCCACGTACCACCCTGCGAGATAGCCAAGAAGTTCTGAGCGATGGCGAAGCCTAGGCCGCGCGAGCCGAAGTGGACACCTACCCAGATGCGGCCCTGCTCGTCGGAGAACACGTCCACGTAGTGGTTGCCGCTCCCTACGGTACCAAGCTGCCTGCGCGCCTTGTCTTTCAACTCGTCACGGAAGCCGCCGATGTTGGGGATGATGTACCACGCCGGGTCCATGAACAGCGGGTCATTCACGGGCGCGTCGTTCGCGTTGTTCTTGCGGCCGATGCCGAAGGACACCGTATCCTGGACTTCGTTCGCCAGTTCGTTCAGGCTCGTGTTGCTCGCGACTCGATACGGGTTGGCCCTGGCCTCGCCCAGACCGATGCCGGTGAGGCCTTCCAGGGTAAGGTCAGTGAGAATCGCGGCGTTGCCACACGCGATGTCCACACCGACGCCGACAACTGAGACTTTGTCCTCATACGCCGCGACACCGCCGATCGGCATGACGTATCCCACATGTCCATCCGCCATGAGCGCCGCGTCCACCGCGTTCTCGCGAACGTGCTGGAACTGAACTATGGTCTGCTCGTCGTGCGTCCCGAAGATCTTCATGGTATTGCCCAATCTACGAATGAACCCGCAAACCGCGAGCGGGTGACATGCGATGGTCCGGTCAGGCTACATCATTCGTCAGTCGTCCTCCCACGGACGACGATCTGCCTTGTCCTCCTGGCGCCGAGCGCGGTAGAAGGCGCGACGCGCGGCACGCTGTGCCGCGGTGCTCTCCGACACGCGGTAGACGTGCGCGGTCACGACCCGGTGCCACGCCCCGGCGAGATCGCGAAAGGCGATCCAGCGCGGGGTCGGGAGCTGGTCGAGCCGGCGCTCGACTTCCGCCGCGGTCTCTGGCGAGACGGCGAAGTAGTCGTAGTGCGTCTCGATCTCGAAGAAATCTCTCTCGCTCTCCGGCTCCGGAGGATCGGCGAAGTAATCCTCGAGCCTGTTCATCTTCCTTTTCAGTGTGTGTGGAGTGACGGGGCCGCACCGCGCGACCCCGCCGTGTACTTCGCGACGCCACCGGCACGGGTGGCGCGGCGAGCTACTCCGCACCCACCTGGCCGATGAAGTCTCCCAGCAACTGCGGCGTGGCCGCATCGAAGCCGACCACGTCGAGCATCCCGGCATCGTCGGGATCGGCGATGCTGAACCCGTTCGAAGCCATCGCGACGACCACCAGCTTCGCCGCGATCCCCATGCGCTCCCGGTAGTCGCGGAGCGCCTGCACGGGGTGGATCCTCCCGGCCCACGTCTCGCTGTCCGTGTAGAGCACGAACGCGTCGACAGCCCAACGGTTCTTCAGCGCCTCTACCATGGGCAGGGCGCAGTCGGTTCCGCCGCACTGCAGCTCGCTCAGGACTTTCACCAGGTCGTCCAGCCGCTGACGCGGTGAGATGGCGAGCGGCGTGAGCCCGGTGGCGTTCAGCGAGCCGTACTGTGCTCGCCATGCCGCCAGATTACTCCCGCTCGTGAACGCCACGAAGCGGTGGTTCGGCTCCCTGGCCGCGGTCACCAGAGCCATCGCCGCCGAGGCCTCGCGGC
>JBIQMO010000242.1:0-5648 GCA_044463245.1 Gemmatimonas aurantiaca
GCCGTAAGGGCAGTAGCCCTTACGGCTCGAAATTAAAGACCTGACCCCGTCGGCCAGCGTCGGCCCTTTCCCCATTGACACCTCCCCCTCCAGCACCATAGTATCCTAAGATTCTTAGGATACCCCAGACACCCCCATGCCCACACCCGACCTTCCCATCGTACGCGGCACGCTCGATCTGCTCATCCTCAAGACGCTGAGCTGGGGGGAGATGCACGGGCTCGCGATCGTGAGGTGGCTCGAGCAGGTGACGCACGAGCAGCTCCAGGTGGAGGAGGGGGCGCTCTACCCCGCGCTGCACAGGATGGAGGGGAAGGGGTGGCTCGAGTCGGTGTGGGGATACACCGAGCAGAATCGGCAGGCGAAGTTCTACCGGCTCACCGCGGCGGGGCGGAAGGCGCTCGCGGCGGAGCTGTCGAGGTGGAAGAGCTACACGAGCGCGGTGGAGCTGGTGATCACCGCCGAGCCGGGTAGCGCGCGGTGAGCACGGGAGGCGGGAGAGGACGCGAGAGCTCGCGCGGACCCGCCGTGAGCCGGCCGGGGATCCGGCGCGCCTTCCGCCTCCTCGTCGCACCTCACCGAGTCGACGACGACATCGACGCGGAGCTTCGCTTCCACATCGAAGGACGCATCGAAGACCTCATGGCGCGCGGGCTCTCGCGCACCGAAGCCGAGCTCGATGTGAGGGCGCGCTTCGGCGACATCGAATCGTACAGGGAAGAGACGCGCGCCATAGACGAACGCACCGTCCACCAGGAGAGGCGCATGGAGCTGTTCGACACCATCGGCCGCGAGACACGGCAGGCACTGCGTGCGCTCGCGCGCAGCCGCGCGTTCACCTTCATCGCGATCCTCACGCTCGCACTCGGCATCGGTGCCACGACGGCGGTGTACACTCTCCTCGACCGCGTCGTCCTCAACCCCCTTCCCTACCCACACGCAGACCGCCTGGTGAAAGTCGGAAGTCTGGTCTCCGGCAAGACGGTCACCGGTGAGTGGGGAGTGTCGGAGGCGGGCTACTTCTACTACCTCGACCACAACCGCACCTTCGACGCGCTCGGCGTGTTCATGCGCCGCGATCTCTCGATGGTGTCCGGCGGCCGTGCGGAGAGGGTGCGCGCCGCCCTGGTCACGGCGAGCATCGGCGACGTCCTCGGGACGCACGCATCGCTCGGCCGGTCGATCAGCGCGGACGACGACCGGCCGGGTGCGGCGCGCATCGCCGTGCTCTCGCACGCGTACTGGGTGAGCCGCTTCGGCGGCGATCCGCAGATCGTCGGACGATCCGTCAGCATCGAAGGAAGCCCGATGGTGGTGGTTGGCGTACTGGCAGCGGGCGAGAATCTCCCCGCTATCGGCGCCGCTCCCGATCCCGATCTCTGGCTTCCACTCGGGCTCGACCCTGCAGCCACGCCCGTCAACGATCATGGACTCCAGGCCATCGGCCGCCTCAGGGACGGAACCACCATCGAGACGGCTCGCGCCGATCTCACGAGTCTCACGGCGCGCTTCCCGGAGGAGCTCTCCACGGCGTACTCGCCAGGGTTCATGCGCGACTACCACTTCACGGCGAATGTCACCCCGCTCCGCGATACGGTGGTGGGGGATACCTCGCGTACCCTCTGGATGATTCTCGGTGCGGTGGCGCTGGTGCTCGTGATCGCGTGCGCGAACGTCGCGAACCTCTTTCTCGTGCGGCTGGAGGGGCGGCGGCGCGAGATGGCGGTCCGCACCGCGCTCGGTGCCGACCGCATGCACCTCGCCTGGCACTACCTCACCGAGAGCGTCCTCCTCGCCATCGCGGCGGGTGCGCTGGGCGTCGCGCTCTCGTGGGGAGCCATCCGTCTGCTCGTCACGATGGCGCCCACGAGCATCCCGCGCCTCGCTGAGATTCATCTCGGCTGGAACAGCATCATCTTCGCGGCGATCATCTCGATTGCCACGGGGACGATCTTCGGGCTGATCCCGCTCTGGCGGAGCGGCGTGGACGTTGCAACGTTGAGGGAGAACGCGCGCGGGATGACCGCCTCGCGCGGACGACACGTCGTGCGCGGAACGCTGGTAGTAGCGCAGGTCGCGCTGGCCGTCGTCCTGCTCGCCGCGGCGGGCGTGATGCTGCGCAGCTTCGAGCGGTTACGTTCCGTGCGCCCAGGATTCGACGCCACCGGCGTGATGGCGCTCGACATCTCGCTCCCGTCCGCGCGCTACTCCGACTATCAGAGCACGAGCGCATTCTACCGAGATCTGCAGGCGCGCGTGGCGGCGCTCCCCGGCGTAGAGGTCGTGGGAGCGACGCGCGCGCTCCCACTGGATGGCGGCGGACCGTGCACGCTTCTCTTCGCCAAGGGCGCGACCGCCCCGAACGAAGGAGCCGCACCGTGCATCCGCTACGACTACGTGACGCCCGGCTACTTCCGGGCGATGGGAATCGCCCTGCACGGAACGCCGTCGGCGTGGAACGACGTTGACGGCAAGCACGCCGGCGTCGTGGTGAGCGCCTCTCTCGCCAATCGTTTCTGGCCAGGTGAAGATCCCGTCGGCAGGGAGATAAATAACGGGAGTGGAGACGCGTACTTCCGGGTGGCTGCCGTGACGGGAGACGTTCGCATCGACGACCTGCGCCGGCCAAACGCCGAGATCATCTACTTTCCGATCGTACCCGCGGAAGGAACCGTACTCTGGGGAAGCGCGAGCTCCATGACGCTGGTGGTGCGCGTTAAGAGCGCGGATCCACTCGCGCTGGTTCCGTCCATCAGACGGACGCTCGCCGCGATCGATCCGAGCGTTCCGATCGCGAACGCACGCGCGATGTCCGACGTCGTGGCGAAGTCGATGGCGCGGCTCTCGTTCACCATGTTGCTCCTGGGTGTAGCGGGTGTGATGGCGCTCGTGCTCAGCGCCGTGGGACTCTACGGCGTGATCTCTTATATAGTGGGCGAGCGCCGCGGCGAGATCGGCGTGCGGATGGCGCTCGGCGCGCGCGCCGCCGAAGTGGGCGGGATGATCATGCTCCAGTCGGTGCGGCTCGCGGCGATCGGTGTGGCGATCGGGCTACTCGGCGCGGCGGCGGCCACGCGCGTTCTGCGATCGCTCCTCTTCGAGGTGAGCCCCACCGATCCGCTCACGCTCGTGGCGGTGGCACTGTTCCTCGTGCTGCTGGCCGCCCTGGCGAGCTACGCCCCCGCGCGCCGCGCGGCGCGGGTGGACCCGATAGAAGTCCTGCGCGCGTAGTCGAAGGGGTCAGGTCTTGACTTAATACATTTTCTGCCGGTCGGCAGAAAATGTATTAAGTCAAGACCTGACCCCTTCGACTGTCACACTTCTTTCCATTTCGGACATCACGTCCTCTCGGGCTGGCACAGCACGTGATTGATGCTGTGTTCGAGCACCACGACGCAGTGGTTGTCGCTCTCTCCAGGGCACCGCCGCCCTGCGATCCCGCTTCTGTTGCGGCGCATCGGCGGCAGGGCTGTCGAGACGGCACCACTGAAATTCGGCACTCAGCCCAGAGGACCCCTGATGAGACGCATCCTCCTCCTCGCCGCGCTTCCCTTCGCGGCAGGCGCCTGTGGCGGCGACGCTCGCACCCCGACCGCCTCCGACGCCCCCGCGCGATTGGGACAGTTGCAGCGGATGCTCGACGGGAGCGATGAGGAGTTGATGACGCAGGACCTGAATCAGGGGCTCACTCCCCTCTACCTCGCGAGGGTGCTCGCCGGATCCGGGATCGAGATCTCCAACGTGAGCTACAGCGGCGCTCCCGCGGCGGCCGGGATGTTCAGCGGAGGAACGGAGGTCGTCGGCTTCGAGAGCGGGATCGTACTGGGGACGGGACGCGTCGCGAGCGTGAAGGGCCCCAACAAGGTGGTGGACGCCACCACGGAGAGCGGAACGCCGGGCGATTCGCTCCTCGACCTGCTCGCGGGGAGCGGTAATCCCACCATGGATGCGGCGATCCTCTCCTTCGACTTCGTGCCGCACGGAAGTAGCATCACCTTCGAGTACGTCTTCGCATCCGAGGAGTACAACGACTACGTCAACACCGGCTACAACGACGTCTTCGCCTTCTACGTGAACGGCGAGAACTGCGCGGTGGTGGGTGAGCCCGCACTGCCGGTGAGCATCAACACCATCAACAACGGGAACCCCTTCGGGATACCGCCAGTGTCGCATCCGGAGCTCTACCGCAACAACGACATCGACTCCAATGGCGGCGCCACCATCAATACGGAGATGGATGGCCTGACCACGGTGCTGACGTGCACGGCACACGTGCGGCCAGGCGTGAAGAATCACATGCGCCTGGCCATCGCCGACGCTGGCGATCCGGCCTACGACTCCAACGTCTTCCTCCGCGCAGGGAGTCTGGAGGTGAGCCGCTAGCTCACGCTTTCCGGAGCAGCTCGTCCCCCCAGCTTCTCACCTCGATTGCGTATGGGCTCCGCGAGAGCGTCCCTCCGCTAGCGGAGGGACGCGGCCTCCACCACGGCCTGCTCGGCGAGTCCGTCGAGCAGGCGACGCGCGTGCTCGCGACCGCTCCGCGGGTTCATAACCGTCACGCGCAACAGCTGCCGCCCGTCGATCACCGTGGCGGTGATCCACCCCGCGCCGCTCCGGTTGTAACGCTCGCGCAGCTCGCGGTTCATGCGGTCGAGCGTCGCATCGTCGTGCGATCCATCGCCGACCCAGCGGAAGCAGAGGATGTTCGACTCCGGCTCGTGCACTGCCACGAAGTCATCGCGCGCGGCAATCTCCTCGTGAAGCGCGCGCGCGGTGTCGCAGAGACGGTCGTAGATGGCGGCCATCCCATCGGCGCCGTAGCGCTGGAGAGCGACCCACGCCTTGAGCGCGTCAGTGCGACGCGAGCACTGGAAGCTGCGCTTTCCCTGATCCCAGCTCCGCTCCGTGCCGTTGCCGGAAGCGTGAAAGAGATATGGCGCCGCCTGAGCGAAGGCATGCTCCAGGTCGCGCTCGTCGCGCACGAGGAGCATCCCGCCCGAGATCGGCGCGAGCATCATCTTGTGCGCATCCCAGGTGAGCGAGCGTGCGCGCGCCACGCCGCGCATCCTGTGGCGATGCTTCGGCGAGAGGAGCGCCGAGGCCCCGTGCGCGCCGTCCACGTGGAACCAGACCCCGCGCTCCTCGCAGATCTGGCCGATGCGCTCGATGTCGTCGAAGGATCCCGTGGCAGTGGAGCCGGCGGTGGCGACGACCGCCATGACGCGCGTCCCGTCGGCTGCGAGCCGGCGGAGCGTGGCGTCCAGCGCGTCGGTGTCCATCCGGTGTTCACGCGATGGTATGGCGATCGCGCGACGCACGCCCAGCCCCAGCTGCGCAACAGCGCGCGTTACCGCGTAGTGCGCGTGCTCGCCGCACACCACCACCGGCGGATCGGCGCCCACACCATTCTCCCACGCTTCCGGCATCGCCGCGGCGCGCGCGGCGAGGAGCGCGGTGAAGACCGACTCGGTGCCACCCGATGTGAACGTCCCGCCCGCGCCGGCGCCCCAGCCGACGAGCTCCAGGAGCCAGCGGATCACCTGCGTCTCCACTACCGTCGCGGTGGGCGACATCTCCCACACCGCCACCGACTGGTTCATCGCGGAGATCACCGAATCCATCCACACCATGGCGGGAAGCGGAGCGGA
>JBIQMO010000243.1:0-5626 GCA_044463245.1 Gemmatimonas aurantiaca
CCCGGGAACGAGCACGCGCGCGACATCCTCCTCGGCATGCGCTTCCAGCTCGACCTCTACGTGAACGAGCGGCCCGCGCGGCTCATGGATGCGCGACTCACGCCGCTCAAGGGGAAGGAGCCGGCGGACCTCGATCTCACGATCTTCCGCGAGAACACCGAGGGGCTCTACGTCTCGGTTGGCGGCCGCTTCAAGGAGGGGACGCCCGACGAGATCGCCATCGCCGAGGAGCTCAACACGCGCAAGGGAGTCGAGCGGATCATCCGCTATGCCTTCGAGTGGGCGGCATCTAACGGAAAGACCTCCGTAACGATGGCCGACAAGGCCAACGCGATCGCGGCGCACCACCTCTGGCGCACCGTTTTCGACGATGTCGGGCGCGAGTACGCCGGCATCCAGCGCGGCACGCGCTACATAGACGCGATGGCAATGGACCTCGTGCGTACGCCGGAGTCCTTCCAGGTGATCGTGACCGGCAACCTCTTCGGCGACATCCTCTCCGATCTCGCCTCGGTGCTGGTGGGCGGGCTGGGGCTCGCACCGAGCGCCAATCGGAACCCCGGCGTGGTGACGATGTACGAGCCCGTGCACGGGAGCGCGCCGCCACTCGCGGGGAAGGATGTGGCGAACCCGATGGCGGCGATCCTCACGATGGCCATGATGCTCGCCGATCTGGACTTCGCGGAGGCATCTTCCACGGTGGAGAGCGCCGTGCGCGCGGCAATTGCCGAAGGAATCGGTACCCCCGACGTGGGCGGCAGGATGGGAACGAGGGCGGTTGGGGAATGGATCGCGGAGCGCGTCCGTCGCGCCTGATACCCGAGGGCGACTTCCGCGCGAGCGGCGCGCTCGAGAGAGGAGCGGCACTCGCGAGCGGCTGCCCTGGGGCCCATCTTTCGGTATCACCTACAACTGAGAGGATGGTCTAGTGAAGACCCAGGGCGCCTCGCGCGATATAGTCTTTCTTTCGGGTGTTCGCACTCCGTTCGGCACCTTCGGCGGCGCGTTCAAGGATCTCAGCGCGATCGACCTCACCGTTCACGCGGCGAAGGCAGCCATGGAGCGCGCAGGCGTGGAGCCGGGTGAGATCCAGCACTCGATCTTCGGCAACGTCATGCAGACCACGTCGGACACCATCTACTTCGCGCGCCACGTGGGGCTCAAGGCCGGGTGCCCGCAGGAGGTCCCCGCGCTCACGGTGAACCGGCTCTGCGGCTCCGGCTTTCAGGCGGTGGTGAACGGCGCCGAGGAGATCCTCCTGGGTGAGGCGGAGATCTGCCTGGTGGGCGGAGGCGAGTCGATGTCGCAGGCACCGCACATCGTGCGCGGACTGCGCTGGGGACTCCCGCTCGGCGTGATGCCCCCGCTGGAGGATTCGCTCTGGGAAGGGCTCAAGGATCCCGTCGCGGGACTCGCCATGGCCGAGACGGCGGAAAAGCTGGCGGAGCAGTACCAGCTCGACCGCGGATGCGTGGACGAGTACGCGCTCCGCTCGCAGCAAACCGCGAAGGCGGCGTGGGATGCGGGCGTCTTCGAGGCGGAGATCGTCCCTGTGCCCGTGAAGAACCCCAAGACGCGCGAGATCGAGGACATCAAGCGCGACGAGCACATGAGGCCCAACACCACGCTCGAGGGGCTCTCGAAGCTGCGCCCCGTCTTCAAGAAGGATGGAGTGGTGACGGCCGGTAACGCATCCGGAATCGGCGACGGCGCGGGCGCGATGGTGATCTCGAGCGAGGAGTACGCGAAGAAGAAGGGAGTGAAGCCGCTGGCGCGACTCGTCTCGTGGGGTGTCGCGGGAGTGGACCCCACCATCATGGGAATCGGCCCGGTCCCCGCATCCAGGATCGCACTGAGGAAGGCGGGGCTCACGCTCGACGACATGGACCTCATAGAGGTGAACGAGGCCTTCGCGCCGCAGGTCTGCGCCGTCGAGCGGGAGTTGAAGATCCCGCGAGAGAAGTTCAACGTGCACGGCGGCGCCATCGCGCTGAGCCACCCGCTGGCCGCATCGGGCGCGCGGATCACGGCGCACCTCATCCACGCTCTCCGCTCGAGCGGGAAGCGCTACGGCCTCGGCTCGGCGTGCATCGGCGGTGGTCAGGGAATCGCGCTCATCGTCGAGGCGCTCTCATGACAGCTCCGCGCACCGTCAATCGCACGGATCGGCGCGCCGCCTCCCGCGCGCGCTACGCTGCCGTGCTGACCGTCCTCCTCGCGGCGTGCGCCACCGGCGGCGGCCAGGGTGGTCAGGGCCCGCAGCGCGGCGGAGCACAGCAGCAGCCGCGACCGGAGGAGAACTGGCCGATCAAGACGCGCTACCAGCTCGACCTCTGGCTGCACGGCTACGCGATGGTGCAGCAGGACACGACGCTCGTGCCGTACTTCGAGCGCGGCTATCGCGACCGGATCATGGCCGCCAAGAACAAGGCCAACGCCTACACCGATCTCGATCGCTACGCCTCGCAGCTTCGTGCGCAGATGGGATCGAGTCAGACGATCGTCGGCGGCCAGTTCCTCCCGCTCTACTTCGACTCGTGGGACGAGATGCGCACGGCGATTGACACCTTCCTGGTTTCCAAGGGAAACGTGCGGGCGACGCAGAACCCGATGGCGCAGCGCATGATCGCCGTCTTCGCCTCCTCGTATGCCACGGCGGCCGACAGGCAGTGGCTGGAGACTTTCGTGAAGGCGCTGGACGACGAGAGCCAGCGCTTCTACCAGAGCTACTGGAATCAGCAGCAGCGCGAGCGGAGCGGCGTGATGGTAGCGCTCGACTCGCTCTGGCCGAAGGTCTATCTCCCCAAGTTCCGCGCGTATCTCAATAACACCAGGCAGAACGACGGGGAGATCCTCCTCTCGCTCCCGCTCGACGGCGAGGGCCGGACCATCACCAGCAGCCCGAGCTCGAATTCGGTTGCGGTGGCCTTCCCCGAGAAGGAGGCGGACGCACTCGACGCGATCTACGTCTTCACGCACGAAGTGGTCGGTACGCTCGCCGCCCAGGTAATAGCCGACAACACCACGCCGGTCGAGAAGCAGAACGGCGTGGCCGCGGGGTACGCAAGCCCGGCGGCGGTACGCGGTGGCGTGATCGTGCTCAAGCGCATCGCGCCCGAGCTGGTTACGGGGTACGAGCGCTACTACCTGCGTTCGGCGAACGCATCGTTCACGCCGGGCGCGGAGGAAGCCACGATGGCACGCGTCTTCCCGCTCCCGCAGAGCATCCTGTATGGAATGACCCGCCAGCTCGAGATCGTGTTCGGCGGCATCTAGTGATCATGGCGGACAGAGGCAGCTCATCCGGCGTTCCCGCGCCACGGCAATCTCCGGCGCAGCCGGTGGAAGACGCGCGCGCAGCGACTCCCGTACTCGGAGCTATCCAGGGACGACTGAGCCGCGATGCGCTCGAGCGCGTGCTCGCGCGCGCGGCCGAGCTGCAGGCGGGCGATGCCGATCCGGCGGATGCCATGCTCACCGAGGAACAGCTCCTAGAGGTGGGACGTGAAGTAGGGCTTTCTCCACAGCACGTGCGTCAGGCGCTCGCGGAGGAACGGAGTCGGGTGCTGATCCCCGAGGAGCAGGGAGGGATGGCACGCGTCTTCGGGACTGCGCGCGTTCACGCCAGCAGAACCGTGCGCGGCAGCGTGGAGTCGGTCTTCCGCGCACTCGACGTCTGGATGCAGCGCGAGGAGAGCATGCAGGTGAAGCGCCGCCTGGCGGACCGGATGACCTGGGAGCCACGTTCCGGATTCATCACCGAGGTCCGCCGCGGCCTGAACATCGGCGGCTTCGGCTACCATCTCTCGCGAGCCGAGGAGGTTGCCGCGACGGTGGTGCCCGTTGACGGCGAGCGAGTTCTGGTGCGCCTGGAGGCCGATCTCGCCAACGTGCGCCTGCAGCGCGTCGCCGGCGGCGGCGCCCTGTTTGGCAGCGGCGCGATAGGAACCGCCGTCCTTTTCGCGCTGGGCTTCTTCGCCCCGATCGCCGTCATCCCCGTCGGCGTCGCCGCCGTGGGCGGCTACTTCGTCGCACGCAGCCACACTCCCCTCGTGACTCGCGCGCAGACCTCTCTGGAGCAGCTGCTGGACAGATTGGAGCGGGGGGAAGACGCTGGAGGCGGCAGGCAGCAGGCCCTGGGCAGGGAGCAGCTCATCGCCCGCGGCCTCGACTACTTTCTCAAGGGCCCGTCGTGACCTTCGACAACGGCGCTCCCGTGTTTCCCGAGTCCTGTACACCCGAACCCCGAACCCTGCCTCCTGAACCCTGCACTCTCTCCCAATCACCCTCAACCTCACGTAAATGCCCGACATAAAAACCGTAGGCGTGCTCGGAGCGGGACTCATGGGCTCGGGGATCGCACAGGTGGCCGCGCAGAGCGGCTACACCACGAAGGTGCGAGAGATCTCCGATTCGCTCTGTCAGAAGGGGAAGGCGAGCATCGAGAAGAGCTTCAACAAGGCCATCGAGAAGAGCAAGGGGAAGGTTACGGAAGCCGATCGCGATGCCGCGATGGAGCACCTGCACTTCACCACCCGGCTCGGCGACCTCGCCGATTGCGACATCGTGATCGAGGCCGTGGTGGAGGACCTCGAGGTGAAGAACTCGATGTGGCGAGAGCTCGATGCTCTCTGCCCCGAGCATACGATCTTCGCGTCCAACACGTCGAGTCTCACCATCGCCGCCATGGCCGCTGCCACGGCACGCGCGGACAGGGTCGTGGGGCTGCACTTCTTCAATCCCGTCCCGGTGATGAAGCTGGTGGAGGTAGTCCGCACGGTGACGACGAGTGAGGAGACCTTTCGCCGCGCCTACGACTTCGCCGCCAGCCTCGGCAAGGAGCCGATCGCGGCGAAGGACAACTCGGGCTTCGTGGTGAACCTCCTGCTCGTCCCCTACCTCGTGGATGCGATCAACGCGCTCGAGCGCGGCGTCGCCAGCGTGGAAGACATCGACAAGGGGATGAAGCTCGGCACCGGCTACCCGATGGGGCCATTCACTCTTCTCGATTTCGTTGGACTCGATACCACGTACAAGATCGCCGAGATCATGTTCGACGAGTATCGGGAGAAGCGCTACGCCCCTCCCCCGCTCCTCAAGCGGATGGTGCTCGCCGGGATGTACGGGCGAAAGTCGGGGAAGGGATTCTACGACTACAGCGTCGACCCCCCGAAGGTGAACGACCTCGGACTCTGAGCAGCGCGCAATCACTCCGGCGCGTGGGTTCGCCGGCCACCGCCGGCGCCAGTGTGCGCCGGCTCCAGAACACTTACTCGCAGTGACATGACAGATAGCAACGCCGGCGGCGGTGGGCCCGTCTCCCACTTCATCCGCCACAACTTCCGCCACTTCAACGCCGCGGCGCTGATAGACGCGGCCGATGACTACATCCACCATCTCGACTCCGGCGGCTCGATGCTCGTGACCATCGCCGGTGCGATGAGCACGGCGGAGCTCGGGATCTCGCTCGCCGAGATGATCCGGCAGGGGAAGATCCACGCCATCTCGTGCACCGGTGCCAACCTCGAGGAGGATGTGTTCAACCTCGTGGCGCACCACTACTACGAGCGCGTCCCCAACTACCGCGACCTCACGCCATCCGACGAGAAGGCGCTCCTCGACCGGC
>JBIQMO010000244.1:0-5601 GCA_044463245.1 Gemmatimonas aurantiaca
TTCTCCCGGCCGCTTGCGGGCACTAGCTGACCGTGCAGCACCCTCTGCGTTCTCTCTTGCAGTTCTCTGCGTTCTCCGCGTGCCAGCTTTTCTAAGGAGCCCGGACTTTGCGATGCAGCCGGTATCAGGATCGCGATGCCTCCACCCACAGGCAGTTCTCCGCGTCCTCTCGCCGTTCCCTCCGCGCCCTCCGCGTGCGCAGTTATGGCCCAGCGCGATGAACCAGCCCCCCGAGATGAACCCTCTTGCCCCCTCCAAGGCCCGGGCGTAGCATAGCCAGAGAGCAGCTCTCGGCACCGACAGGCCAGGCGCAGTCGCGCCGAACGCGTCCGTGCCCGGCGTAAAGTGCCGGCAGCCAGGGTGACGAGGGGTCGAGCGAGGGGCAGCTCGCGCCGGCCCGGTGATGAACACAGGTCGCGCCACGCGAGCGTGCGCTCACGGCCGCGGCCGCTGCGCGAGAGGAGTCCACCATGCGGGAATACAGCAGCTCGGAGATCCGCAACGTGGCTGTAGTCGGACATGGAGCGAGCGGGAAGACCACTCTGGTCGACGCGCTCGCTTTTGCATCCGGCACCAGCAAGCGCCATGGATCGGTGAACGACGGCTCTGCGCTCACCGACTTCGCGCCCGAGGAGCTGGAGCGCAAGTACTCCATCAACCTGGGGTGCGCCTACGCCGAATGGATGGACGCCAAGGTCAATCTCATCGACACGCCGGGGTACCTGGACTTTCAGGGCGACGCGGTAGCGGGGCTCGCGGCGGCTGACGGCGCGCTCATCGTGGTCAGCGCGACGTCGGGTGTGGAGGTGGGGACCGAGCTGATGTTCCGCGAGGCACTCGCACGACGCGACCCGGTGCTCTTCGTCGTCTCGCTCCTCGACAAGGAGCACGCGAGCTTCGACCGCGCCTTCGAATCCATCAAGGAGCGGCTCACCAGCAAGGTCATCCCGGTCGAAGTCCCGGTGGGCGAAGGCCCCGAGTTTCGCGCGATCCTCAACCTCTTCTCGCGCAAGGCGCACCTCTACAGGAAGGGGACGAAGAGCGGCGAGTACGACGAGACCGACATCCCGCCCGAGAGCCAGGAGCAGTTCGACCGCTACTACCAGGAGCTGATAGAGACGATCGCCACCACCGATGACTCGCTCCTCGAGCGCTACCTCGAGGGCGGGGAGATCGGCCGCGACGAGGCGATCGCCGCAATGAAGGAAGGGATGAAGCGCGGCGAGCTCTTCCCCCTCTTCTGCGTCTCGGCCGAGCTGACCTACGGGACGCGTGCGCTGCTCACCAAGCTGGTGGAGCTCATGCCCTCCGCGTACGAGATGGAGGAGCTGCACGCGCTGCACGGCGCCGAGGGCAACGAGACGGTCGAGATCCACGCGAAGGATGAGGCGCCGTTCAGCGCGCTCGTCTTCAAGACGCTCACCGAGCCGCACGTGGGAGACGTCTCCTTCTTTCGCATCTTCTCCGGCTCGATCGCCAATGGCCAGGAAGTCTTCAACGCGACGCGCAATACTGTCGAAAAGCTGGGGCATCTCTCCGTTCCCCAGGGACGCGACCGCACCGAGGTGCCCCGTCTGCGCGCGGGCGACATCGGCTGCGTGGCCAAGCTCAGAAATACTCACACGAACGACACGCTCTCCACGCGCGAGCACCCGGTGCGTCTCCCCGACATCCGGCTCCCCGAGCCGCTGGTCACCCTCGCGGTGCACGCGTCGTCGCGCAACGACGAGGAGAAGCTGCAGCAGGGGCTGCACCGCCTGCACGACGAAGACCCCACCTTCCAGACGCACTACAACCCCGAGACTCACGAGACGATCGTAGCGGGGATGGGCGAACGGCATCTCGAGGTGAGCATGGCGAAGTTGAAGCGCAAGTTCGGCGTCACCGGTGAGCTCACCCGACCGCGAATCGCCTATCGCGAGACCATAAAGGGACGCGGCGAAGGACAGGGGAGGCACAAGAAGCAGACGGGCGGCCGCGGCCAGTTCGGCGACTGCTGGATCCGCATGGTGCCGCTCCCGCGCGGTGAGGGCTACGTCTTCGAGGACAAGATCGTGGGCGGCGCGATTCCCTCCAAGCTGATCCCCGCCGTGGACAAGGGAATCCAGGAGGCGGCGTCGCGCGGAGTGATCGCGGGCTATCCGATGGTGGATTTCCGGGTCGAGTGCTTCGACGGGTCGTACCACTCGGTGGACTCCAACGAGATGTCCTTCAAGATGGCGGGGATCCTCGCCTTCAGGACGGTGGCCGCGAAGTGCAAGCCCGTGCTCCTGGAGCCGCTGCAGGAGGTCACGGTCCGTACTCCCGACGAATACCTCGGCGATGTGATGGGCGACGTCTCGGCGCGCCGCGGCCAGATTCTCGGTACCGAGGCGAGCGCCGACGGCCGCGGTACGGTCGTGCACGCCGTGATCCCCGAGGCCGAGCTCCACCTCTACGCCACGGAGATCAGCTCCATGACGCACGGCCGAGCATCGTTCACGACGCGCTTCCGCGGTTACGAGGAGATGCCCGCTGATGCAGCCCAGAAGGTGGCCGCCGAGTCAGCGAAGGACGAGGTCTTCGCCGAGGCATGAACGACGGGGTCAGGTCTTTAATTTCGAGCCGTATGGGCAGTAGCCCATACGGCTCGAAATTAAAGACCTGACCCCGTCGTTCATGCCAGAAGCCGTTACCGCCCGATAACTCGATCGAAGGGAACATGAAAACTCGAATCGTACGCGCCGGCCTCGTGGCGCTGGCGTGCGTGGCGGCGCTGGCCGCCGCGCCGCCAAGCACCCGAGCCCAGGGGAAGATCGACTTCCCAGTCATCTACGACACCCTGCCGAACGGGCTCAAGGTCGTCCTCTCACCAGACACTTCGGCGCCGATCGTCACTGTCGCCGTCTACTACCACATCGGCTTCAGGATCGAGCCGCGCGACCGCACGGGATTCGCACACCTCTTCGAGCACCTCATGTTCCAGGGCTCGCAGAACCTCGGGAAGATGGAGTTCGTGAAGCTCATCCAAGCGAACGGCGGGATCCTCAACGGCTCCACGCGCTTCGACTTCACGAACTACTTCGAGATCGTACCATCCAACACGCTGCGCACGATGCTCTGGGCGGAGGCCGACCGGATGCGCGGGCTGGACATCACCCAGGACAACCTCACCAACCAGCAGGGGGTCGTGAAGAACGAGGTTCGGGTGAACGTGCTCAACCAGCCGTACGGCGGCTTCCCCTGGCTCGACATGCCGCAGGTGGCGAACACGAACTGGTACAACGCGCACAACTTCTACGGCGATCTCGCCGACATCGACGCCGCCACCCTCGAGGACGCGAAGAGCTTCTTCAAGCAGTACTACTCGCCCAACAACGCCGCCCTGGTGGTGGTGGGCGACTTCGACCCGGCGCAGGCGAAGGAGTGGATCCAGCAGTACTTCGCGGACATTCCCTCGGCCGAGCGTCCGCCGATGCCTGACCTCACCGAGCCGCGGCAGACGGAAGCGAAGCGGGTCACGAAGAATGATGCTCTCGCGCCGCGCCCCGCGCTCGCGATCGCGTACCACATGCCCGAGCGCGGGACCCCCGAGTACTACGCCATGGGGATCATCGACCAGATCCTCCTGCAGGGGAAGGACAGCCGCCTCTACCAGGCGCTGGTGCAGCGCAGGGGGCTCACCGGCGATGTGAGCGGCGGCATCAACCTCCTCGGCAACATGTACGACTACCAGGGGCCGATGCTCTGGATGGCATCGCTCATCCACGACAAGGATGTCTCGACAGACTCCATCCTGAAGGTGATGGATGGCGTGATAGATTCGCTGCGCAGCGCACCGGTGGATCAGGCGACGCTGGGGCGCGCGCTCGTGAAGATGCGCTCCGATCTCTACGATACGCTCGGCGGGATGTTCGGCTTCGGCCGCGCCGACCTGCTGGCGTCGTTCGCGCTCTTCGACGGCGATCCCGCCCGCATCAATCGGATCGAGGACCAGCTCCGGGCCGTGACGCCGGAGTTGATCCAGAAGACGGCGCAGGAATACCTGCGTCCGACCAATCGGACGGTGCTCGTGATAGAACCCGGAGCCGCGGCCATGCCCGCCGATTCCGCCGCCAGCTCCGCCACATCGCACTCCAAACAGGGGAGGGGATCGTGATGACCACCGCGAAAGTCGCGCGCGCCATCGCGCGTCTCGTCGTTCTCCCGGCGCTGCTGATGGCGGTTGCCGCGCCGCAGTCGCCAGCGCAGAAAGAGGCGCCGCCTCAGGCCGGGCCTCCGGTTTCCTTCAAGCTCCCGGAGAAGCGGGAGCTGAAGCTCCCCAACGGGATGGCGGTGACGCTCGTGCAGTACGGCACGCTTCCCAAGGTGGACGTCCAGCTCGTGGTGCGTGCGGGGAACGTGAACGAGTCTGCACGCCAGGTGTCGCTCGCCGACGTCATGGGCGATCTGATGGAGCAGGGCACATCGACCAGGAGCGCGGAGCAGCTTGCTCGCGAGGCAGCATCGATGGGTGGCTCGCTCGACGTCTTCGTGGGAGTCGACCAGACGACCATTGGCGGGTCCGTGCTCTCCGAGTTCGCGCCGAGGATGACGGCGCTCGTCGCCGACGTCGCTCGCAATCCGGCTTTCCCCGACTCGGAGCTCCCGCGCATCAAGGATGACCATCTGCGCGAGCTCGCGGTGACGATGACGCAGCCGCAGCCGCTCGCACTGCAGAAGTTCCGCGAGGTGCTCTACCCGAATCATCCTTACGGCAGAGTGTATCCGACGCCGGAGCTGGTGAAGAGCTTCACCGCCGCCGACGTCCGCGGCTTCTACCAGGCGAACTTCGACGCGGCCCGCGCGCACCTGTACGTCGTGGGGCAGTTCGACGAGGCCGCGGTCGAGAAGGCGATCCAGGACGCGTTCGGAAGCTGGAAGCGCGGCGCAACCGCGCAGGCCCCCGTGCCGCACCCGAGGAGCACGCGCCAGGTATACCTCGTAAATCGTCCGAACGCGCCGCAATCGACGCTGCTCATCGGGCTCCCCGTGGCCGGACCGACGAGCCCCGACTACCTGCCCCTGCTCGTCACCAATGCGCTCCTCGGCGGCTCATTCGCCTCGCGCATCACGAGCAACATCCGCGAGCAGAAGGGCTACACCTACTCGCCGTTCAGTAACGTGTCGACCCGCTACCACGACTCGTACTGGGCGGAGCAGGCGGACGTAACGACGCAGTTCACCGGCCCCTCGATCAGGGAGATCCTCGGTGAGGTCGAGCGCCTTCGCAAAGGCGCGCCATCGAACGCGGAGCTGACCGGCATCCAGAACTACCTCGCCGGCACCTTCGTGCTCCAGAACTCCTCGCGCGGCGGCATCATCAACCAGCTCTCCTTCATCAATCTCCAGGGCCTCCCCGACTCGTATCTGACGAGCTGGGTCCAGCACGTTCGCTCCGTGACCCCCACGCAAGTGCAGCAGATGACCGGGAAGTACCTCGACCCCTCCCGTATGACCATCGTCGTGGTCGGTGACGAAAAGGTGGTGGGGGAGCAGGTGGGGGCGTTTGGGAAGGTGGTGAAGTAGGAAGAGTCCGACGGGGTCAGGTCTTTAATTTCGAGGGGGCTGAGCGAATGCTCA
>JBIQMO010000245.1:0-5524 GCA_044463245.1 Gemmatimonas aurantiaca
CCTTACGGGTTTTCTCTGCGTTCTCTCGTCTTTCTCCGCGTTCTCCGCGCTCCTCTTAGAGGAGCCCTGACCCCGCGATGCGCTCGGATCGGGATCGCGATCCCAGCCCGTAACGGTTTTCTCCGCGTCCTCTCGCCGTTCCCTCCGCGCTCTCCGCGTGCGCAGTTACGGCCCGGCGCGATGAACCAAGCCCCCACGATGGACGCACCAACACCAACACCTGCGCTCCCCACGCCCGCGCCCTAGATTCTGGGAGACTCGTCTCGACCAAAGCCCACCACATTCACCCGCCCGGAATGATGCTCACTCCTTCCGCACTTCCGAAGTTGCAGTCCGCGCTCGCCGATGCCGGTCTCGATGGCTGGCTACTCTACGACTTTCAGAGCACCAACCCCATAGCTGGAGGGATCCTCGGGCTGCGGGGGATGGTGACGCGGAGGATCTTCGCGTTCGTGCCCAAGGAAGGGGCGCCGGTGGCGATCACGCACAACATCGAGCAGGGGCCCTGGCGCGACTGGCCGGCAGACTGGAAGAGGGAGCGCTACAGCACCTGGCGCGCGCTCGAGGGGGCGCTCTCGAAGCTCGTGGCGGGGAAGCGCGTGGCGATGGAGTACTCGCCCGGTGACGCCGTCCCCTACCTCGATCGGGTCCCGGCAGGGGTGCTCGAGATGGTGCGCTCGGCGGGGGCGCAGGTCATATCGTCCGCCGATCTCGTTTCGCGCTTCTACGCGGTGTGGTCGGCGGATCAGCTGGCGTCGCACATGCGCGCCGCCGAGGTGGTCGCGAACGTCGCGCGCGAGGCGATGGCGCTGGCGGGCTCGCACGCGAAGGACGGTTCGCCGCTGCGCGAGGACGAGCTGCAGGCGTGGATCTCCGATCGCTTCACCGGCGCGGGACTCGAGTTCGATCACCCGGCGATCGTCGGTGCGGGCGCGAACGCGGCGGATCCGCACTATTCGCCGTCGGCCAAGCGGCCGCGCAAGATCGAGCGCGGCGAGATCCTCCTCATCGATCTCTGGGCGAAGGAGCCGAACGGCGTGTACGCCGACCAGACCTGGATGGGCGTGCTAGGAGAGCCGAGCGATCGGGCGGTGGAGGTGTGGGAGGCGGTGCGCGACGCACGCGACGCGGCGATAGCACTCGTCCGCCAGAGCGTCGGGAGCGGCGAGCCGCTCCGCGGCGGCGATGTGGACGATGCGGCGCGGAAGGTGATCACCGAGCGCGGCTTCGGTGAGTACTTCACGCACCGCACCGGCCACTCGATAGATCCACGCCAGCTCCATGGCTCCGGGCCGCACATCGACAACTTCGAGACGCGCGAGGAGCGGCTCCTGATCCCGGGCGTCGGTTTCTCCATCGAGCCGGGGATCTACATCACCGGCGAGATCGGGATGCGCTCCGAGGTCAACGCCTACATCGGTGCGGACGAGGCGATTATCACTCCGCGCGACTACCAGCGCGATCTGATCCTCGTCTGACGCCGGTGCCTGCGGACGAAGGCGTGGCGGGAGCGCGAACGACGGATCGCTCCACATCTCCGAAGTCTGGCGACGGCGCGCCATCTGCGGCCATGAGCTCGGGCGAGCGCGCGGCCGGTGCTCTCCGCCGTGAGCTCGGCGTCTTCTCCGCAGCGATGCTCGTGGTGGGTGGGATCATCGGGAGCGGGATCTTCTTCACACCGTCGGAGACGGCACAGGCGCTTCCCACCGCGGGATGGGTGCTCGCGGTGTGGGCGATGGGCGGCGTGGTGGCGTTCGCCGGCGCGCTCACGTACGCGGAGCTCGGCGCGCTGATCCCCGAGGCGGGCGGTGCGTACGTCTACATTCGCGAGGCATTCGGCGGGCTCCCGGCGTTTCTCTACGGCTGGATGTCGCTTCTTCTCATAGCGTCCGGCGCGCTCGCCGCGGTGGCGATGGGCTTCGCGGGGTACGTCGAGCACTTCGTTTCCACGGACGCGGTGGGCGGACGCATCGTGGTGGCGGCACTCACGATCGCGCTCCTCTCGCTCATCAACTACTACGGTGTGAAGCCGGGCGCGATCGTGCAGAACGTCATGACCGTGGCCAAGGTTGCCGCACTCGGCGCGCTGATCGTAGCGGGCTTCGTGCTCTGGAATCGGCTGGGCGGAGCTCCGCCCGTGTCCGGCGCGCCCGCGCCGCGCGCCTCGCTCATCGCGGGGCTCGGCGCCGCCTTCGTCCCCGTGCTCTTCACCATCGGCGGCTGGCAGCAGATGAACATGGTGGCGGGGGAGATCCGCGATCCGGGGCGCAACATCCCGCGCGCGCTCGCCATCGGGATCGCGATCGTGGTGATCTGCTACCTCGGCGCCAA
Organism: Gemmatimonas aurantiaca; assembly: GCA_044463245.1. Lineage (GTDB taxonomy): Bacteria > Gemmatimonadota > Gemmatimonadetes > Gemmatimonadales > Gemmatimonadaceae > JADGGM01. The sequence goes on from JBIQMO010000245.1 coordinate 2,332, forward strand.
CGCGGCGTACCTGCGCGCGCTGGGGCGCGACGGCCTCGCTGCCTCCAATGCCGTCGCCGCCGATGCCGCGGCGCGGATGCTGGGCCCCGGGGGCGCGACCTTCATTGCCGCGGCGGCGATGATCTCGATTTTCGGCTTCGTGAACGTGACCATCCTCGCCAACTCGCGCATCGTGTTCGCCATGTCGCGCGATGGGCTCTTTCTCTCAGCGGCGGGACGAGTGCACCCGCGCTACGGCTCGCCGCACATCGCGATCGCCGTGATGGCCATCTGGTCGCTCGCGCTCCTCTTCCTCTCGCGCGGCGACATCGGCGTGCTGCTGAGCGGCGTGGTCTTCGCCGACTGGATCTTCTTCGGTCTCGGTGCGGCGAGCGTCTTCGTGCTGCGTCGCACGATGCCCGGTGCGCCGCGCCCGTACAGGGTGCCGGGCTATCCGGTGCTTCCCGCCTTTTTCGTCCTTGCGGCCGTCGCCGGGATCGCCAGCTCCTTCTACAAGTCGTTCCGGATGTCGCTGCTCGGCTGCGCGATACTCGCGCTGGGGGCGATCATCTACTACTGGCGCTCGCCGCGCTCGATGTACCGTGGCTGATACATCGACAGTCGATATATGGCGGGCGCCGCGCGATGTCTGATACAGCGATAGCCGATGCATAGTGGTTGCCGTACCGTGAATCGAACTCGATACCATCGTTTCTCTCGGGAGCTGGTGGTGCTGCTCGCTCTCGCCGTGACATCGCTCGCCGCCTGCGCCGGCAGCGGCGACGCAAGCGACGTGGCCGACGCCGACTCGGCGGCGGTGGAGCGTGAGACGCTTCCGCCGTACCGGGTCGTGGACGTCGCCGCTTCGGGAGCGATAGTCGGGCGGATAACGCTGGAGTCGCACGAGCGCGGCGACACCACCTACGACGCGCCGGACAGCGCGGCCGCCTTCTGCGGGACGAGCCGGCAGGTGCCGCTCGTCTTCGGTCGCGGCGACAACCTGGAGGACGTCGTCGTCTGGCTGGCCGATGCACGCTCGGGGAAGCGTCTCCCGATCGAGCGTCGCTATCAGCTCGCCAACTCCGATTGCGCACTCGAGCCCAGGGTCCAGGCGGCCGTGGAGGGTGGGATGCTCAATGTGCTGAACAACGACCGCTCGGCCCATCGAACGATCTTCCTGCGCGGCGGCGACACAGTGGCCTCGGTGCGCGAGACCGAGGCAGGGCAGGTGGTCCCCACCGGCAAGCCTCTCCTGCAGCACGGGCTCGTAAGCGTGAACAGCGATCGGTATCCCTGGTCGCGCGCCTGGATCCGTGTCTTCGACCACCCGTACTTTGCCGTCACCAACAGAGACGGAATCTTCACGATCGACTCCGTCCCACCCGGGGAGTACACCCTGAAGATGTGGGAGCCGCGGCTCGGCGTCCACGAGCGGAAGGTCCATGTCGACTCGGCGAAGGATCTGAATCTGGATATCTCCTTCTGACCGCCTACAGCGTCCCAGCTGCTTCCCGCCTCCCGCTTTCTGCTCGCTCGGCGGCGAGACTTGCGGCCGGGCATCCGGGTTGACCGACCCTCCCACCACGGTCAACTTTCACCTGCTATCCCGCGTGGCGCACACTACCGTTTTGCACCCGCGGGCGTCCCTCGACAACTGGCTCGTAGTCTGGTGGAAATCCTCTTCTGGATCGCCGTGGTCTGTTGCGTGGTCGCGCAGGTCGCGATCGCGCGCTCCACGCTCGGCGCTTCTGCGCGGAGCGTGGAGTTGCGTCCCGGTGTCCCCCGTCCCCGCCGATCCATCGAGATCGCCTGGACAGTGATCCCGGCGATTGGGTTGGCGCTCGCGCTCTTCATGACCTGGCGCGCGATCCACGCGCCCCCGGCGCCCGAGAAGGCGCCCTTCGTCTTCGAGCGCGTCTCCTCGAACAGATAAATCGTGACTTCGCTCCGGCGTCTTTCGTACGCTACGCTCGGCATCGCGCTCACCCACCTGGTGTTCGGCGCGATCGTGCGCATCAGCGGCTCGGGGATGGGGTGCGGCGACCACTGGCCCAGGTGCTACGGCCACTGGTTCCCCCCGTTCGATCAGCCGACACTGATAATCGAATGGACCCACCGCCTCCTGGCGGCGCTCCTCATCACCGCAGTCGTGGCGCTCGCCGCCACCGCCTTTGCCAAGCGCTCGCTACCCTTCGTGGGAGGACGGGGCGGCGTCATGCGCGCGGCGCTGCTCGCCGCGGCGACGGTGGTGATCACCGCGTTCTTCGGCGCGATCACCGTGTGGCTTGGCAACGTCTGGTGGGCGACGCTGGTGCACTGGTTCCTCGCCGCCGTCCTGCTCGCCGCGCTAGCGGCCGCACTGATCCGCGGTGGCGGGCTCGGTGGAAAGAGCGTGCTGACGGAGAAGGGCTCGCTGCGCGCCGCGCGCGGAGCGATGGCGGCCGCGGGGCTCGCGCTCGTCGTGCTCATGTTCGGCGGGATGACGGCGAAGTTCCCGGGCGCATCCGGCGCATGTCCTTCCTTCCCGCTCTGCGGAGCATCGGTGTCGCTTCCGGCGCAGCATGTGCAGATGACCCACCGGATTCTCGCGTTCCTTCTCTTCTTCCACGTACTCGGGGTAATGATCTCGTTCGCCAGGAGACACGAGGCGCCGATAGTGGTGCGAACCGCTCGCATCGCCTTCGGCTTCGTCTTCCTTCAGATACTAGTGGCCGGCGCTATGATCGGGATGCACATGCCTCCCGAGCTGCGCTCGCTTCACCAGGCGGTGGGCGTGGGGATCTGGCTGAGTCTCTTCACGCTGGCGTATCTGGCCCGGATCGCTGCGCGCGAGCCGGAGGAGCGGCTGGCGTCGCCAGCCGGTCGTTCACCGACCGGCACACGCTCCGACCGTGCGGGGATGGGGAATGGTGAGGTGCCGGTGGTGGCGAGCCGAGGGGTGCGCCCATGACCGGCGCTGCGGTAACCGAGGCGCACGCCGAGTCGCTGATGCACGACCTGGTGATGCTCACCAAGCCGCGCATCATCTCGCTCCTCCTCGTGACGACCGTCGCCCCGATGTTCGTGGCGGGGCACCCGAGTCTCATGCTGGTGGTGCTCGTTACCATCGGCGGCTACCTCATGGCCGGCGGCGCGAACGCGGTGAACATGTACATCGATCGCGACATCGACGACCGGATGGCGCGCACCCGGCTGCGTCCGATCCCGAGCGGGC
>JBIQMO010000246.1:0-5473 GCA_044463245.1 Gemmatimonas aurantiaca
ACCGTGAGGAAGATGTTGAACATCCCCTTCTGCGCGTACACGGTGCAGATCTCCACGACTTTCTTGCTGTCCTCTACGGACGCCTTCGTCACTCCCTCGAGGCGGATGTTGGCCTTGATGAACTCCACGGCCCGGTATGCGCCCGTGGTGACGGCCTGCATGGATGCGCCGGTGAACCAGTAGATGACCGCGCCACCCGTCACGAGGCCGAGCAGGAAGGGCGCGTGGAGCATCGAGAGCTTGTCGAGGTTCTGAGTGAGGCCGCCGGTCAACGCCACGATGATCGAGAAGATCATCGTCGTGGCTCCGACCACGGCGGTACCTATGAGCACCGGCTTCGCGGTCGCCTTGAAGGTGTTCCCTGCCCCGTCGTTCTCCTCGAGGAAGTGCTTGGCTGCATCGAAGTTCACGTCGAAGCCATAGTCGCGCTTCAACTCCTTCTCGATCCCCGGCTCCTGTTCGATGAGCGAGAGCTCGAACACCGACTGCGCGTTGTCGGTCACCGGGCCGTAGGAGTCCACGGCGATGGTCACCGGCCCCATTCCCAGGAAGCCGAAGGCGACGAGACCGAAGGCGAAAACGGCGGGAGCGAGCATGAGCGACGCCATCCCCTCGGTGGCTCCGAGCCCGGCGACCCAGGCGCCAACGGCCATGAGCCCCATGATGACGATTCCGAGCCAGAAGGCGCTGAAGTTCCCGGCCACGAGCCCGGAGAGAATGTTCAGCGATGCGCCTCCCTCCCGCGATGAGGTGACGACCTCCTTCGTGTGCGCGGCATCGACCGAGGTGAACACCTTCACCAGCTCGGGGATGAGCGCGCCGGCGAGCGTGCCGCAGGTCATCACGGTGGCAATCTTCCACCAGATCGTCCCGTCACCGAGGTCCGGGAGAAGGAACCAGGTGACGAGGTAGGTCAGCACGATCGAGACGAGCGATGTGAGCCAGACCAGCGAGGTGAGCGGCGCCTCGAAGTTCATGCGGTCCGCGTTGCGGTAGCGCGCGCTGGCGAACGCCTCGTTGATCAGGTAGGAGGCGCCGCTCGCAATGATCATCACGATGCGCATCACGAAGAGCCAGACGAGGAGCTGCACCTGCACCGCCGGCTCGCGGACCGCGAGGACGATGAAGGTGATGAGCGCCACGCCCGTCACGCCGTACGTCTCGAACCCGTCGGCGCTGGGACCCACCGAATCGCCGGCGTTGTCGCCCGTGCAGTCGGCGATCACGCCGGGGTTGCGAGCGTCATCTTCCTTCACGTTGAAGACGATCTTCATGAGGTCGGAGCCGATGTCGGCGATCTTCGTGAAGATTCCGCCCGCGATGCGGAGCGCCGCCGCGCCGAGCGACTCGCCGATGGCGAAGCCGATGAAGCAGGGGCCGGCGTAGTCGCCCGGAATGAAGAGGAGGATCCCGAGCATCATCACCAGCTCGACGCTGATGAGGAGCATCCCGATGCTCATCCCCGCCTTGAGCGGGATGGCGTAGCAGGGGTAGGGCTTGCCGCGGAGCGCCGCGAAGGCGGTACGAGAGTTGGCGAAGGTGTTGACTCGTATCCCGAACCAGGCCACGCCGTAGCTCCCCGCGATCCCGAGGAGACTGAAGAGAAGGATGGTGATCACCTTCCCGGCGCTGAAGTGCACGAGCGCGCCGAAGTAGAGGAGGATCACCAGCCCGATGAAGATCTCGAGTATCAGCAGGAACTTCCCCTGCTGGATGAGATATGTCTTGCACGTCTCGTAGATCAGCTCCGAGATCTCGCGCATCGACTTGTGCACGGGAAGCCGCTTGAGCTGGGCGTATATCACGAGCCCGAAGAGCATTCCCGCCGCGCAGAAGGCAAGGCCGAGCAGGAGAAGCGTGTGGCCGTGGATCCCGTGGAAGGTCACCTGCGAGAGGTCGGGGATCCTCAGGTTCGCCTCGCCCCCGGGCGTATGCGCCGCCGCCTCCTGCGCGTGCAACGGCAGCGCCGAAAGCAGTGCGACGAGCGCCATGGATGACGCGAGCGTCGCTCTACGAGCGCGATCGAACAGTGGGTACAGCCGATTCATCGTTGAATGCCTCCTGAGTGGACTTGCAGACGATCAGACTTGCGTCGCTGCCTTGCGGCGCCAGAGGTAGAACACGGGAATACCCACCAACACCAACCCTAACCCAGTGAGAGCCTGCGCCCGCGTCTGAGGCGCGATCAGCAGTATCACCGCCACGGCGGCGGCAAGAACGATGTACAGCCCGGGGAGGAACGGATAGCCGAGGGCGCGGTACGGACGCTCCGCGTCGGGCATCTTCTTCCGCAGGATGAAGAGCCCGAGCGTGGTGAAGACGTAGAATGTGAGCGATGCGAAGATCACGTAGTTGAGGAGCTGCCCGTACGTCCCGGTGAGGCAGAGGAGCGAAGCCCACACGGCCTGGATCAGCAGCCCCGCGGCGGGCACGCGCCGCGCGTTCAGCTCTCCGGCCTTGCGGAAGAAGAGGCCGTCGCGCGCCATGGCGTAGTAGACTCGCGCACCCGAGAGAATGAGCCCGTTGTTGCACCCGAAGGTGCTCACCAGAATGGCGATTGCCATCACCGCCTGCCCGCTCGAGCCGAAGATCACCTCCGCGGCCGCCGTGCCCACGCGATCCTCGGTGGCGTGCGTGATCCCGCGCGCGAGCACGGAGGCGCCGTCGGCCACACCGTGCAGCGGGAGCACGTTCAGGTAGGCGAGGTTGGCGAGGACGTACAGGACAGTCACGAGGCCCGTCCCGAGCGCCAGCGAGAGCGGCAGGTTGCGCTTGGGATTGTGCACCTCGGCCGCAGCGAAGGTGACGTTGTTCCAGGAGTCGCTCGAGAAGAGCGAGCCCACCGCCGCCGCACCGAGGGCGAGCACGAATGCACCCGTGAGCCCGGTGGGTCCGCCAAAGTTGCCGGCACCGAAGTTGGCTTCAATGGCGGTCGAGTTGCGGCCGAAGGTGAGCCCGAGGATGACCAGAAGGGCGAGCGCGCCGGCCTTGGCGATGGTGAAGGTGGTCTGAACGAACTTCCCCTCGCGTACGCCGCGCAGGTTCACCCAGGTGAGCGACCATACCACGGCCAGCGCCACCACTCGCTGCGGGCTGAGACCCAGATCTATAGGTCCGCTCCCCGTCTGGAGGGTGAAGTGCGGAAACCAGCTGTACAGCTCGGGCGAGCTGGCCGGCCAAACCACGCCGAGAAACTTGGCGAATGCCACCGCGACGGCCGCGATAGTGCCGGTCTGGATCACAACGAAAAGGGTCCACCCATAGAGGAACGCCATGAGTGGACCCATCGACTCGCGCAGGAAAATGTATTGACCGCCAGCGCGGGGGAACATCGCCGCGAGCTCCCCGTAGGCGAGCGCACCGAGCAGCGTCATCACCCCGGTCAGTACCCATACGGCGAGGAGCCAGAAGGGCGAGCCGACCAGCCTTCCCATGTCGGCGGAGACGATGAAGATGCCCGAACCGATCATCGTGCCGGCCACCAGCATGGTGGCGTCGGTGAGCGTCAACGCCTTCACGAAGCCGGCGGACTGCTCGGTGCTGGTCTCGCGGTCTGCGACCGTAGTTGTCATATGCTCCGGGTGGGATGCGGTCTGGAGTGCAGCTGGCGGGGATGCCGGGAGCGGTTATGCGCGAGCGAGGAGAGGTGCGGAGGATCCCCGCGCCAAGGTAACGCGCGACCGATGTGCCGGCCAGACAACCCACTAAAATACGACAGCGGCGGTACCGGATGCTAGAGAGTGAGCTCGGTCACGTACGTGGACGCCACCGGCGTTCCGTCTTCCCTGTGTGCCGGCCTGAAACGGTATTCCATAAAACGCGCGCGCAGCTCCTTGTCGTAACCGGAGTCGCCGGTGGAGTCGAACTCGAGCCCCGTGATCTTGCCGCTGGCATCGATGTGGAAGATGAGGCGGACGGTCCTTCCGTGTACCTTGGATGGGACCGGGAGCGCGGGCATCACGAGAAAGTCCGGCGTGGCGGGAAAGATCTTCCCTTCACCGCCGCCCTTCCCGGGACCGTTGGCGGAGCCGCGTCCCGTACCCGTCCCGGTGCCCACGCCGCCCCCACTCCCCGGCCCAGCCCCACCGGATGAGCCGCTGTCTCCCGTACCCGCCCCGTTGAGTGCCAGTTGCGGGAGGCCGGTAGCCGTGGGTTTTATGGCGGCGGGCTGCGGCGCCACCGTGGGATTCACCTTCTCACGCGGCGGCTCGACGACCGGCTTGGGAGGCGGAACCACTGCTTTCACGACCGGCTTGGGGGGGGCCTCCTTCTCGATCGCGGGCTGGCTGGTAGGTGGAGGCGTGGGGGCTACGCTCACGTAGTGCAGACGCTCTCCCGACGGCACAGCGTTCCCGGCCGGGGGGGTGCCCGGCGATCCGCCGCCCCCGCCGCCCGCCGGTCCGGGACCACCTGCACCAGTGGTCGTGACGATGTCGGCCGTGCGCCAGATGGGGACGAGGAATGCCGCGACGAGGAGGATGTGCGCGACTACCGAGAGAGGCACGCCCCACCACTGGCGGCGCTCGAGCGGAACGCCGACCGGCGGGCGGTAGTGCTCACGCCCGCGATTCTGGCTAACGGGGACGTTCGTAGCTGTCACGACTCTCTCTCGACGTGCGCCGGCGTGCGGCGCATTCCCACCGATGAAAATAACACGACGGACGAGGCGTGAGCACTCGTCCGTCGTGGAACCTCGAAGCTGGGGAGCGTATCCGCCTTACTTGGGCGGAATACCGATCACCTTGACGCCGGCGCCGCGTGCCACGTCCATCGCGTGCACCACGTCCTGGTACTTCACCGTGGGATCACCCTTCACGAAGATGATCTTGTTGGGGCGTCCGTCGTACACGTTCTTGAGAAACTCGTGCAGGTTGCCAGCGGCGACGTCTTCGCTGTTGACCTTGAACTTCTCGCCAGGAAGCACCTGCAGCACGATCTGGTCGGAGTTGTCCGGTGCGACCGTTTGAGTAGGTGTCGGATCAGGGATCTGGACGTCGATCGCCTTGCGCAGCATCGGTATCGCCATCATGAAGATGATGAGGAGCACGAGCAGCACGTCGATCATCGGCGTCACGTTGATCTCGTTGGTGAGGCCTCCCCCACCGCCGGTGGACATTGCCATCGCTATACCTCCTCAGGGTGCCTGTTCGCCCGGCTTCTTGTTATCATCGGGCGACGTCGTGCCGGGTGTCTGGTCGGTGATCTCACCCACCACGCGGACACCAGCGTGCGACGCGATGTCGATGGCGTCGAGAACCTTGGAATACTCGAGGTCCCTGTCCGCCTTAAGGTAGAGGATCTTGTCCTCGGTGCGGGCATCGAAGATCGCCTTGAGCCGCTCCGGGAGCGATTCGTTGGGAATCGCCCGCTTGTTCAGGTAGTACTGACCATTCCGATCGATACCGAGCACCTGATCGTTCGGATCTTCCGGGTGCGACGCCAGGTTCACCCCCTGCGGGGGCTGCGCCTGGAA
>JBIQMO010000247.1:0-5432 GCA_044463245.1 Gemmatimonas aurantiaca
GCGTGGCGTGCGGCCTCTGCCCGCAGATCTGCCCGGCCAACTGCATCAAGCTCGTCCCGGGCGAAGATGAGGAGGGGAACCGCTACCCGCTCATCTACGAGATCGACGAGTTCCGCTGCATCTTCTGCGGGTACTGCCAGGAGGTCTGCCCGGAGGAGGCGATCCACGTGGGGCGGCACTACGAGAACTCGGAGTACAGCCGTGCCGGCTTCGTATACGACCTGGAGCGCCTGATGGAGCAGACTCACCCCGTGTCGGAGTTGTGGGACCCCGCCGATCCCAGGGGAGAATGATGCACCACGGTTTCTTCTTCCAATTCAACTTCTACGTCTTCGGCCTGATCGCCATCGCCTCGGCGCTGGCCTTCGTGACGCGCAAGAGTCCCGTGGCGGCCGCGCTCTGGCTGGTCAACACGATGTTCTGTCTCGCCGCGCTCTACGTGATGCTCGACGCACAGTTCGTCGGCGCCGTCCAGGTGCTTCTCTACGCCGGCGCGATCATGGTGGTGTTCCTCTTCGTGGTCATGCTCCTGAACCTCGGCCACGTACCGGGAAGTGGCGACATCAAGCGGCTCTGGCCGCGGCTGCTGGCCGGAGCGGCCGGGATACTTCTCCTGGCGGAGCTCAGCGTGCTCGGACGGCAGCAGCTTCCGCGCGAGATCATCGCGCCCGCGGCGCAGTCCAACATCGTCACCGCGGTGGCCGGTCCGCTCTTCAACGAGTACCTCCTCGCCTTCGAGGTGACGAGCATACTCCTCCTGGCCGCCATCATCGGTGCGGTCGTCCTCGCCAAGCGAAGGGTCTGAGCGATGGTTGCGGAAGCTCTATTCTTCTCGGCCGTGCTTTTCACGATCGGAGTGATCGGCGTCCTCACGAGGCGTAACGCGATCATCATCTTCATGAGCGTGGAGCTGATGCTCAACGCCGTGAACCTCTCCTTCGTGGCGCTCTCGCGGCTCTACGGTGTGACCGGGCAGGTGTTCGTGATCTTCGTGATGGCCGTCGCAGCTGCCGAGGCGGCAGTAGGGCTGGCCATCATCATCTCGATCTTCAGGCATCACGAGACGGTCGACCTCCAGAACATCAATCTCCTGAAAGGGTGATGCTCCTCCTGCAAGCCGCCGCGCCGGCGCTTTCGCATCCGCTGGCAGGGACTGTCGCCGAGTACGTCTGGCTGCTTCCCATCCTGCCGTTGATCGGCTTCCTGATCAACGGCGCTCTCTCGCTCGTCGCCGCGTACCGCCCCGGGCCGCCGGATCCGGACGTTGGGCACGGCGCGGCGCACGCGCCGTCCGGAGCGCACGGGACGCACGGGGGGCACGGCAGCAACGAGGACGTGCACGCCGCACCGCGACGCCCGGCGTTCGCGTCGATAGTCACGATCGTGGGGCCGCTCGTGCTGGCGCTCGCGTTCCTGCTCGCGGTGGCGATGTTCTCCGCGATGCCGGCCGACATGTCGGCGCCCTTCGTCAAGCGCTTCTTCAGCTGGATGCCGGTAGGTACCGATCTGCAGATCGACTGGGCGTTCCAGCTCGACCAGCTCTCCATGATCATGGTGCTCGTAATCACCGGCGTGGGGACGCTGATCCACATATTCAGCCTCGGCTACATGCGCGACGATCCGGGCTTCGCTCGCTTCTTCGCGTACCTCAATCTCTTCGTGGCGTTCATGCTCGTGCTCGTGCTGGGCTCGAGCTATCCCGTGCTCTTCGTGGGGTGGGAGGGGGTCGGTCTCTGCTCCTACCTGCTGATCGGCTTCTGGTACGAAGACAAGGCCAACGCGGACGCGGGATTGAAGGCGTTCATCGTCAACAGGATCGGCGACTTCGGATTCCTGATGGCGATGTTCATGGTGTGGACCAACCTCGGCGCACTCGACTTCGTGGGTGTCCAGTCGGCGGCCTCCGCGCTGCCGGTGGGTGGACCGCTGGTCACCACCATCTGCCTCTTCTTCTTCCTGGGGTGCGCCGGCAAGAGCGCGCAGATCCCGCTCTATGTGTGGCTCCCCGACGCCATGGCCGGCCCGACGCCGGTCTCGGCGCTGATCCACGCCGCCACGATGGTCACGGCGGGCGTCTACCTCATCGCGAGAAGCTCCTTCCTCTTCGCGATGGCCCCGGCCGCATCGCTCACGGTGGCGGTGATCGGCGCCATCACCGCGCTCTTCGCCGCGACGATCGGGCTCAAGCAGTGGGACATCAAGAAGGTCCTCGCGTACTCCACTGTCTCGCAGCTCGGCTACATGTTCGTGGGCGTGGGAGTGGGTGCCTACGTGGCGGGGATGTTCCACCTCGTCACGCACGCCTTCTTCAAGGCGCTCCTCTTCCTCGGTGCCGGCTCGGTGATCTTCGCCATGCACCAGGCGCTGCACCACACGCACAGCGACCAGGATGCGCAGGACATGCGCAACATGGGCGGGTTCAGGAAGTACATGCCCTGGACCTTCGCGATGATGTGGATAGCGACGCTCGCCATCGCGGGTATCCCGGTCTTCGCCGGCTTCTTCTCGAAGGATGAGATCCTGAGCTCCGTTTTCGCCCGCGCGCACGACAGCATGCTCGCGGACACTACCTGGCTCGGAATTCCCGGGACGTACGTGCTCTACGGCGTCTACCTCTTCGCGCTGATCGGTGCGCTCCTGACCGCGATCTACATGACGCGGCTCATGCTCTACACCTTCCACGGTCCCAACCGGACCGGCGCCAGCGAGAGAGAGCACCTGCACGAGGCGCCGTGGACGATGACCGCGCCGATCGTGATACTGGGCGTACTGAGCGCCATAGGCGGTGCGATCAATCTTCCCGCGCTCCTGAATCTTCCCGAGGGGTGGACCGGTGGACTCGAGCACTGGCTCGACCCGGTGGTGGGCGAGGCGGCGCTGCGCGTGACGCACGGCACGGCCGCCGAGATCCCGCACGGTACCGAGCTCGCTCTGGTGGCGATCGCCATCGTCGTGGCGGTGGGCGGCGTCCTCTTCGCGGTGGCGCGGCTCAAGCCCGCGGCGCTCGTTCCGAAGGCCGAGGCGCCCCCGGCGCGCGGTTTCGATCGCGTGCTGGAGAACAAGTATTACGTGGATGAGATCTACGACGACACGGTCGTCGAGCCTACTGTGACCATCTCCAGGAACGTGCTCTGGAAGGGCGTCGACCAGGGGCTGATCGATGGACTTTTCGTGAACGGCAGCGCGTGGCTCTCGCGTGGCTTCGCGGCCATCGGCTCCTGGCTGCAGTCTGGTCAGGTGGGAGCCTACGCCTGGGCCATCGTCGTGGGCGTTCTCGCCGTACTCGGCGCCTTCACCCTCCGCTGATCGATGCAAGATTTTCTGACTTCCATCAACTACAACGGCTGGGTGCTGCCGGCGCTCCTGGTCATCCCGCTCGTGGGCGCGCTGGTGATCCTGATCCAGTCGGCGCTCGCGCGTGACGACGGCTCACTAGACGCGGCTCCGGGCGCGCGCTGGGTGGCACTGATCGCCTTCCTGGTGGAGCTGGTGGTCTCGCTGGGACTCTGGTGGTCGTTCGACGCCGGCTCGTCGGCGTGGCAGGCCAGGGTATCCACCGCCTGGATCCCGCAGTGGGGCGCCCGCTTCGATGTGGGCATCGACGGCATCTCGCTCTTCATGGTGCTCCTCACCACGCTCCTCATGCCACTCTCCGTGCTGGGGAGCTGGACGTCGATCAAGGCGAAGGTGCGGAGCTACTACGCGCTGATGCTCCTCCTCACCACGGGGATGCTCGGCGTCTTCATGGCGCTCGACCTGCTCTTCTTCTACCTGATGTGGGAGATCATGCTCATCCCGATGTACTTCATCATCGGGGTGTGGGGAGGGGAGCGGAGGATCTACGCCAGCATCAAGTTCTTCATCTACACGATGCTCGGCTCGCTCCTCATGCTGGTCGGGATCATCTATCTGTGGATGCACTCCGGCGACCCGTTCACCGGTCAGCTCTCCTTCGGCTACGACCAGATCCTGCAGCACGCGGCGGTGAGCTCGCGGGCGGCGCTCTGGCTCTTCGGCGCCTTCTTCCTCGCTTTCGCGATCAAGGTGCCGATGTTCCCGCTGCACACCTGGCTCCCCGACGCGCACACCGAAGCGCCGACGGCCGGCTCGGTGATCCTCGCGGGAATCATGCTCAAGATGGGCACGTACGGATTCCTCCGCTTCGCGCTCCCGCTCTTCCCGGGAGCCGCGCTCACGCCCTGGGTGCGGAACGTCATCCTGATTCTCGCAGTGATCGGGATCCTGTACGGCGCCCTCGTCGCGATGGTGCAGCCGGACTTCAAGAGGCTCGTGGCGTATTCGTCGGTGAGCCACCTCGGCTTCGTGATGCTCGGGATCTTCTCCCTCACGCTGCAGAGCGTGCAGGGGGCGCTCATGGTGATGATCAACCATGGAATCTCCACCGGCGCGCTGTTCCTCCTGATAGGCATGATGTACGAGCGGCGGCACACGCGAATGCTCGACGCGTACGGAGGCCTGGCGCGGGTGATGCCCATGTTCGCGGCGCTGCTCACGCTCGTATCCATGAGCAGCATTGGGCTTCCGGCGACGAACGGCTTCGTGGGGGAGTTCCTCATTCTCCTCGGTTCCTTCAAGACCCAACCCTGGTTCGTGCTCTTCGCGACCATCGGCGTGATCCTGGCGGCCTGCTACCTGCTCTGGGCCATCAAGCGGATCATCTATCACCGCCTGGACAAGCCCGAGAACGAGCACCTTCCCGACCTCAACAGACGCGAGCTGCTCACCATGGGCGTTCTAGCCGCGGCGATCCTCTGGATAGGGATCTACCCGGCGCCGATCCTGAAGCGCATGGAGCGATCGGCGAACAACTTCGTACAGCAGGTGCAGACCGGTGCGGCAGCCTCGGACGCGCCCCGGCTCGGATTGAGGAGGCCTCGCTGACATGCATTTCGATCTGAGCGTTCCCGCCCAGCTCTCGGCCGCGCTCCTTCCCGACCTGGTGCTCTCGGTGGGCGCGATGCTCCTTCTCCTCTTCGCGGCGTGGAAGAGCGAGTCCGAGGAGCGCGCGCGCTCGGTGGGCATCCTGTCGATCTGGCTCTCGGTGATCACCGCGGGGGTCGTGATCTGGATGGCGGTGCGCGGGGCGAGCGCCGCGAGCGGGATCATCGCGGTCGACAACTTCCGCTGGGCGATCGACCTCGTAATCCTCGTCTCCACCATCATCACTCTCGCGCTGGCGCTCGACTACGCGCGCACGGAGCGGATGGTCACGGCGGAGATGTACGTGCTCGTGCTCCTCTCGTCGGCGGGTATGATGCTCCTCGCCGCGGCGCGCGATCTCATAATGGTATTTCTCGCGATCGAGCTGATGTCGATCGCGGTTTACGTGCTCGCGGGGATCAACCGGCGGAGCGATCGCTCCGCGGAGGCGGCGCTCAAGTACTTCCTCCTCGGGGCGTTCTCCACCGGCT
>JBIQMO010000248.1:0-5386 GCA_044463245.1 Gemmatimonas aurantiaca
GCCCTCCCGCCCTCGGCGACCAGGGCGTGTACTCCATCACCGGGAGGAACTGGATCGCGCCCATGAGGAAGCCGAGCACCACTGCGCCCGCCGCCAGCGCGAGCCGCCCGATCGCCGCGTTCCTCTCGATCCTCTTACCCCTCACCTCGGCGATCGCCACGTAGAGCGCGAAAGCGCCGCATGTGAGGAGCATGTACTGCAGCACCTGCGGGTGCGGACTGAGAACGGCGAAGCCGATCGCGAGCGCGAGCACTCCCCAGACCCAGCGGAAGCCGTCGCGCACGCCGAGCGTCACCAGCCAGAGGACGAGTGGCAGGAGCGCGGCAATGTAGAGCTTTCCGTCGTGACCCGCCCCGGCGAGCGAAGCGACGAAGCCGCTCAGCATGTACGCGAGGCCGCCGATGAGCGCCGCGTAGAAGCCGATCCGCCACGAACGAAGGAACAGGTACGCGAATAGCCCCGCGAAGAAGAGGTGCAGCGCGAAGGCGAGCGACATCGCGACGTCCACGGGGACTATCGCGCGAAGGAGGAGCGAAGGCGGGTAGAAGATGTCGCCCGCCATCCCGGCCACGTACGGTACGCCGCCCATCAGATACGGATTCCAGAGCGGAATGTGCCCCACGGTCTTCAGCGTGCTGGCGGCGAACTCCCGGAAGGCGTAGCCGGCCAGGTACTGGTCGCTATTGGGGCTGGCCAGGAAGCGCCCGGCGAGAATCGGGTATGCGAGCGAGAGTGTGGCGATCGCGTACGTCAGCGCTGCCCAGGCGAGCGCGAATCGTGGTGCGACGCCCCCCTCGCCGTGGTCTCGGGGACTGAGCGGTCGTGCAGCCCTCGCCGTCTGGGTCCTGGTCAAATTCGATTGCTCGATGTTCGGAGACGTTCGCCTGTTGTCGCCGAGCGCGCTGTCGCTGCACGCCGCGCCCGGCACTCCCGGTACTCCTCGACGCCGGTTCGTCGGGTCGAAGCGAGCGTAAGATCATCCCGCTCCGTCGTGCGTGCAAGCCGCGACCCCATCATGCAACCCATCGGACGTTCACTCCTAAGTCTCTAATCGTACACGTCTTACACACCGCTTCATGAAGCGCGCTAGCGCCGCTTCACCGTGCATCGCTCGCCACCTCCGGCGCATCGACCTTGTCCCGCCTCATGGGGCGAATGAGCAGTAGCAGTGCGGCCGGCAGGATCTCCAGGACGGTTATCCAGAGCCGCGACGCCACGCCCACGAGCAGCGCGGGGCCGATCGCCATCCCGGCTCCGGTGAGGGCGCTGGTCATGACCGTCTCGCGCACGCCGATCCCACCCGGCGCGAAGATCGCGACGAAGCCGATGAGATACGAGCCGGTGTACACCGCCGTGTAAAGCGCGAGCGAGCCGGGCGCGGCGCCGAGGAGACCGAGCGTGAAGACGCGAAACGCGATTCCGTAGAGTACCCAGGCGAGCGCCGAGATGGCGGCGGTGATGACGATCGTGCGCGTGGATGGGGTGGGAATCGCGATCTCGCGGCCGAGGAGCCGGCTGGCGAGCGCGGTGATGCGCGGAAGTAGATGCGGCGCGAGGAGGAGCCCCGCGCCGAGCAGGACGATGGCGGCCACGACGACCGGGGGGAGCGAGAGCGCGCTCGCCCCGGTGGCGGCGGCCACGAGGAAGCCCACCAGCGTGTAGATGAGCGATATGAGGAGCGATGCCGTTGCCGCGGATGCTGGCGGTACCCCCCGCCGCTGCAGCATCACCGCCATGACCGAGATCGTCCACACCTTCCCGGGCACGTACTTGCCGAGGTTCGACACGAACCAGATGTAAACGGCGTCGAAGAGCGGGAGGTCGTAGTGCCAGCCGCGGAGTACCAGCCTCCACGCCTCCACGAGGGCGGCGTACGCGCCGAAGACGATCAGCCCCGAGAGCGCCAGCAGCGACCAGCGCGGATGCGCCTGGCGCAGCGCCGCCTGCACGGCGCGCCACTGGTCGTGGAGCGCCCAGCCCGCGAAGACGAGCACGGCGACCACGAACGCCCACTGGACGATGCGAAAGATGCGGCGACGCGCGGCGGAGGGCGGCACCGGAGGCGTGCTGGTGGGGTTCCGGCGAGTGCTCAGGGAGCGCGCTCGTCGCCGCGCCCGTGGCTTCGTCCGTCGACCGACTCCGCCAGGTGTCGTCGCAGCTCGCGAAGCTCGGCGCGCTGGCCAGCGATCATCTCCCCCACGAGCCCGCCGACGAAGAAGATGCTCCCGAGGATGAGGCAGGTCTGGATGATCATCCACACCCACCGCACGCCGACGCCCGACAACCAGAGGCGCAGCAGCGCGATGCCGAAGGCGATCACGCCGACGGCGAGAAGTGCGAATCCGAGCATCCCGAAGAGGAGGAGCGGCTTCTTCCCGAAGCGGAGCTCGAACCAGACGGAGAGCATGTCGAGCACACCCACCGGGATGCGGCTGATCCCGAACTTCGACTTCCCCGCGTGACGTGGATAGAGCGGCACCGGGATCTCCGAGACGCTGAAGCCCGACGCCGCGGCCACGACGATCATGTAGCGGTGCCAGTCGGGGCGCACGGGGAGCACGTCCATCACTTCCCTGCGGTACGCCTTCACCGAGTTGAGGTCGCGCACCGGAACGTCGAAGAGCGTGCGACTGAGGCGGTTGTAGATCCGCGACACGAACGCCTTCTCGTAGACGCCCTGCTTGTGCCCCGTCACCATGTCCGACTCGCCCGCGATGATCGGCGCGACGAGCCGTGGAATGTCTTCCGGCCTGTACTGCAGGTCCGCGGGGTAGAAGACGAGCACGCGTCCGCGCGAGGCGAGGTAGCCCGTGCGGAGCGCATCGGCTATTCCGCGCCGCTTGCGGTGACGCGCCAGCCGCAGGAATGGGTAGCTCTCCTGCAGTCGCTGGAGCACTGCCCACGTGTCGTCGTCGGAGCCGTCATCTACGACCACCACCTCGTAGCGCAGCGGCGATCCCTCGAACGCGGCGCGCGCCTGCTCCATGAAGAGCGGGAGATTCTCCGCTTCATCCTTGGCGGGGACCAGGACGCTGACATCCACCTCCTCGCGCCCGCTCCCGGCGCGCGCGAGGTCGTCCCCCGCGCGCTGCGCCAGCGCGGACGCCGTGCGCGCATCGCCGCCGCGCGCCTTGTCGCTCTCGCCGGCGGCCGGGCCGCTCGCGGCCGGGGCCGAACCGTGCAGCGCGGACACCTTCACACCCGCTTCCGCATCCGCGCGGAGAGGACGCCGAGCTGGTCGCGGTACTTGGCCACCGTGCGACGCGCGATCTGGACTCCACCCTCCTTGAGGATGTTCACGATCGCCTGGTCGGTTAGCGGATGCCGCGGATCCTCGTCGGCGACGAGCTTCTGGATCTGCGCCTTGATCCCGCGCGCCGATACGTCTTCGCCGCCGGTGGTGGAGAGCCCGGACGAAAAGAAGAACTTGAGCGGGAGCACGCCACGCGGCGTCTGGACGTACTTCTCGTTCGTCACACGACTCACCGTGGACTCGTGCATGTTGATCACCTCGGCCACCTCACGGAGAGTGAGCGGCTTGAGGAACTGCACGCCCTTCTCGAAGAAGTCGCGCTGCCGGTCCACGATGAAGTTCATCACCTTGAGCATCGTCTGCCGCCGCTGCTCGATCGCCTGGATCATCCAGTTGGCCGAGTTGAGCTTGTTGGAGATGAACTCCTTGTTCTCGCCGTCGAACTTCTTCTTGTCGCGCGCGATCTCCTGGTAGGCGCGGCTCAGCTTCAACCGCGGAAGATTCGTGTCGTTCAGGAAGATGTGGTACTGGCCGTCTATCTTCTCGACGACGAGATCGGGGATGATGTAGTTGTCGCCCGCGCTGCTGAAGATGAGCCCCGGCTTCGGGTCGAGCTTCGCGATCTCGTCGGCGGCCTTCTGAACGTCGGCGGGACTGATCCCGAAGCGCTTGGAGATCTCGCTCCACCTGTGGTTGATCAACTCGTCGAAGCAGTCGCGTACCAGGCGAAATGGCACCGACTGCTCGAGTCCCGCCTCGCGGAGCTGGAGGAGGAGGCACTCGCGGAGGTCGCGCGCGGCGACGCCCGGCGGGTCGAGGCTCTGGATGGTGTGGAGCATCTCCTCCACTTCCGCCTCGCCGAAGTACGGCACATCCGACGGATCGCGACCGGTGTCCTCCGCGTGCTTCTGGATCATGTCGTTGATCCCGATGCGGATGTCGTCGAGCGAGCAGGAGAGATAACCGTCCTCGCCGATGTTGCCGATGAACTCATCGGCCAGAATCATCTGCCTGGGCGAGAGATCAAGGAGAGCCACCTGGTCACGGAGGTGGTCGCTCAGATCTCGCGTGTCCACGGTGACCGGCTCGAAGAACTCCTTCTCTTCGTGCTCTTCCGGGCGGCCGCCCGCGTCGAAGCCGTTGAGGAGGATCTCCTCCCAGTCTATTTCGTCGTTGGCCTCCTTCTCCGCCTCAGCCGCCTCGGCCTCGGCGGTGGTCTCCTCCTCGTCCTCCTCTTCCGGTTCCACCATCTCGAGGAATGGGTTGTTGAGGAGCTCCTGCTTGAGGTGCTGCTGGAGGTCCAGCAAGGGCATATACAGAAGATCCATCGCCTGGTAGAGGCGAGGGTTGATCTTGATCTCCTGCTTGAGCTGAGTGCTCTGAGAGATTCCAGCTTTCATGTCTAGTCCGCCCCTCCCGCGACGGGACCGAGAGCGCCTTCTCTCGCTGCGCTGCCACGAGCCGCGCCCGCGAAGCGCGCGCGCAGTCGGGCGGCCAGCGTCGGGCCGAGGTAAATCCTGGCCACGGTATCGTCGAAGACGAGCTCCTGCACCGTGCCCGAGACCTTCACCTGGCCATCGAACATGATGTAGGCGCGATCCACGATGTCCAGGGTCTGCTCCACGTTGTGATCGCTGATGAGGACTCCGATTCCGCGATGGCGGAGCCCGGCGACGATCGACTGGATGTCGTGCACCGCGATCGGATCCACGCCGGCAAACGGCTCGTCGAGCATCATGAATTTCGGCTCGGTGACGAGCGCCCGGGTGATCTCGAGGCGACGCCGCTCCCCGCCGGAGAGCGAGTACGCCTTGTTGCTCCTGAGGTGCTTGATGCTGAGCTCATCCAGTAGTGCCTCGAGGCGCCTGTGCCGCTCCTCGGAGGAGAGCTTCATGGTCTCGAGTATCGCCAGGATGTTCTCTTCGACAGTGAGTTTCCGGAATATCGACGGTTCCTGCGAGAGATAACCGATACCGAGTCGTGCCCGCTTGTACATGGGCATCTCGGTGATGTCTTCATGGTCGAGGATGATCCTTCCTTCCTGCGGCTGGATCAGGCCGACGATCATGTAGAAGGTCGTCGTCTTGCCGGCGCCGTTCGGGCCCAGCAGTCCGACGATCTCCCCCTGTTGCA
>JBIQMO010000249.1:0-5355 GCA_044463245.1 Gemmatimonas aurantiaca
TTACGGGTTTTCTCTGCGTTCTCTCGTTTTTCTCTGCGTTCTCTGCGCTCCTCTTTTGGAGGAGCCCCGACCCCGCGATGCGCTCGGTATCAGGATCGCGATCCCAGCGCGCAAAGGTTTTCTCCGCGTCCTCTCGCCGTTCCCTCCGCGCTCTCCGCGTGCGCAGTTACGGCCCCGCGCGATGCCCTCCGCGTGCGCAGTTACGCCGCAGCGCGATGCCCCGACCCCCCGAGGCAAAACGCTACCAGCGACCCCTACCAATGCGTACCTTCCACAATCGCGATGAACCACACACCCGGAGCACGGAACGTGAGACGACTCGGAGCCCTGCTTATGATCGCTGCATTGGCCGCTTGCGGGCGGGAGAGGGGGCCGCGGACGCAGTTCAGCGGGGAGACGGCGCTCGGGTACGTGAAGACGCAGCTCGACTTCGGGCCGCGCATCCCGGGCTCCGAAGCGCACAGACGAACGGGTGACTGGATCGTGGCTCAGATGCGGCAGCGCGCCGATACCGTCATCGAGCAAACGTGGACGCACGTCACTCAGAGCGGCGATACGCTACCCATGCGCAACATCCTCGCGCGCTACAAGCCCGAGGCAACGGAGCGCGTTCTGTACGTCACGCACTGGGACACGCGCCCAATCTCCGACGGGGCGAGCGACTCGGCGCAGCGCGCGCTTCCCGTCCCGGGTGCCAACGACGGAGCCTCCGGCGTGGCGCTCTTCATCGCCCTCGGTGACGCGCTGCACCAGACGCCGCCGAACGTGGGGCTCGATCTCCTCTTCGTGGACGGCGAGGACTATGGCGAGTTTCCCAACGGTGGCGATCTCACCGACTACAAGGATGTCCTCATCGGCTCGCGCTACTTCGCGGAGCACCTCCCCGAGGAGGGATATATGCCGCTCTACGGCGTCCTCTGGGACATGATCGGCGATCGCGATCTGCAGATCTTCCAGGAAGGAAACTCCCTTCGTCGCGCTCCCGAGGTGGTGAACCTGGTCTGGCGGAAGGCGGATGATGACCTCGGCTACTCGAAGTACTTCATCCCCCAGCCCGGCCAGTACATCATCGACGACCACATCCCCCTCCTCGACGCCGGCCTCCACGTGATCGATGTCCTCGACATCGACTACCCCTATCACCACACCCCGCAAGACACCTTCGACAAGGTCTCCGCCGCCAGTCTCCAGGTAGCGGGGGATGTCGCGTTGAGTCTGGTTAGTGGGAGGTAAGAACTGCAGGGTTCAGGAGGCAGGGTTCAGGGTTCAGGACCTGCCTCGGGAGGCGTCATCCCCGCGCAAGCGGGGATCCATGTTCAGTCCGGCCAACATGGATTCCCGCTTTCGCGGGAATGACAGTAGTGGTAGACGCAGTTCCTGAAACCTGAACCCTGCCTCCTGAACCCTGCAGTATCACGGCATTTCCCCCACTCCGTAATTCAGGTGGAACACCACCGAGAACACGGTCTGGGAGAAGCGGCGGTCGTAGGCGTTGTCGTAGCTGAGGACGCGCATCAGGAGGAGACTCAGAGACAGCGTCTCGGATACGTCGGAGTCGGCGTTGAGTGAGAGCGCCCAGCGGCCGTTGTCGGTGACGCGGCGGCGGGTGTCCTCCTGAACGAAGAAGCTCTGCGTGTGGCTGCTCTGGTAGCCGACGCGGGTGCGGAGAAGATTGCTCTGGAGCTTCCAGGAGCGCGGAAGAGGAAAGGCCTTGGCGATGTCGGCGGTGAGGTCGTTCTGGCTCCCCACAATGAGGCCGCCGCTGCGCAGCTCGCGGCGATCGGCACGCGTCCAGCCCGCGTTGGTGGAGAAGCCGCCGAGGATGGACCAGCTCACGGACCCGCTGAGTGGGTACTGCTTCAGCTCCTGCTCCACGCGGATCCCTTCGCCGAAGATGTCGCTCGCGCCGCCGGTGATGGGCTGAAAACTCTTCGCTTTCGTGACGCGCGTGCCGACCTGTGCGCCGATGCTGGTGAAGAGGTCGCGCAGCGACTGCGGCGCACTGTAGTTCCAGCGGAGGCTCAGGTCGGGGAAGACCTCCTGCTCCGCATCGAGCACGGTCTGCACATTCACGACGCGCGACCACGAGGTGCTGTGCACGCGGCTGTAACGGTCGGTCACGACGAAGCCGAGCGGGAGGAAGAGGTTGTGCGAGAGCACGAAGTTGTGCGACACGCCGGCGCTCGTGGCCAGCACTCCCTGCGACTCGCGGAAGTCATCGTCGCCGCCGAGCGCGAGCTGGTAGCCGAACGACGGGTCGAACCCCACCGCGTCGAACGCCGACCGCAGGTCGCGGCGCCACTGGATGTCCACGGGCGAGAGGATCTTCCCCAGCGAGCGCAGCGCGCTCGAGTCGCCGGTGTAGAGCGAGATGGCCCGCGGGATGTCCACACTCGCGGTGACCGCGAGTCCCTGCCCGTTCGAGAAGCGCCGCGGGAGATGGAAGCCGCCGGTGACGTCGCTCCCACTCGAGTCATCACCTAGGTCCAGAGGCCCCCCTCCCTCCCCCAGCCCCCGCACGATGTTCCGAGCGTTCGGGTCGCGCAGGAGCGAGAAGTTCGCGGTGAAGTCGATGCGCGGTCGCACCCACGGCGCGAGCGGCGGCGCGATGCTGATCGCGGTGGACATCTGCCGCTCGCGCTCCATCCCGACGTCGAGCCCCAGGAAGCGCTGACGCTCGGTGCCCGCCAGCACGGCGACGCCCGTGCTGTCGCCGTAGTCGCGGAGGTCGCGCAGGGTGGAGACGCTGAAGCGCGCGCTCATCGTCTGGAAGGGGCGCAGCTCCACGGCGGCGGTGTTGCGCCACACGTCCTCGAGCCCGAGCACCTCCTGCGCGCTGTCGTCCGCCATCATGACGGGGAGCGAGAAGGAGCGACGGTGAGTCTCGTTCTTCGCGTACGCGCTGGTGAAGCGCACGAGCGTGGGGTTCCAGCGGATGGTCGCGTCGTGCAGCGACTGGAGGAGCTCGGTGCCGCGCAGCCACCCGGGGAGCTTCTCGATCGCGCCGCGCAGCCACCCGGGCATCGAGGATTCCCGCGCACGCGGCGCGAGGTTGTAATCGAGCTCGCCGGTCACCGCAGCGTTGTCTCCGGTGTCGAACTCGCTCCGCGACGTCGACGTGATGTAGCTCCCGGTGAGGGCGAGGTTGTTCACGATCGGCGCGAATACCGAGTTCCGGAGCGGCTCCGATCTGCGCACGGCGAGCGTGTACGACGTGGCGGAGCTGCGCGGCGTGCGCGCCCCCGGGATGTCGCGCGCCATGAGGTCGGAGCGCGAGAAGAAGAGCGGGTCGCCACCTGTCCTGCTGTGGCTGATGGTGAACGGGAGCGCGAGGCCGAGCGCGTGCGGGAGGAACCTGTCGAGCCGCACCGACGACGCGAGGTTGAACTGGTCGTCGGCGATGAACGTCGGCTGCTCGCCGAGCTGCCTGAAGTTCTGGTCGCGGCGGCTCACGCTCATGCGCAGCGTCCCGACATCGCCGGCTGCCACGTTCACTCCGAGCTGCCCGGCGTAGCCGGGTTCATCCACCACGCCGGTCAGTCTAATGTCGTCCACCCAGAGCTCGAGGCTGTCGGACGGTGAGATCGCGCCGCCGTTCCCGAGCCCTTCGTCGCTCACGCGGAGCATCCCGACCGCCAGCTCCTGCGCCGCGGCGAGGTTGGGCGGGTTGATGCCCGGGTTGCTGGTGTAGACGATGTAACCGTCGTCGCACGCAGCGAAGCGCTTGCTTCCGGTATTCTGCGCCAGCTCGGACTGCACGACGAGCGCGGAGTCGAGCCCGTGACACGAGAGGAGCGAGTCGCCGCCGGCGAGGAAGGCGTTCTCGAGCCGCGCCCGCAGGTCGAAGAAGCGGCGCAGGTCCACACGCACCTCGGGGAGCCACGCATCGCGCGACGGTCCCTGGTTCACGGGCGTGCGGTAGAAGTAGAAGTTGTCCGCGTCGCTCCCGACCTTGATGTAGAACTGCAGGTCGCCGAGCTCGCCCCACCCCTTGCTCGCGCCGCGCGCCCACACGCGGAGCTCGCGGTAGCCCATGAAGTTCTTCTCCCCCTCTGGGAACCTGAAGAACGCCTCGGCGCGGCGCATCACGGGCACGTTCACGGCAATGAGGCGGAGCGAGCTCTCGTTCACCTGCACGGTGCCCGGGGAGAACTCGCTCCCCTTGCTGTCCGGCTCGTCGGTGACGCCGGGCGGCGACTCGTACGGCGGAGCGTCGCCGCCACGCGCGCCGCGATCCTGCGTGCCTATAGTCGTCGCGATCACGGTGCCCGTCCCCGGCGCCGGCGTACCGCCCACTTCCCCGCCCCCGCCGATCCCCGCTATGGCGCGATCGGTGCGCTTGGTCCACGGTGATCCGGTGAGGCGCAGGCGCGCGATCGCGAAGCGCGTGAAGTCGTTCTCGCCGGCCGGCGCCTGCTGGCCGGATACCACCGTGATGCGCATCGACTTGATGCGCCGCGCGAGCGGGTTGTTGAGCTGCGCCGTGGGCGCGCTGAAGGGGACGCGGAACTGCACCCAGCAGACCGGTCGGGGACCACCGCCGGACGACGTGTCGGTGAGCGTGTGATAGCAGCGACCCACCTGCGCGTACGACGCGCGATCGCCGAGGTCCACGACGTAGCGCAGCAGCTGCTCAGCGTTGCGCGCGTCGCTAGGGATGTTCAGAAAGCCGTCGCGATCGAGGTCCTCCTCATCCAGCCGACGGTTCCCGACGGTGCAGTCTGCGGTCGCATCACCCAGCGGAAGCACGGGGACCGGACCGCGCCGGCAGACGGGGGTGTTGAAGTGCAGCACGGCGGTCCCCGTCGCTGCATCTCTCACCACCAGCCGCTGCGCCACATCACCGGGAAGGCCGACGTCGTTTCGTGCGACGTCGAACGATCGCGTCAGCGAATCGCGCTCGGTCGCGATGCGATCGAAGCCCTGGAGCTGTCGCCCCGTGTACACCGAATCCACCGTGGCACTCCCGGGAGGAAGCACGGTGAGCGTCTCTGGCGCGAAAGCGACGCTGTTCTCCGAGACTTCGCCGAAGTCGAAGACGAGCGTGGGACTCTTCGGGCGCATGCTGGTACTGGTGTCCATGAGCGCCCAGAACTCGAGCTGCTCCACGTGCGAGAGGTCCACGCCGGTGGGGTCGAGCGACTGGCTGAGCGAGCGCCAGGTGCGTCCGCCCTGCGGACTACCGGCGGGGCCCGGCGTGAGCCATTGGTAGCGACCCGCCGAATTGGGAAGGCCTCCGATCCCGCGCGGGTAGAGCGAGAGCCAGAGCACGGTCTCGGGCGAGCGGAACGACTGTCCGCCGATGAACACGAACTGCGAGTCGATCTGCTCGGGGAAGAATCGCAGCGCCACGCC
>JBIQMO010000250.1:0-5347 GCA_044463245.1 Gemmatimonas aurantiaca
CCCCGCCACATCTACATCCACGTGCCGTTCTGCGCGCGGCGGTGTTCGTACTGCGATTTCTCGATCGCGGTGCGGAAGGTCGTGCCGGTGGAGGAGTATCTGGGAGCCCTGCAGAAGGAGATGCGGGAGCGATACTCGGCCCCCGGGCTGTGGGAGGCGGAGACGCTCTATCTCGGCGGGGGGACGCCATCGCTCCTGGGAGGGGAAGGAGTGAGGCGGCTGATCGGGATGGTGAGGGAGAGGGTGGAGCTCGTGCGCGGCGCGGAGGTCACGGTCGAGGCGAATCCGGACGACGTCAGCGCGGCGGCTGTGGAAGCGTGGAGGGAGGCTGGCGTCAATCGGCTCTCGATTGGAGCACAATCGTTCGATCCCCGGGTGCTCGCCTGGATGCACAGAACGCATCCAGCCGAACAGATCGCCGCGGCGGTACGCGCGGCGCGCGAGGGCGGAATAGACAATATTTCGATCGACCTCATCTTCGCGCTTCCGGAATCGCTCGAGCGGAATTGGCGCGCCGACATCGAAAGAGCTCTCGAGCTCGCGCCGTCGCACGTCTCGCTCTACGGGCTCACGGTCGAGCCGGCTACGCCGCTCGGGAGGTGGCGCGACCGTGGCGAGGTCACCGAAGCGCCGGAGGAGCGCTACGAAGAGGAGTTTCTCCTCGCGCACGACCTGCTCGGCGCTGCCGGGTTCGATCACTACGAAGTGTCCAACTACGCGTTGCCAGGGAAGCGCTCGCGCCACAACTCGAGCTACTGGCGCCGGGTCCCGTACGCGGGGCTGGGGCCCGCAGCGCACTCTTTCGACGGCACGCGCCGCCGCTGGAACCTCGCCGCATACGCCGCGTGGGAGAGTGCGCTCCACGAAGGGCGTGACCCGCTGGGAGGGGAAGAGGTCCTCAGGAACGAGGAGGAGGACGCCGAGCGTGTCTACCTGGGACTCCGGACCAGCGAAGGGCTCTCCATCCACCCCGAACTGGCGCGACGCGTGCATGAATGGGTGGGTGCCGGATGGGCTCTTTTCGAGGGTTCGCGGGTGCGCCTGACGCCGGCCGGCTGGCTGCGCCTCGATGCCCTTGCAGCGAACTTGACGACGGCCGGAAGTCCTTTCTAGATTAGGACTTATGAAGCAATCTCAGCTCAGCGACCGAGAGCGTCGGGTGCTCGAGGCGGTCATTCAGTCCTATGTGGAGACTGCTGAGCCCGCGGGATCGCGCATGATCTCGCGGCGATTCGATATCGGCGTATCCCCGGCCACGATTCGCAACACGATGAGCGACCTGGAAGACAAGGGATACCTCTTCCATCCTCATACGTCGGCCGGCCGCGTTCCCACGGACATGGCGTACCGGGTCTACGTCGACAGCTTGATCCGCTTCGCCCCGCTCGCCGATGAGACGCGTGATGCGCTGATGGAGCAGCTCACCTCCGGCGGCACCGCGATCGAGGCGATCCTGCGCCGCGCGGCGCAGGTACTGGGAGTGCTCACGCAGGAGCTCGGCGTCGCCCTCGAGCCGCACTTCGACGAAGCACGGCTCGAGCGGCTCGACATTATCCGGGTCTCCGTCGAGCGGCTCCTCCTGGTACTCACGCTCTCCGGTGGAGCGGCGCGAAGCATCTTCGTCGAAGTGCCCGGCGAGATCGCCGAGAAGGTCGTCGCGGAGGTCGCCGTCGTGTTGAACGAGCGGCTCTCGGGGCTGACGTTGCATGAGATCCGCGCCACGCTCTCCGAGCGCGTCCGCGATCGGCGTTCGGAAACGGAAACCGGCGAGCTGCTTAATATCTTCATCCAGGAGGCGGAGCAGCTCTTCGACATGAGGGTGTCGCCGAGCGAGCGGCGCGTGGTGCTGGGACAGACCTCCATGCTCGCCGAGCAGCCCGAGTTCTCGAGCGGCGCGAACCTGCGCAAGCTCCTCGCGCTCACCGAGCGCACGGACGCACTGGGCGAGCTCCTCCGTCGTCACGATCCGCGACAGGGCATCTCGATCACCATCGGGACCGAGCACGGCGACCCCACACTGAGCGACTTCACCGTCGTCACCACCGAGTATCGCATCGGCGCACTCGCCGGAGTGATCGGCGTGATAGGCCCCACGCGGATGCCCTACGAAAAGGTCATCTCACTCGTAACGCATACATCTCGCATGATCAGCGAGTTGCTGGACTGAACCACATACATGGCAGACTACTATTCCGTTCTCGGCGTCTCCGCCACGGCATCGGATGACGAGATCAAAAAGGCGTATCGCAAGCTGGCGATGCGCTACCATCCCGACCGCAACGGCGGAGCGAAGGAGTCGGAGGAGCGCTTCAAGGAGATAACCGAAGCGTACGACGTGCTGCGCGATCCGTCCAAGCGCGCGGCGTACGATCGCTTCGGCGAGGCGGGTCTGCGCGGCGGCGCAGCCAGCGGCTTCCACCACGTGGACCTCTCCGAGGCGCTCGGCATCTTCATGCGCGACTTCGGTGGCTTCGCGGGCTTCGAGGAGATGTTCGGCGGCAGGCAGCGGAGCGGGCCGCGTACGGGCGCGGACATCAAGGTCACCGTGCCGCTCACTCTCGAGGAAGTTGCGACCGGCGTGGAGAGGGAGATCAAGCTCAAGCTCCTCGATCCGTGCGACGCGTGCGAAGGCACCGGTGCGGAGGCGGGGACGCAGCCCACTCGCTGCCCCACCTGCGCGGGAACCGGCGAGGTACGCCGCGCGCAGCGCTCCTTCTTCGGCCAGTTCGTGAGCGTCGCACCGTGCCCCACCTGCTCGGGACAGGGGCGCACGATCGACTCCCCATGCAAGCGCTGCAAGGGCGAAGGTCGGACGCGCGCCGAGCGCACGATCAAGGTACAGATCCCGGCGGGCGTGGAGACCGGACAGTACATGACGCTGCGCGGGCTCGGCAGCGTGGGTCCGCAGAGCGGGCCGCGCGGCGACGTGCTCATCGTCTTCGATGTCGCCGACGATCCCCGCTTCGAGCGCGACGGCGCCGATCTCTACACCGAGGTGCTCGTCACCTACCCGCAGCTCGTGCTCGGTGCCGACATCGCGGCGCCCAACGTGCTGAACCCGATCTCGGTGCGCATCCCCGCAGGGACGCAGAGCGGCCAGGTCTTCCACCTCCGTGGGCGCGGACTCCCGCGCGTGAACGCGACCGGGAGCGGCGACCTCCACGTGCGCGTCCAACTCTGGACGCCGCAGTCGCTCACCGACGAGCAGGAGCAGATCATCAAGCAGCTGGCCGAGGCAGGTGGCGAGCCGCCCGCGACGAGGTCCAAGGGGATCTGGTCGCGGATGAAGGAAGCGCTGGGTGCCTGACCAGGCGCCGCCGCTCTACTCGAACTACAGGTGAGCTGGATAGAGGTGCGCGTTCGCTGCGGCGAGTCGCCGCAGCGGGACGCCATCGTGGCCGCTCTCATTGCCGCCGGCGCGGCCGGCGTCCAGGAGGTCGACGACGGCCTCCGCACGCACCTTCCCGAGGGAGCGGAGCTGGGCGGGATAGAGAACGCCGTCCGCGCGGCCGGGAGCGACGCATCCATCAGCTACGCCGACGCCGGGGAGATAGACTGGGCGACGCGCTGGCCCGCTCGTGTGGGCGTACGGCGCGTGGGCCGCATCGCCGTGGCGCCGCCCTGGCTCGCACACGACATCACCGACGCCGAGATCCCGATCGTGATCGAGCCCGCCACCGCCTTTGGCACCGGCGAGCACGAGACCACGCGCGGCATCCTCGCGCTCATGCAGCGTACCATCCGGGCTGGCGACGTGGTGAGCGACCTCGGCGCGGGAAGCGCCGTGCTCTCCATCGCCGCCGCGAAGCTCGGGGCGTCGCGGGTTGCCGCGGTGGAGCTCGACGAACAGGCGATCGGGAACGCGCAGGAGAATGTCGAGCGCAACGGCGTGAGCGATCGCGTGACGATCATCCATGGCGATGCCGCGCTCCTCCTTCCTCTCCTGGCTCCCGTGCGCGTCATCCTCGCGAACATCATCTCGGGGGTGATCGTGGAGCTCGCGCCGGCGATGCGTGCCGCGCTGGCGCCCGACGGGCGCGTCATCGTGAGCGGCATCCTCGTGTCCGAGCGCGACGCACTGCTCGCCACCATCGAACCGCTCGGCTTCGACCTCCACGAGGAGATCGCGGACGGCGAGTGGTGGAGCGCCGAGCTGGCACCGTGCTAGCCACCTTCTTCTGCCCCGACCCTTTGGCGGTCGGGCACATCGCCGTACTGGGTGAGGCCGAGGCACGTCACGCGAAGGTGCGCCGCCTCGCCACGGGCGAGCGGGTGCGGCTGGTAGATGGCGCCGGCACGGTCGCGACCGGCGTGCTCATCCGCGTCGCGCGAACCGAGGCGAGTGTGGAGCTGGACGACGTGCAGCGAGTCGAGCCACTCGCCGAAGTACATCTGATCACTCCTGTGGCCGATCGCGAGCGGATGCTCCTCCTCGCGGAGAAGGCCGCCGAGCTCGGCGTCTCCTCCTGGCGCCCGGTGCTCTGGCGGCGTTCGCGCGGCGTGAGTCCGCGCGGGGAAGGGATCACCTTCAACGGCAAGGTTCGCTCTCGCATGATCGCGGCGCTCACCCAGAGCGGCGGCGCCTGGCTCCCGGTGATGCACCCCGAGGCGCAGCTCGAGGCCGCCGTGGCCGCGGCTCCCGTAGGCGAGCGCTGGCTCCTCGACGCGGACGGCGAGCCCGCTACATTGCGCGAGTGCGACCCGCCCATCACCGTGGCGGTGGGCCCTGAAGGCGGGATCGAGCCGGCCGAGCGCGATCTGCTGCTCGGGGCAGGCTTCCTGCCGGTGAAGGTCGCTCCGCTCACGCTTCGCTTCGAGACCGCGGCTATCGCGGGTCTCTCCCTCGCCCGGGCCGCAGTGAGCCGCGAGCCGCGGGAAGCATCCAGAGACGTCTGACACCGCGCTGCTCCGCGCAACGGAGGAACTGCCTTGCCTCAGGACTGTATCTTCTGCCGGATCGTGGCCGGCGAGCTCCCCGCCAAAGTGGTGGCCGAGACGGATGATTGCGTCGCCTTCCGCGACATCGATCCCAGGGCGCCGGTTCACGTGGTCGTGGTACCTCGTCGCCACATCCCATCGCTCAACGAGGCAACCGATCCGGCCATTATCGGCAAGCTCTCGCTGCTCGCCGCCGAAATCGCGAAGAGCGAAGGGATCTCGGAATCCGGTTACCGCACCGTGATCAACACGAATGGCGACGCCGGTCAGACCGTCTTCCACATCCACCTGCACCTGCTTGGTGGAAGAGCGATGGGATGGCCGCCGGGATGAGGCGGGCGAGAGCGTTCAACTATTCTTGACACGTAGCGCGAGATTTCACTAACTTTTCTCGGGCGTGTATCGCGTC
>JBIQMO010000251.1:0-5341 GCA_044463245.1 Gemmatimonas aurantiaca
GCGATGCGTACGAGCTGGGCCCGGAGCTCGGACGTGGAGGGATGGCGATCGTCTACCGGGCCACCGATCTCCGTCTTCGTCGCGATGTGGCCATCAAGGTTCTTCCGCCGGAGATGGCCTTTCGCGCGGACGTGCGGCGCCGATTTCTCCGCGAGGCCGAGACGGCTGCGCAGCTCGACCACCCGAACATCGTCCCCATCTACACCGTGGACGAGCGCGGCGGAATCGTCTACTTCGTGATGGCGCTCGTCGATGGACAGAATCTCTCCGCTCGGCTCGCGCGTGGCCGCCCGCCGATCGACGAGACGCGCGGCATCCTGCGCGATGTGGCGGATGCGCTCGCGTACGCTCACTCGCGAGGAGTGATACATCGCGACATCAAGCCGGACAACATCATCATAAGGCGGGAAGATGGGCGCGCGCTCGTCACCGACTTCGGAATAGCGCGCGCGGCGGAGGCGGATTCGCACCTCACGGCTACGGGCGTGGCGGTGGGAACGCCTGCGTACATGTCGCCCGAGCAGGCACTGGGCGAGCGCGAAGTGGATGGAAGGAGCGACATCTATTCACTTGGCATCGTCGCCTACCAATTGCTGACCGGAGCGCTCCCGTTCACGGCCGCGAATACGCCGGCGATGATGATGAAGCACGTGAGCGAGATGCCGCGGCCGCTCCTCCAGGTGCGTCCCGACCTTCCGCCCGGCCTCGTGGCCGCGGTGGAGCGCGCCATCGCGAAGCGCCCGGAGGATCGCTGGCAGGACGCGGCCGCGTTCCGTGATGCGCTCTCGAGCGATGCGGCCGGCCCGTGGCTCCTGGAGACGAGCGCGCTGCCGGCGGCGTCGGGTCGCGGCACGATACACTCGCCCGGTGCACGTGGTGGCGCGCCGTCGGCTCCACCGCGGGTGCCCCCCGCCGCGTCGGATCGCCGTGCATCATCTCCCCCATACGTGCCGCCCACGCACCTGGATCGCCGCGCAGTGCCGCCAGCGGCCCGGCTGCCGCCCCAGCCCGAGTCGGCACTCCCGGAGCAGCAGCAACTCCCGTATTTGCGATCGCTCCGGGGAGGAGGAAGGCGCAGTCGTCGCGAACGGAAGCACGACAGCATGGAGGCCTTTGCGGCGCGCCCGCTGGAGCAACGCATCGTCATCTTCCGGCGCAATCTTGCCGGTACCGGCGCGACGGTAGCCACGCTGGCGGGGATCAACTTCCTCACCTCGCCGCACTTCCCCTGGTTTCTCTTCGCGGCGATGGGGATGGGCGCGAACCTCGCCCGGCAGTGGAGTAGTCTCTGGGCCGAGGGGGTCACCTTCAGGCGGATATTCCAGCGCGACATCATCTCTCCCGCACCCGCCCCCGCGCAGCAGCTCCCGGAGGGGAAGCGTTCCGCTCGCGCTACGGCGCGTTCCGCCGCGGCGGCCGAGGAAGGCGCAGCGAAGCTCGCGTCTCCTGAGGTACTCGCCGGACCGCACGGGGCGGCGGTGCGGCGAGTCGCTTCCGACCGGGAAGCGGTCTTCTCGATAATGCGCACGCTCTCGAAAGCCGACCGCGAGCTGATTCCCGATGTGGCGCCTACAGTGGACGCACTGGCCGCTCGCGCCTCGTCCATCGCCTTCATGCTTCACCATCTCGACAGCGACGTGTCGCCCGATGCTCTGCGGCGTCTCGAGTCTCGCATAGCGCAGGTGCGCGCGGAACCCGAAGACTCCGCCGACCACTCGCGCCGGCTCTCCCTTCTGGAGCGCCAGCACGCCTCGCTCTCCGAGCTCACCACGCGTCGCGCGCGCCTCTTTGGTCAACTGGAGAGTGTCGTGATGGCGATGCAGAACCTCAAGCTCGACCTCCTCAAGCTCAGCTCATCCGGTGTCCAGGCCGCCCTGGCCGAGGTCACCAGCGCCACCGTCGAAGCCCGCGCCCTCTCCCGCGACATCGATCACGTGCTCGCGGCGGCGGATGAGGTGAGGAGGATGTGAACGGCAGGGTTCAGGGTTCAGGAACTACTGGCCGACGGGGTCAGGTCTTTAATTTCGAGCCGTATGGGCTACCGCCCATACGGCTCGAAATTAAAGACCTGACCCCGTCGGCGGATCAAAGCCGCGGCACCCAGAGCGCGCGGTAGAAGATCGACGAGTTATTGCCATCCATCTTCGAGCCCTTGGCGAGGACGGTGCCGTTGGGGTCGACCAGGGTGATGATGGCGGCGGTGCTGTAGCCGATCAGCGTGTTGCCGTCCGGGAGGCGCTGGGCGGAGCCCATGTAGGTGGTGTAGGTCCTGTCGGGGCTGACGAAGTCCCACGTAATCGTCGCCGTCTTGGCGTCGGTGTCGAGCGCATACTCCACCGGGCGCGAGACGTTGGGATCGTGTCCGGTGCCGTTGTCGTAGAGGAGGATGTGGTGGTCGGGGAGAACGCGCGCGAAGTGCTGGCCGCTGAAACCGTTCAGTGGATCACCATCGATGGTGAAGTCCGACTTCGTGCCGCCAAGCTGCCAGATCACCTCTCCGGTATTGGCGTCGTGCTTGGTGATCGCTCCCAGACTCCGCCAGCTCACGATGAGGTTACCATCGGTGTCGAAGTCGAGCGAGTTGGGGTGGTCCATGTCCAGCTTGTCGGTGAGCGGTGGCGATGTGAAGTCGTCGGGCGTCCAGCGGCCCATGGCATCGAAGAGTAGGTCGGCGGTCCCGTCAGGGGAGAGGCGGAAGATCTGGTGGACGGATACCACGTCGTTCGGGCCTCCACCGTGCTTCGTCATATCCAGATGGTGCTGGTCGTAGCCGAAGAGGTATGCTGCCACCACGGTAGTGTCCTGCATCAGGAAGCGTATCTCGTGCGGATCGGTGTAGTAGCCGCCCGGAAGCTTCCAGGTGTGTGTGACGTCGCCCGCGGTCGTGAATTCGGCGAACTCCCCTTCTACGGGTTCCTTTCCCGTGGAGCCGCCGAGGTAGATCGTGTAGTGGCCATTGGGCTGCTGCTGGAAATCCAGGATCTGTCGATAGTCGGGGAAGTGACGATACCAGACCAGCTTTCCCGTGCTGTCGAAAGCCAGCGCATAAAGAGTGCTGTCGGCCGTCTCGGCCTCGGTGATGATGTAGCCGCTGGGGAATGTGCCGGTGGCCATGTCTATCCTGATGTT
This sequence comes from Gemmatimonas aurantiaca, assembly GCA_044463245.1. Taxonomy (GTDB): domain Bacteria; phylum Gemmatimonadota; class Gemmatimonadetes; order Gemmatimonadales; family Gemmatimonadaceae; genus JADGGM01. The sequence goes on from JBIQMO010000251.1 coordinate 3,130, forward strand.
CTTCAGCGCCTCCGGGAGCGCGTCGGTGGTGTAGCTGGACGTATCGGACACACCGGAGTCGGCGCCGGCGCGCGCTTCGATGTATATCGAGTAATCGCTCGAGGGATCGAGGGCCGTGACCACGATGTGGCCGTTGCCATCGTGGACCGGGTAGAAGGGCGTCGCACGCGGCTCGGCGCCCGATTTCAGGAACCATGCGCGCGCGGAGTCGGCGTCGTTGGCGGTGAAGGTGGCTACGGCCAGCGGTCCCGCTTCGGTGCCCGGTTTCAGTTGCAGGTCGGTGACAGCGAGTGTGGCGCGAGCCTGGGTCGGATTATCGTCGTCGCACGCGGCCGCGGCCCCGAGGATCAATACGATCGCGACGAGCGTACGCAGCATACCTGGCGACGCTGGCTTGACGGAAAATTCTGCCGGCATTCATCGCACTCCAAAGTCTGTATTGCGTAGTGCGACGTGGAAATCCCGGGCCAGCCAGTACGGCAATCGTCAAATCGAGCGCGGGTGGCGGGAAAGGTTGGTAGTCCCTTACTTCATGCATCTTCCGGCTACCAATGGAAAATGCATGAAGTCAGGAACCGCTCCCATTTCTTCTCAGCGGTGTCCCAGCGTCGGAATCCAGAACGCTCGATAGAACTGCGAGCCGTTGCCGCCGTCCATCTTCGAGGCATCGGCGACGACGCTACCGTTGGCATCGAATTCGGTGAGGACGGACACGTTGCCGAAGCCCACGAGCGTATGGCCGTTGGGCAGGCGTTGCGCGGACCCCAGAAAGCTGGTGAACGTGAGCGACGGGCGCCTGAAGTCCCTTACGAAAGTCGCCGTCTTGTTGCCCGCATCGATCGTGTACTCCACGGCGCGCGACTGGGCCGGGTCGTGGTTGGTCCCGTTGTCGTACACTATCAGGTGGTCGTCGGCGAGTGCGCGGGCGGAGTGCTGGCCGCTGAAACCGTCCAGCGGATCGCCGTCGATGGTGAAGTCCGATTTCGTACCGCCAAGCTGCCAGATGACTTCTCCGGTGTTGATGTCGTGCTTGGTGACCGCGCCCAGATTGCGCCAGCTCACGATCAGATTCCCGTCGTTGTCGAAGTCGAGCGAATTGGAGTGTGCCAGGTCGCCGAGGATGTCGAGCGGCTTGGAGGTCCAGTCGTCGAGAGTCCAGCGATCGATCGCATCGAAGAGCACCGTGGCTTCCCCGCTGGGCGAAAGCCGGAAGATCTTGTGCACTGCGACCATAGAATCGGGGCCTCCGCCGTGCCCGCTCATGTCCATCGGCTGCAGGTCGTAGCCGAAGAGATATGCGGCGGTCACCGTCGTATCCTGCATGGTGAAGCGGAGATCGTGGCCGTCGATGAAGTACTTGTCGGGGAGCTTCCACTCGTGAGTGATGTCGCCGGCCACCGTGAACTCGGCGTATTCACCATCGACCGGCTGCCATCCCGTGGAGCCGCCAAGATAGATGGTGTAATGGCCGTTGGGCTGTTGTTGCAGGTCGAGGATCTGGTGAAAGCCTTCGAAGCGTCGGTACCAGACGATCTTTCCCGCGCTGTCGAAGGCCAGCGCGTAGAGCGTGCTGTCGCTCGCCAACGCCTCGGTGAGTATGAAGCCGGGTGTGAAGGTCCCCGTACTCATGTTGAACGAGATGCTCTTCAACGCATCCGGGAGTGGGTCGGTCGTGAAATCCGCTGGCTGCGAGACCGTGGAGTCGGGACCGGAGCGACCTTCGATGTAGATCTGGTACTGCGTGGCTGGCTCGAGGCTGGTGACCACGAATCGCGCGTTGCCGTTCGAGACGGGAGCGAACTCAGTCGGCACCGGATTGCCGCCGGCGGTGCTGTACCACGCACGCACCGAGTCGGCGTTCTGCACGTCGAAGGTCGCCACCGCCAGCGGCCCGGCCTCGGTCCCAGGCTTCAGTTGTACGTTGGAGAGTGCTACTACTCTATTCGGTCCAGTCGAGTCGTCGTCGCATGCCGATGAGACTCCGACTATGAGTACGGCAACGAGCGTGGCGCGGACCGTAGTACGCCAGGCTGGTTGACCGGATGATGGCGCCCGCATGGTTCTTCACCCCACAGCAGTCTGAAGTGGGGCGGCCGACGTGGAAATACCAGGCCAGCGCCGTGCGCGGCCGTCAAGCTGAAAGGCGGGGCTTGCCAACGAGCGACGGGGTCAGGTCTTGAATTTCGAGCTGGCTCTACCACGGCGGTGCCGT
>JBIQMO010000252.1:0-5294 GCA_044463245.1 Gemmatimonas aurantiaca
TGGTGAGCTGCCGCGCCGCGTGTGCATCGTTCAACAGTACCGTGGGCGACTGACGGACGAGCGCTGCCAGGACATCGGTTGGCGAAGCGGTGGTGAGCTCATCGCGCGATGATCGCGCGATGAGGGCGAGAGCGCGTACGGGGGCCGCACTCGCGTAACCCGCAGGTGCGTTCATCGGTGCGCGGTGGCGCGGGTCGCACCAGTCCACCTTTCCAGCGGCGGCGCGAAGCTCGGGGAACGCGTCGGCGAGCTCGATGCTCACATCTATCGGCTCGCGCGATGGATGCGCGAGCACTTCGCCTTCGCGCCGCTCGATCGCCACGCCATCATCACCCAGCACCTTCCATCCTGCGCGGGCGAGTGCGTAGGTGAGCGTGGACTTTCCGCTCCCGCTTTCGCCCGCCAGGAGCCACGCGCTTCCGTCGGGCGCCACCACGCCGGCCGCGTGCACGTGGAAGAGACCCCGCTCGCGGAGCTGGAAGATCGCGCCGAGTCGTCGCAGATCGCGCCGCACGTTCTGCGATGCGGAGCGATAGCCGCGCCCGGGGGAGAGGTGTCCCTTGCGGAGGTGGAGCATCGCCCGCTCTCCGGTGTGCAGCAACAGCGTGTTGTCGCCGGTCGTGACTCCGTCGATCGGCCCGTAGCGCCAGGAGGTACGCCGCTGCTTTACGGACACTTTCGCGGCGTGTTGCTGCTGCGACTGCACCCGGGGAGTATCAGGAGATCGAACTGCACGCCCGCGGGCGCGAGTCCTAGGAAGCTCTGGGAGAGCAGGGCTAGCGACTCGTGCGGGACGAGTCGCGGCACGCTCCAGGCGCGCTTGATGCCAGCGATCTTCTGTTGGATCATGACTTGTTGCCGAGTGGCGGGCGCCGAGTCGAGGTAGTGCGACCGGGCGTTATCGCGGGGTGAGAGGGGGAGAGGAGGAGGGAATTCGGGATGTATCTTAAAAAGTGTTCATTAGACGACTCTAATGAACGGACGATACATTACGAAAATCCGCCCCCTCCCGAAAGGGCACCGGCCGCCGGGTCCCCTACCCGGCCGCCATTGGATCGTCGCGGTCCCAGATCACCAGCCCGCGCACCAGGGCACCGTGCTCGCGGAGCGCCGCCATCACTTCCGAGAGCCCATTCACGCGGGTCCTCCCCGTCCGGACGCACACCACCGCCGGCATGCGCGCGCTCGTGGGGATCGGAATGGTCCCGTGCCGCGAGATCGGCATGCTCACCACCACGCACTCGTAGCGGCGCGAGACGCGCTCGAGCACCTCGGCGAGGCCTTCGTCCGCGGCGTCTAGCCGCCTCCCCCTCCCCGAGGGCATGAGCCCGAACGACCCGCCGGGGAGGACGTCCATCGTGCGGTCGCGGTCCACCACCACCGAGCTGACCGCGGTCGCCCACTCCGCCTCACCCGATATCACGTTCGCGAGCCCCGGCTCGCGCGGCACGCGGGTGATGGTCGCCAGCGAGTGGGTCTCGAAGTCGGCGTCCACGAGGAGCGCGGTCCGCGCCTGGCGCGCGACGGCGGCCGCGAGGTTCGCCGCCACCACCGCCGTCACGACGTGCGAATCGCCCAGCACCGCCACGAGAGGGAGCTGGAAGCTCCGGTCGGCGAGCTGGGTGTGAAGCAATCGGAATCCATCGGATGCCAGCTCCACGAGCGGCGGCACCTGGCGATCGGCGCGCCGCCGCCGCTCCTGCGTGCGCTCGTTCGGGTGCAGCGTGACCAGCGACTCGCTCTCCGCCGTCGCTTCCGCTTCGGTGGCATCGGCCACCCGCGGGTCGCGCGCCTCCAGTCCGAAGGCCACCCCCAAACCGACCACCAGCCCCACGATCAGCGCCGCGGGCCAGATGGCCGGGATGCCCGAGGAGCTGGCGGCTGCTACCCGCTCTCGGGCGAGGCGCTCGTCGATCTCCTGGTCGAGGAGGCGGGCGCTCGAGAGCGCGCGCCGCGCCGCGTTGGCCTCGCGACGAGCGTCGAAGGCCGCGCGCGCGAGTACGAGAGTATCGGGTGGCTCGACGCGCGGCCGGCGCGGGGGAGGGGCCGCGCGCGCCGCTGATTCCCCCAGCTCGGCGATCGCGCGGTGCAGCGCCTCCTGCCGCTTCCGTCCCACCTCCTGGATCTGCCGCCCCACGAGCGTGGCGCGCGAGGTGAGCGCCACGAAGATCGGATCCACCCCACCCGCCGCGCCGAAGCCGGCGCGGGTGGCCTCGATGGATGCAAGCGTGTCGAGGAGAGAGCGCGCCTGCGGATCGCCGTACGTGAGGAGCTCGTCGCCCAGTGCGGCATACGAGGCGGGGAGCGGCGCATCCTGCGCGCGCTGGATGAGCGTGTCGAGCCGCGCGATCGCGGCGGTGAGCGAGTCGCGCCTGGCCGCTATCATCCCCGGCGCGGGGCCCGCGCTCACCTCGGGGCCGGGCATCGCGAGCGAGCGCGCGAGCGTGAGTCCGCTGACCAGCGCGGAATCGGCCGCTCTGGAGCGGGCCTCGAGAACCGTGAGCGTATCGCGCAGCCCGAGGGTATCCGGCCGCTCGACGGCGCGATCTCTGCCGGCCGTCTGCGCGGCCGGCGCGCCGTGCGTAGTGGTCACGAGCGCCACCACGATCACCGTGAAGCACGCCGCCGCGACCCCTCCAACGAGGAGAGGACGGCGGTAGACGTTGCGCGCGCGCCGTCGGATCCAGCCCGGCGACCAGTCGCTCGCCGGGCGCGTCGGCGGCGCGTCGTCGCTCACGGCTGGCCGAAGGGTGCTATCGGCGGCGCCTCGAGCGCGGGCGTCGGCTTCGGAAGCTCGCGCCGCTCGATCCAGCGGGTGAAGTCGCCCGCGATGGAGGCCCAGTGCGCACGCGCGGCCGCACTTCCCGGGCGCTTCGCGCGCGACGCCGCCACCGGACGCAGGTCGGCGATCTCCAGCTCCGCTATCGCGCGCACCTCGGGTGCGGCCGCGGTGTCGGCGGCGAGGGCTATCAGCCGGTCGGCTGTCGCGCGCGATGTCACGCGCTGGATCGCCGCGAGCTTCCGGTCGGCCGGCGCCGGGCGATTCCAGGTGTACGCCACGAGCGAGTCGATCGTCTCGTCGAGCGAGAGCGCATCGGCGGAGCGCGCGGCGAAGGCCACGAGGCGGCCGGCCCGCTCGCGCTGGAGGATGTCGTCGATCACCAGCTGCGCGAGAGCGCGCGCCGCACCCAGCTCGTCGAACATCGGGAAGGTGCGCGAATCGAAGGTGTCGTGCAGCTCGCCGAAGGGTCGCTTCGCGGGACCGAGAAGTGTCACCACGGTGTCCGGGATCGCGAGCTCTTCGGGAGAGAGCGTGCCGAGTAGCTGGTGCAGCGCCGCGCGCTGTCGATCGGCGGCCACGGGGCGTGTGGCCTGCTGGCCATCGCCGCTCACGGCGTTGCTGTACTCCATCCCGCCTACCGCGCGCGCGAGGGAGCTGATGGCGAAGCGATGCATCAGGTACACCGGTACGAAGCGGTCCTGCAGAAGAGTGATCGGCTCACCCGGACGGATGTTGCGAAGACCGAAGCGCGCGAGCGCCACACGCCGCACATCCATCTCCTGCTTCAGGAACTCCGCCGGCGTCGCGTCGTCATCCCAGAGATTCACCCGCGGATCGGATGCGTACTCGGGGCGTGCGTCGGCGTCGGAGAGGTAGAGATATCCCTTCTTCAGACCATCAGCCACGATCGCGCGTAACGAATCCTGCTCGCTTCCCTTCGGGAAGATCCCGTAGCCCCAGTGGATGGCCCAGATGTCGTACGCGCCGGGTCCCACGTCATAGGCGTCGCTGATGTCGATGTTGCCGCTGGCAGCGAGCCGAACGCGCGGCGGCGGATAGTCCATCACGGAGCCGCGGTCGTAGGTGGAAGCGATGTAGTTGTGCGCCAGGCCGAGCGTGTGACCGACTTCGTGCGCCGCCTTCTGGCGCGAGCGCGCGAGGACGAAGGCCGTATCGGCCGCGGACGATGCGGCGCCCATGAGTCCCGCGTACAGATTGTAGTCGGTGCGCTCGCGGTGCGAGTCGAGGCGCGCCATCCCCTTGATGATCTCGCCCGTGCGCGGATCGGAGAGCGCGCCGCCGATCGACCAGCCGCGCTCGTTCCGGTTCTCCCACTGCACCACGTTGTAGCGCGCGTCCATGGGGTCCACACCCTCGGGGAGATCCTTCACCACGAAGCCGCCCTTCAGCCCGGCCTTGTCGAAGGCCTCCACCCACCAGCTCACCCCTTCCTTCACCGCGCTGTGGATCGGCTCGGGGATGCCGCGGTCGATGTAGTAGACGATCGGATTCCTGATCGGCGAGTTGGGGTCGTCGGGGTTCACGCGCTGGAGGCGATGGCGCGCGATCCAGCTCTGCTGGAGCTGGCTCTGGATCGGCTGCGCGTAGTCGTTGAAGGTGATGCCGAAGTAGCCCACGCGCGGGTCGTCGGCGCGCGGCTCGTAGCTGCTGTCGGGGAGCTGCACGAAGGACATGTGCTGCCGGAGCGTGAAGGCGCGTCCGTCGGGGGCGATCATGTTGACGATGCGCCCCGGGCGATTCCCGGAGAGCGCGTAGGTGAGCGCCGCGTCTATCTCGGTGTTCTCGGGGAAGGCCTTCGTGTACGGCCGGTAGATGCTCGAGCGATCGCGTGCCACCGAATAGCTCCCCTGGTCGCTGCGCGCGAGGGTGAGCGCGGCGTTCATCCTGTCGCTGAGCACGAAGTCCGTCGCATCTACCAGGAAGCGTCCGCCGCTCTCGCCCACGATGGGGAGCGCCGCGACGATGCTCGACGGGAAGGCTTCCTTCACCGTGCGCACGTGATCGGGATTGTCCTTGTCGGAGCTCCGGTAGTTCCAGTTCTCGAAGACGAGGAGGACGCGATCGCCCACGCGGTCGAAGCGCGCGATCTGCTGCGCCTGTCCCGAGCCGCGATCTAGCCCGATCGGGTTGGAGCCGAGTCCCGTGGCGAGAGAGAGGAGGTAGAGCACGCGCATCGAGTCGCGCGGGATCTCGAGGTAGATCTTCTCACCCTTCGGATCGAGGTAGACGGGTATGAACCCATCAAGCTTCTCCATCCCCTGCGCAGCCTCGGCGATGCTCTTCGTCTGCGACTGTGCCGCACTCGCGGATCGAGGCGTGCGCGCCGTGTCGCTCTGCGGTGTGGGTGCAGTTGACGATCCGCTCTGCGAGGACGTGCAGGCCGTGAAGAGCAGTGCAGTGCTGGCGAGAAGAGAGATTGATCTCATGGCTGGGAGCGGAGGGAGGGGGAGCGGGAGCAGGAAGCAGGAACTGCGAGGGAACAGGGAACAGG
>JBIQMO010000253.1:0-5258 GCA_044463245.1 Gemmatimonas aurantiaca
AAAGGTTTTCTCCGCGTCCTCTCGCCGTTCCCTCCGCGCTCTCCGCGTGCGCAGTTACGGCCAAGCGCGATGAACCAACCCCCCGAGATGAACCAGGAACAGCGCTACTCAGCTTCCCCGGCTGACCACTGGTTATTACGAGGGTTCGCATCCGGAAGCCGTTCCCCTGGATCGACGGTGACGGATTCGAGGCGCGATGTGGAGTGGTACGCGAGAACGAACTTTCCGCCCTGTTCCCAGATCTCGACGGGGAGCTTCACGGTGTCCGTGTGGCCGTTCGACTCCTTCACCTGCACCGTGGTCGGCATCGCCATGCGGTCGAGGTTCACGATGGTGATCAGCGAACCTTTGGCAGGGTCGTCATCGACGTAGGCGACGCTCGCGACACCCTGGTCGAGCGTCCAGTTCTCGACGAACCACCCCTTCCAGAACCAGCCGAGATCCTCGCCCGACGCGTCGTTCATCGTCCGGAAGAAGTCCTGCGGCGTCGGATGCCGGTATGCCCAGCGGTGCACGTACTCGCGAAAGGCGGCGTCGAAGCGCTCGGGGCCGAGGATCTCTTCGCGCAGGAGCACGAGGCCGAGAGAGGCCTTGTAGTACTCGAGCGGGTGAAGGTACTCGGCGGGGATCGCGTCGGCGCGGGTGAGGATCGGCTGCGACGCGGGGCTCAGGAGGTAGGGGACGATCTCCCGCGCTGGGTTGCCGCCCTTCGGTGCGTACTCGCCGTCACGCTTCGGCGCGAACTCGCCGTGGTTGAACGCATCCGTGGAGTAGATGTCCACGAAGGTGTTGAAGCCTTCATCCATGAAGGCGTAGCGGCGCTCGTTGGAGCCGACGATCATCGGGAACCAGTTGTGGCCCACCTCGTGGTTGGTCACTGACCATAGACCCTTTCCCTTCGAGCGCCAGCTGCAGAAGTCGATGCCCGGGTACTCCATCCCGCCTACCGGTCCGCCGACGTTGACGGCCACCTCGTACGGATACTCGAACAGCTGCTTCGAGAAAAATTCGATTGTCGCCTTCACGTACTCCGTCGAGCGCGTGTAGGCGTCCCCGCCCACACTCTCGACCGGGTATGCGGACATCGCCAGGACCGTGCGCCCGCTCGGAGTGTGTGCGGCCGCGGCGTCCCACACGAACGCCTTCGACGCTGCCCACGCCACGTCGCGGCTGTTCTTCATGGTGAAATGCCAGGTGAGGCGCTCCTTTCCCGAGGGCCGGGTGGATGCGTCGGTCACCTCAGCGGGCGAGCGGATGTAGATCGTGCTGTCGCTCTTCCTCGCGGCGGCGAGGCGCTGCCGCTCCTTCGCGGTGAGTACCTCGCTCGGGTTCTGCAGCACGCCCGAGCCCACGACGATGTACGATGCGGGGACGTCCACGGTGTAGTCGTAGTCGCCGTACTCGAGGTAGAACTCGCCGTTCCCCATGAAGGGGAGCGTGTTCCACCCGCGCACATCGTCGTAGACCGCCATGCGCGGGTACCACTGCGCGATGTCGTAGACGGTACCGTTGCGACTGTCCATCCGGCCGGCGCGCCCGTTGTCCGTCCCCACTTCGAAAGAGTACTCCATCGTCACCAGCACGCTGTCGCCGCGTGGCGCGAGGGGATGCGGGAGCTCCAGGCGCATGCGTGTGTCGCTCACGTCGTACTGGGCGCGCGAGGTCTTTCCATGTTGCGTGGTGGCCGCACTCGCGATGCGGAAGCCGTCGGTGTGCGGCTCCGCCTGATCGGGCGGGGCGGCGAGAGCGCTGCGCGAGTCGGCGCGGTGGCGGTTCTGGTCGAGCTGTAGCCAGAGGAAGCGCAGCGTGTCGGGACTGTTGTTGACGTACGCGATGGTCACCTTCCCGGAGAGCGTATGCTTCGCGTCGTCGAGGTGCGCGCCGATCCGGTAGCTCGCGCGGTTCTGCCAGTAACGCTCTCCCGGCGCGCCGTCCGCGGAGCGCGTGACGGTGCCCGGTTCCACCGGGTAGGTCTGGTCGAAGAGTGCATGTGCGTCGTAGCGCGACGAGTCGGAGGCGGTGACGCCGCGGGCCTGCGCCGGGCGCGCTCCGCCCGCGGCCAGCGCGAGGGCGAAGATCGCCGCGCCGGTCGAGAGGGCTTTACGATCGGTTGTCATCGCGATCCTCGTCGTGACGGCCCTACCGTCCGCGCTGCAGCCACTGCTCCATGATGGTGCTGATGGCTTCGGGCGATTCTTCGGGCGTGAAGTGACGGACGTCGTGGAGGACGTCCAGAGTGGAACTGGGTATCGCCTCGTGAAGTCGTTTGGCGACACCCGGCGTGATGAACGGGTCGTGCGCGCCGGTAATGACCGCCGTCGGCGCCATTATCTCGCCGAGCCGCGGCTCGAGCGCCACGGTCTCCTCCGGATCGAGCGCCTCGAGGTGCTGGACGAGAACATCACGCCCCTCGGGCGAGCAGAATGGGCGAATATAGATGTCCATCGAGCGCGTCCCGCGCGATTCCTGGGAGTAGCCACGCTCCATCTCCGAGCGGAGCGCGGAGAGGATCCATGTCGTGGGCAGGTGGCGCGTGAGCGGGAGCGTGGCCTGAGCCATCTTGATCTGGCGCGTGGGCCATTCGTCGAAGCCCACGGAATCGATCAGGCAGAGCCGCTCGACGCGTGTGGGGTGGCGCACGGCGAGGTACTGCGCGATCCCGCCGCCGAGGTCGTGTCCCACGATCGCTGCGTACTGGATGCGGAGCGCATCGAGCAGCGCGATGACGCGCTCCGCGTGACCCTTGATGCTCAGGTCGTGCTCCATCGGCCGGTCGCTGCGCCCGTAGCCGAGGAGGTCGAGCACCACCACGCGCCGTCCGGACGGCAGGAGGGGCACGACCTCGCGCCAGAGGTGCGACGAGGTGGGGAAGCCGTGGATGAGCACGATCGGCTCGCCCGCACCGCGGGAACCGGCGGCGTAGTAGTACAGCCGCACGCCTCCTACATCGACGAACTCACCGCGCATCGAAGAGGTCGTGCGTCGGCCACGCGGCCGTGCGGCCGCGCTCAGGCATTCGCGAGCTCGGGTGTCGCGTCGCGTGCTTCGCCCTCCGCGTGCCACTCCACGATCCTTCCCGCGATCGCGGATGCGGCCACGGTATACGGCGAAGCGAGGTAGAGTTGTCCCGGTCCGGAGCGACCGGGGAAGTTTCGGTTGATCGCCGAGATGGTGACATCGTCCTTCGTGCGCGAGACGCCGGGGCCGGCGTTGATGCAGGCGCCGCACGAGGGCTCGATGAACGTAGCGCCCACAGCGTCGAACACGCGATCGTACCCCTGCTCCTGGCAGTACTGGAATACCTCGCGCGAGCCGCACTGGATGAAGCAGCGCACCCCCGGCGCGACCTTCTCTCCGCGCTCCAGCGCCTCCGCGAAGACGCGCGCATACATGTCCATGTCTTCCTTCTTTCCGGCGGTGCACGAGCCGGCGTAGGCGATGTCGATCGCCACTTCTCCCGGAAGCTCGTCCACGTACATCCCGTTCCCGGGGTCGCCGGGTAGCGCTATCATCGGGCGCAGCGACGCGGCGTCTATCTCGATCACCTTCACGTACTCCGCTCCCTCGTCGGAGTAGAGTCCCGCGCAGAGCTCGCGTGCTTCGCTCTCCGGCATCCCGCGCTGCTGCATCAGGTACTCCACCGTTTTCTCGTCCGGAGCGATGATACCGGTGAAGGCGCCTACCTCCGCCGCCATGTTGGTCATCGTCGCGCGCTCGTCCACCGAGAGCGCGGACACCGCCTCGCCCGCGTACTCGATTATCTGTCCGATCGCCTCGCCACTCTTGATGTATGGGTGGCGCAGGATCTCGAGCATGAAGTCCTTGGCGGTGATGTTGGCGGGCTTCTCGCCTCTCACCACGACCTTGAACGACTTCGGGACCTCCACGCGCACGTCCTTCGTGATCCACGAATTGAAGATCGCCGTGGTGCCCACGCCGAAGGCCACGCATCCCACGGCGCCCGCGTGCGGCGTGTGTGAGTCGCTCCCGATGATGATCTGTCCCGGTAGCGCGTGTGCCTCGAGGATCTTGGAGTGACAGATCGCCTCGGAGCCGGCGGCCGTGAGCGCGCCGTGCAGGTTGAGCCGCTTGTCGAGCTGCCCGTAGAGCCGGATCCCCTTCGCGGCAGCGAAGGTGCGCTGCTTGGCCTCCAGCTGGTTGGCCACGTCGAGCAGGCCCATCTCGCGGTGCTCGGGGCGCATCACCTGGTCGAGGAAGGTGAGGTGGTCGCGGAAGAAGAAAACCGACGAGGGGTCGTTGACCGGCTCGTCGGGTCCCACGAGTTGCTCGAAGAAGATCGCCGACATCGGCGTCACGTATTCGTGGCTGAAGCGAATGTCGGTGACGACGAAGCCCTGGTCTCCCGGCTTCACGGCGGGGATACCCACCTTTCCGGCGGCCGCGTCCACCACCCAATGGCGCGCGAAGATCTTCTCGGCGATCGTCATCGGACGCGGAGCCGTTGCCACCGAAGGAACCTCGACCTTCCCTTGGAGCCTCGCGACGTTGTAGTTGAACAGACCGCCGTACTCGATGATCCCCCGCGTTATTCCACCCTCATTCGCGGTGAACTCCGAGAGCGGGATCTCCTCGCCGCGGCGCACGCGGTCTATGAGGCCGAAGTCGGTGGAGGTGAAGACCCCGAGGTTCTGGCAGTTCTCGCGGTAAATGCGCTCGATGTTCTCGGCGATGACGAGGCGAATCCCCGCCATCATCTCCGCGTAAGGCGATTGCTCGCGCGAGGAGCCTTTCCCGCGCCGCTTCCCCGACACGCTCGCCACGAAGTTCCCTTTCCTGACCGAGCCGCGGACGATGGGGAACTCTTCGCGGCACTTGAGTCCAAGGTAGGGGAAGTCGCCGAGCGTTTCGTCGAAGTAGTAGCAGATATAGGCCGGCGTGATCTCGTCGGTGGAGATGTTGTCGCGCAGGACGGGGTGCGCGGCAGAGCCGACGGGCGCCGATGGGTCGAAGGGGATGTCCTCCCCATCGAGCTGCCGACGCACGACTTCCGGGTCTTCTGCGAGGAGGAGGACGCGTCCGTCGAAGCGGACGCGGTCCGGCACCTTCTGGACAGGCCGAGACAGCAGACTCTGGATCATGTTCACGCCGTAAAGTGCTATGGGGCAAGATGATCGTCGGCAAACTCCTTCACAAGCACCGAGCTGGGGCGCTCATGATCGGTCGCTTTGACCATCGCTCGTGCGTACTTCTGGCGAGCCGTTCAACAATGTAGTATCGTTAGGCCGCGATTCAGGCGA
>JBIQMO010000254.1:0-5208 GCA_044463245.1 Gemmatimonas aurantiaca
GGAGGAGCTCGAGCACGCTCGCCCTGCGAAGGTCGTCGAGCGAGGCGAAGATCTCGTCGAGGATGAGAAGGCTGAATGGCTGCCCGGCGCGCTCGGCGATCATCTGCGAGATCGCGAGGCGGAGGACGAGGTTGGCGAGGTCTTCCTCGCCGCCGGAGATCACCGGCTTCGGGAGGCCGTCCTCCAGCACCACCACGTTGTACTGGTCGTCCAGCTCCAGCTCCGCGTAGCGCCCGTCGGTGAGATCGGCCAGGAAGGCACTGGCGAGCTCGGAGAGCTCGGGCCGGAGCTGGAAGTTGAGATCGGTGCGCAGATCGGTGTACGCGCGATCGAGCTCATCGTGCAGACGCTTGCGCGTGTTCAGGTCGCCGAGCTGACGCTGGCGGTCTTCCAGCTCGCGCATGGCTCGCCTCGCCACCTCCAGAGCGGCGGCGGCGCTCGTCGCCTCGCTCTCGGCTGCGGCCAGCACCACCGATGCGGCATGCGACTCCTGGCTCGCTGCCTCGTGCTCGGCGCGGAGAGCGGTGTAGGCCTCCTCGGACACGGCCTTCGTCTCCAGCTCCGTGCGGATCCTCCGCAGACGTTCGGCGAGCACCTCGCTCTGCTGGCGCACGCTCGCGCTCTCGCGCTGCAGCGCGGGCTCGCGCTCGATCTGCGCGGAGTAGCGGGTGGCCTTCGCGTCGAGCGGCATGAGGCGGTCGAGCTCGCGGCGCACCGTCTCGTGGCGCGCGGGGTCGTAGCCCGCGGGTATCGCATCCAGCTCGCCCGCCAGCGACGCGAGGCGTTCTTCCTTGGCGCCGATGTCGCCCACCACCTGCGCGAGCTCCTGGACGGCTAGCTGCACCTTCATGTTGCGCCGCTCGAGCGTGGTCGCCTCCTGCACGAGAGCGCGGCGCTTCTCGTCCATCTCGCGCAGATCGGCGGGCATCTCGAGGAGCTGCTCCACGCGCCCCTTGTAGTAGTTGCCATCCACGCGCACGGTCTCGATCTGGCTGTCGAGAAGCTCGAGCACCGAGCGGAAGGTGCCGGCGAGCGGGCGCGCGCAGGTGGGACAGGCACCCTCCTCGCCAGCCGCGGCGAGACGGTCGCGCTGCTGGCGCAGCTCGGCGTACTGATCGCGCAGCGCCTGGCGCTTGGTCTCCGCTTCCTGCCGGTCGCGCACCCACTCGGTGCGGCGCGCCTCGAGCTGACCGTCTATCAGCTCCACCTCCGCGCGCTTCTCCTCGAGCGCCCGGTTCACCTCCTCCTCGAGCCGCGGCGCGCTCTCGATGCGCAACCTGCGCTCGCGGAGTCGCGAGAGCTCCTGCTCCAGCGCGGTGCGCGCGGCCATCAGCGTCTGCCTTCGCCCCTCCTCGCGCGCGAGCACCTCGAGCCGCTGGAACTCGGCGTGCAGCTCGCGATACGGCGCCAGCTCCACCATGAGCCGCTCGCGCTCCGCGCGCGCCACCGAGATCTCGCCCAGCTCGCGCGCGAGCCGCTCCGTGTCGCGGCGCAGCGAGACTTCCTCCGCTTCCGCCACGCGCAGCTCGGAGAGGAGCGACTGCAGCTGCTCGCGCTCGCTCTGCATCCGCTCCCAGCGCGGTCCGAGCTCCGCGAGCCGCTCCTCCGCGTGCCGGCTCCGGCTCTGCGCCGCCGCGGCCGCATCCAGCGCCCGCGCGTTGCGGCTCTCGGCTTCGCGCAGCTGCCCCTGAACCACGTCGGCATCCGGCATCCCCTGCCGGAGCCCGGCGATGCGCGCCGAGATCTCCGAGCGACGCTCGCGCAGGATCTTCTGCGCCGCGCGCAGCCGCTCGTAGCCGAGGACGTGCGAGAGGAACTGCGCTCGCTCCGATGGCCCCATCGAGGCCATCACGCTCAGCTCCTTCTGACCGGTGAAGTAGGTGTTGAAGAACTCCTCGCGCGTCATCCCGAGGCGGCGCGTCAGCAGCTCCGAGACGCCGCTGATGGAGTTCGCGATCGGGTTGGTCGAGCCGTCGAGATAGAGCTCGGCGTTGGTGAGGCCGCGAACAACGCGGTAGCTGTGGCCACCCAGATCGAACTCCAGCTCCACGCGAACGCTCGAGCGCGGGCCGGCGCGATTGAAGCGAATGGAGTCGCGCGTCCCGCGCGCGGCGGGATTGCCGTATATCGCCCACGCGATCGCCTCGAGGATCGTGGTTTTCCCCGAGCCGTTGGGTCCTATGATGCCGGTGAGCCCCGTATCGAATTCGATGCGGGTGTCCGCATGCTGGCGGAAGTTCGAGAGCGAGAGGGAGCTTAGCCGCACTACTCCACCGCCGGCACGACCGGCGCCGCGCGCTCCGCCTCGGAGTCCGCCTCGCGCAGGTACTGGAGGCCGAGCTGCACCACCGAGCCACGGTCGATGTCGGCGTCCATCGGCCGGCGCGAGAGATACGACTCGACGGTTTCCATCAGAGTCGGGCGCCGTCCGGGCGCGCCGCTCGCCGAGAGACGAAGAAGCTCCGGGCGACGCGTGTCGAGGTGGAAGTGCAGCGCACGTCGCTTGAAATCGCGCAGCGCCTTGTGGTCGAGCTCGCGAGCGATGTGGCGCGGGACGTCGCGTACCACGAGCCGCACGACGTTCTCGTCTATCCCGCCCGTGCATCCATCCACCCGCTCGCGGATGGCCGCGTCCAGCTCCGCCGCCGAGAGTCCGCGCGCGGAGATCGGTTCGAGATCGATGAGCGAGCGCAACGGCTTCACGTAGTGGAAGCGATGCGTGGCCGCATCCAGGTCGTACTCGATGAAGCCCTTCCCCGGAAGACCGGCATCGCGCTCCTCCAACAGCTCGCCCCACGGATTGGCGGAGGTGTACTCGATGGAACCCGAATAGAAGGCGTTCGGAGCGATCTCGCGGTGCACATGGAAGTGACCGAGCGCCACGTACCCCCAGCTCGGCGCCTGGAGCGCCTCGCGCGAGATCTCGACCGTGGCACGGTCGCTCGCGGCGATATACGGAGGGAGCATCCCTTCCACCTCGCCGTGCAGAACGAGGACGTTGTGCTTCGCTTCCGGGTCGGGTGTGAGCGGAGGGAGCGCGCCCGGGAGGTCGGGCACCGCGAGAATCGAGAGATCGCGATCGGGGAAGGTCAGCCGCCGCGGCTCATCTATCACGACCTGGAAGTTCAGGCGCGTGAAGAGGTCGAGGATGCACCCCGTCTCGCTCGCTCTCGGCCGGTCGTGATTCCCTGCCACCATCACCTTCACCGCATCCGGCAGCTCGCTGTACAGCCGATAGAACTGCTGGAACGCGTCGATGATGGCCGGATTCATCGGGCGAACCGTATGGAAGATGTCCCCGGCGATGACGATGATGTCCGGCCGGAGCTCGATCACCCGATCGATGGCCCCCTTGAACGCATGGGCCACATCCGCCTCACGCTGGTTGATCCCAGCGGGCGTCAGCCGATGATACTGCCGATAGCCGAGGTGTAGGTCCGCGAGGTGTACGAGGCGCACGCTTTAATCTAAGCGTAAGGCGGGGCTAGGGATATGTTGAGAGATGTAAGGAAACAGGTACCGTCTCCCGCAAGTGAAGCCCTCAATGCGGGCCGACGGGGTCAGGTCTTTGATTTCGAGCAGTATGGGCAGTGCCCATACTGCTCGAAATCAAAGACCTGACCCCGTCGGCCCTCGATGCGGGAGCAGTTCCTGCATCCTGCCTCCTGTTTCCTTGCTTCTCCCCCTCACCACCCTCCCCCCGTGTGCATCTTCTGCTCGATACGGGTGAGGACGCGCATGGGGTGGGTGCGGGAGCTGTCGGAGGAAGGGGTGAGGATCGATTCCAGAGTGATCGTTGCGTTGGAGCTGGTCCACCAGCCGCGCCTGCGGTCTACGCAGAGGGAGCCGATGATGGTGCCGTTGGAGACGACGCGCAGGCCGCGCGAGAGCGGAGCCGCCGTGCTGTCACGCTGGAGGACGCCGCGCATCGAGATGAAGGCGATGTTGCCGTCGGCGGAGAGCGAGTCGAGACGGTAGGTGGCGGTGAGCGTCGCGGCGTTGCCGCGGGCGCCTCTCCCTCCACCGGTGCTAGTGGAAACCGGTATGTCGGTGGTCTGCTTCCACGTCGAACCAATCCTCATCGCACGGTCGGGGAGGGTGGACGGCATCGCCGAAACCGCGGCGCGTACATCCGAGGCCAGTTCGTCGGGGGCATCGAGGACCGTCGCGGAGCCGTTGGGCGCTATCTGGAGCCGAATTCGCTTCCCCTGCATCGCACGGCGCGCGGACTCCGACGAGATGGGGCGCCCCATCCGCCACGAGCTGACCGCTACCGAGTCGGTGATCGCGGTGACCTTCGCGCCGCTGCTGTCGCTCGCATCAACGATGAGGTGCGAGAGGAGGAGCAGGGTGCTCTTCATCGTCATCGTGGTGTCCGCCGAGCCCATATGCGCCGTGCCGCTCATCTCCACGGTTTGCTCGAAGCGAGTGAAGAGCGTGTCTCCGGCGTGCGGATTTATTCTTAGGGAGACGCTCCGTGCCCGCTGCGCGTGAAGCGGGAGCGCGATCGCGGCCACGAGAAGAGCGAAGCTTGCCGTCCCGCGCACGGCGCGCCGCCAATGGTGCGCACCGGCGTCGCTCGACGCCATCACTGGCGGCCGGATTCCGTTTGGCCCGGGGAGGCGATCACCCCCTCGAGGCTGGGCGTGGCTGCTGCTGTCATGCGTTAAGGTACACCAGAGCGCCACGCAGGCTCCACCGTCCTTGACTCGCTCGATTCCGGACCGATAATTCGCGGTCCGCCGGACCCCCACCACCCATCCGCCCCCCGCTCGAGAGTCAGCATGATCATGAGACTCGTACTCGCGTGCACCACCCTGCTCGCCACCGCGGTCGCCGGAATCGCGCCGGCGCAGACGACCACGCCGTCGAAGCTCCGGACGCCCTCCGAGTTTCTGCGCTTCGAGGTCGGCGCCGACCGCAAGCTTGCCGACTATCACCAGATAGTGTCGTACCTGGAGTACCTCGCCAAGGGGTCGCCGCGCATGGAGCTCGAGACCATCGGCCAGACGACCAACGGCAACGACTTCATCCTCGCGCTCATCTCGTCGCCCGAGAATCTGCGCGACCGGAAGCGCTACCAGGAGATCGCACGAAGGCTCGCCGATCCGCGCGGGCTGTCGCGCGCACAGGTGGACTCGCTTACGCAGTCGGGGAAGGCGATCGTCATCCTCAGCAACAACATCCACTCGACCGAGATCGCCTCCT
>JBIQMO010000255.1:0-5192 GCA_044463245.1 Gemmatimonas aurantiaca
CCAGGGAGGCCACCAACCGCGCCATGCACCAGATAGCCGGAGCGCTGATAGCCATCGTGCTGGTGCTCTGCTCGGTGTTCATCCCGGTGGCGTTCATCGGCGGCATCACCGGAAGCATGTACCAGCAGTTCGCCGCGACGATCGTGATCTCGGTGGTGCTCTCGGGCGTGGTGGCGCTCACACTGACTCCTGCGCTCTGTTCGCTGATGCTGAAGCACGCGCCCGAGGAGAGCGACAATCGCCTGGCGCGCTGGTTCAACCGTCACTTCGAGCGGCTCACCGGCCGCTACATAGGTTCGGTGGAGCGGGTGATCGGCCGGCCGCGCACTTGGTTCGCCGTATTCGCGGTGATCCTGGCGCTCATCGTGGTGCTCTTCCGGGCCGTACCCGGTGGCTTCATCCCCACCGAGGACAAGGGAGTCTTCGCCCTGAGCATCACTCTTCCCGACGCCGCGTCGCTGCAGCGTACCACCGACGTGGTGAAGCGGGTGGAGGACATGGTTCGCGCGGAGCCGGCGACGCGCACGGTCGTGTCCATCGTAGGGCTCGACCTGCTCACCCAGTCCAACCAGACCAATTCGGCCACGATGTTCGTGTCGCTGAAGCCGTGGAGTCAGCGGGAGGATCCGGACCAGTCGGTGGATGCGGTCCTCGCTCGCGTGAATGGAAAGCTCTTCGGGATGAAGGATGCGATCGGATTCGGCTTCAATCTCCCGGAGATCTCCGGGCTCGGCGCGACGGCCGGACTCGAGATGAACCTGCAGGAGCGCACCGGTGGTGACATCCGGCAGTTCGCGCAGGCGGTCGGTGGCTTCGTACAGGACGCGCAGAAGCTTCCATCGCTCGCAACAGTGAACGGCGGGATCCGGACCGAGGTGCCGGAGGTGTACGTGAAGGTGGATGAGGACGCGGCGCGGTCACGCGGCGTGGGGACGGGGCAGATCTTCTCTACCCTGCAGACGATGCTCTCCACGCTGTACATCAACGACTTCAACCTCTATGGACGGACGTATCGCGTGCAGGCCCAGGCAGAGCCGCAGTACCGACAGAAGCCGGAGGACATCGGGCGCTTCTACGTGCGCAGCAGCGACGGCGACATGGTGCCGCTCTCCTCGCTCGTGCAGACCGAGATCCGTGGAGCGCCCAGTCTCATCACGCGCTTCAACGGGTTCCCCTCGGCGCTGATCACCGGCACCGCCGCTCCGGGACACAGCTCCGGCGAAGTGCTCGATGAGGTGGAGCAGCTCATGGCTGACAAATACGCCTCGCAGGGGATCGGCTACGCGTACAGCGGCCAGTCGTTCCAGGAGCGGGCGTCGCAGGGGCAGACGGGGCTCGTGATCGTGCTCGGTCTCGTCCTGGTCTTCCTCGTGCTCGCGGCGCAGTACGAGAGCTGGTCGGTACCGTTCGCGGTGCTGCTGGGGCTTCCATTCGGGGTGCTCGGCGCGCTGATCGCGGTCTGGCTGCGAGGAATGCCCAACGACATCTACTTCCAGGTAGGGATCATCGCAGTGATCGGCCTCGCGGCGAAGAACGCCATTCTGATCGTGGAGTTCGCGAGCGAGCTGCGGCGCGACGGAAAATCCATCCGCGAGGCGGCCACGGAGGCGGCGCGCGAGCGGTTGCGGCCGATCCTCATGACCTCCTTCGCGTTCATCCTCGGTGTGGCTCCGCTCCTCACCGCCGGTGGCGCGGGTGCGGCGAGCCGGCACTCGCTGGGTACGAGCGTGGTGTTCGGTATGCTCGGCGCTACTCTGATCGGGATCTTCTTCATCCCGCTCTTCTTCGCCGCGATACGCGCGCTCTCGGAGCGGCGCTTCAGGCGGCACGCGACGGCGTCCGTGCCCGCGCCCACTCCCGCCCAGGGAGATTGACCATGCGCGTGACGAACGGGGAAGGGCAGCGAGTGCCCGCGCGCATGCGCGCCATGGTGGCGGGAGCACTCGGCTTCTGGCTGGCGGCGTGCGCGGTCGGTCCATCGACGAAGGTGGAGTCGCCCGTGGTACCGGTGCCATCGCGCGCGGACAGCGAAGTGTCGCCGGCGGCGCGGCACTTCCTCGACTCGCTGGCGACCGCGCGCGAGTCGGGTGCGGAGCCGAGCGGCGAGGTGGTGACGCGGCCGGAATCGGCGCGGCGCGCCGACACCACCGCTCGCGCTCTGCCGGCGCCGCGGCAGCTCGACGTGGATCGCCTGCGGGATCTCGCCTGGCTCGATGTGCTGCAGGACTCGCAGCTCGTCGCGCTGGTGGACAGCGCCGTCGCCAACAACCGCGACCTGCGGGTGGCGCAGGCCCGTGTGCGCGAGTTCCGCGCGCTCAACGGGGTGGCGCGCTCGGGGTTCTTTCCGCAGGTCAGCGCCAACGGCTCGGCGAGCACGAACAAGGTGGCCTTCGGCCCGAACGTGGTGAAGTTCGACGCAGTGCGCATCACCGGCGATCTCTCGTGGGAGCTGGATTTCTGGGGCCGGCTGCGCCGGCAGGCGGAGGCGGGGCACTACGATTATCTCGCGACGCGAGCGGATGAGCGGGCCACGCTTCTCACGCTCGTGAGCGATGTGGCCACCGCATATCTCCAGCTACGCGAGCTCGACGCCGATCTGAGAATCGCCGAGCAGACGCTCGAGTCGCGGAAGACCACGCTCGAGCTGGCACGGCGCCGCTTCGCTCAGGGCGTGATCTCGGAGCTCGACGTGCGGCAGTTCGAGGCGCAGCTCGCCGACCCCGCGGCGCGCGTCGCCGACTTCGCGCGACTGCGCGTGCAGCAGGAGAACGCGCTCGCGCTCCTCCTCGGCCGCGAGCCGGGTTCGATCCCGCGCGGCGGTGCGCTGGAGGACGCGGTGCAGGCGGTGCAGGTGCCAGACTCGGTTCCCGGCATACTCATCGCGCGCCGTCCGGACGTGATGGCGGCACAGCGGCGGTTCCAGTCCGCTACCGCCCGTATCGGAGTGGCGATCGGGAACCGGCTGCCGTCTATAATGCTGGGCGGGAGCTACGGGGCGCAGAAGCCGGACTTCAACGGACTCTTCGACCGGAGCGGCGAGCTGTACACCGCTCAGGTGGGGATCTCGATTCCGCTATTCACCGGTGGCCGGCTCGCCAATCAGGAGCGCGCCGCGCGCGCGGCAGCGGATGAGGCGCGCGGGCAGTACGAGCAAACGGTGCTGAACGCTCTGCGCGAAGCGAGCGACGCGCTCGCCGGCGTCAGGCTGAACCGCGACCAACTGGTGGCGCAGGCGACGCAGGCGCAGGCGTTGCAGCGTGCATTCACGCTTGCGCAGGAGCGCTACAGGACCGGGATCGCGAGCTACCTCGAGGTGCTCGATGCGCAGCGGAGCTTCTTCACCGCGCAGCTCGCACTCGTGCAGGTGCAGCGCCAGTACCTCGTGTCGACGGTGGAGCTGTATCGCGCGCTCGGTGGCGGGTGGACGGAGGAGAGGGGCGGGGAAGAGGGAGAGGGACGCTGACCGAAGCTGCCGGCGGCGCTCCGCTGCGCATCGTGTGATCCAGTGGCGTGATGCGTCGGCAGGACTTTCATCGGGAGCGTAGCATGAAGATCGGTATCATCGGAGCAGGGCACATCGGCGGCACTCTCACCCGCCGCTTTCGGCAACTCGGCCACGACGTCGCCGTGGCGAATTCCAGAGGGCCTGAGACCCTTCGCGACCTGGCATCGGAAAGCGGGGCGAAGCCAGTCACGGTGATGGATGCGGTGCGCGACAGGGACCTGGTGGTCGTGACCATCCCGGAGAAGGGCGTCGCCGATCTCCCCGACGGCCTCTTCAATGCCGCGCGGAGCGATACGGTGGTGGTGGACACCGGCAACTACTACCCGCAGCGCGACGGGCGCATCGAAGCGATCGAGGACGGGATGCCGGAGAGTAGCTGGGTGGCCGAGCAGCTCGGCCGGCCGGTGGTGAAGGCGTTCAACAACATTCGCGCCGCTGACCTCATGAGCGGCGGGCGCCCGGCGGGGGATCCGAAGCGCATCGCGCTCCCCGTGGCGGGCGATGATCGCGAGGCGAAGCGGGTGGTGATGCAGCTCATCGAGGAGCTGGGTTTCGATCCGGTGGATGCGGGTACGCTCGATGAGTCGTGGAAGCAGCAGCCGGGCGCGCCGGTGTACGCGACCAACTTCGATAGAGAGGGAGTGCTGCGCGCGCTCGCGGAAGCGGGGCCCGAGCGACCGGCCGGATTCAGGGCGTAGGGGCGGCGGGGAGACTCGCCTCGGGGCGTCGGCGCGAGTATGCTGCAATATGGCCAGTAGAGCCGCAGGCGCCGCCGAGCCCCGCTACTACCTCGATCCGTCGGATGTACCGCCGGAGCTGGAGACGCCCACGGGTACCGTGGCGGATGCGCGCGGCCGGCCGCTGCACGATCTGCGCATCTCGGTCACCGATCGCTGCAACTTCCGCTGCGTGTACTGCATGCCGAAGGAGGTCTTCGGCAGCGACTACGCGTTCATGCCGCGCGCGGAGCTCCTCACCTTCGAGGAGATCACGCGGCTGGCGCGTATCGCGGTGGCGCACGGTGTCGAGAAGCTACGGCTCACCGGCGGTGAGCCGCTTCTCCGGAAGAACATCGAGGAGCTCATCGCGCGGCTCTCCGAGCTGCGCACGCCGGACGGTCGTCGGCTGGACATCGCGCTCACCACGAACGGTGCCGCGCTCGCGGCGAAGGCGAAGGCGCTCAGGGAGGCCGGGCTCGAGCGGGTGACCGTGTCGCTCGACTCGCTCGACGACGCCACCTTCCGCGCGATGAACGATGTCGACTTCCCGGTAGCGAAGGTTCTGCGCGCGATAGACGTCGCCCACGAGGCGGGGCTCGGGCCCATCAAGATCAACATGGTCGTGAAGGTGGGGCTCAACGAGAAGGACATCGTTCCCATGGCGCGGCACTTCAGGGGAACGCCGCACATCCTCCGGTACATAGAGTACATGGACGTGGGAAGCACCAACGGGTGGCGGATGGATGACGTAGTGCCATCGGCGGAGGTGGTGCGCAGGGTCGACGCCGAGTTCCCGCTCGAGGAGGTCGAGCCCAACTACGCGGGTGAGACCTCCGAGCGCTGGCGCTACCGCGACGGGGAAGGAGAGATCGGCGTCATCTCGAGTGTCACGCGGGCGTTCTGTCACTCGTGCACGCGGGCGCGGATCTCGACCGACGGGAAGCTTTACACCTGCCTCTTCGCCACGC
>JBIQMO010000256.1:0-5172 GCA_044463245.1 Gemmatimonas aurantiaca
TCGAGGGGGCTGAGCAGTCGCTCAGCCCCCTCGAAATTCAAGACCTGACCCCGTCGTTCACCGGTTCCTACCGAGGAGGAACCACACGATGATGGCGATGGCCAGAAGGTAGGTGGTCCGCCACCAGAGGCCGGCGATCGCGGTGAACACCCCCGCCGCCGCGAGCAGCACGCTCGCTGTTCTCGCCAGCCACTTCGTGATGTACCTCGATCGTTCGACGGTCTCGCGCAGGGGAGAGGGCATGGATAAAAGAAAGCAGGAAACAGGAAACAGGAACCTCGAGGGTTCAGGGCCGACGGGGTCAGGTCTTTAATTTCGAGTCGTATGGCCGCTGGCCATACGACTCGAAATTAAAGACCTGACCCCGTCGGCCCCGGAGCTCAGCACCCTCCACGGCGTCATCGGTATCTCATCCACCTCCACGCCGAGCGCGTCGGATACTGCGTTCGCGATGGCGGGGGCGGTGGGGATGATGGGAGGCTCGGCGACGCCGCGAGAGCCGATGTGGTTGGCGACGGTGTCGGCTACATCGATGAAGGAAGCATCGATCTCGGGGATGTCCGACATCGTGGGGATCTTGTAGTCGTGCATGTTGGGGTTGAGAGGTGCGCCGAGCACCTGGTCCACCACCCGCTCCTCGAAGAGCGCGTAGCCCAGCCCCTGGATTATCCCGCCGTGCAGCTGGCTCTCGGCGAGCGTTGGGTTGATGATGCGCCCGGAATCGTGAACGGCCACGATCTTCACGACGCGCACGACCCCGGTGTCGGTATCCACCTCCACCTCGGCGAACTGCGCACCGAATGTCGAAAGCGTGGTGTCGTCCGGGTTGGGGCCGCGGCTTCCGTGCCCGGTGATCATCACGTCGCCGAGCTGCGTGCCTATCTCGGCGAACGTGAGGGAGCGGGTGCCGCGTCGCACGCGCACGACGCCGTTGTGCGCCACGAGCCTGTCGGGCGTGGTGTCGAGCATCCCGGCCGCGGCCTCGAGCAGCTGCGCGCGCGCGTCCTCCGCAGCCATCCGAACGGCCGGGCCCACCGACGCCACGGTGATCGAGCCCCACGAGTTGCCGGTGTACGGCGTGCGCTCCGTGTCGCCTATCACGACTCGCACGTCCTCGAGTCGAGCGCCGAGTGCCTCCGCGGCTATCTGCGCGAAGACCGTTCGCGACCCGGTCCCTAGGTCCTGCGTTCCCGTGAGAACTTCCGCGCTCCCATCCGGCTCGATCCGGACCATCGCGTACGCCGGCGGTCCACCACCGCCGCCCCAGATCTGTGAGGCCATTCCAAAGCCGCGCCGGATCCGTCCGCTCTGCGCACGCGGCGTGGCGGCCCCGCCCTCGTGCTTCGAGATCGCGGAGCCGTCGGCGCCCGTTGTGCCCTCCCTCACCCACCAGCCGAAGCGCTCGGCGCCGGCGCGGTAGCATTCGTCGAGCCGCTTCGCGGAGTAGGGTGTGCCCCTTACCTGATTCGCGGTCGCGTAGTTCGCCAGGCGCAGACCGAGCGGGTCCATGTCCAGCTCGCGCGCGAGCACATCCATGGCTCGCTCGAGGCCGAAGGCGCCTTCCACGTTGCACGGTGCGCGGAACGAAGACATCGCTCCGAGATTCGTGTACGCGAAGGTCTCCGTGGTGCGCACGTTGGGGCACCTGTACAGCTCCTGGTAGATCGCGCCGGGGCCGCCCTCCCATCCGCCTACGCCGAGAGCGACATCCGCCTCGAGCACGATCGCGGTGAGCGTGCCGTCGCGCTTCGCTCCCAGTGTGACCCGCTGGACGGAGGTGGGGCGATGTCCGGAGTCCAGCTGTTCGCCCTCGCGGTCGTTCACGCAGCGTACCGGTCGACCAGTGCGGTGCGCCATGATCGCGGCGATGTACGCGTTCGCGCTCGCGCCATTCTTTGCGCCGAAGCCGCCGCCCATGTAGTCCTGGATGACACGCACGTGCGAGATCGGAAGCTTCAGCGCCGATGCGAGATCCGCGCGGGTGTTGAAGACCCCCTGCGTCGACTCCCATACGGTGAGCCGGTCCCCAGTCCACTCCGCGACGGCGCCATGCGGCTCGAGCGCGGTGTGCAGCGCGGCGGGAACCCGGTATTCGCGCGTCACTACCACATCGGCCTCGGCGAGCCCCGCATCCACGTCGCCGCGCTCGACTACGCGAGGCGAGACCTCCGGAGCGTTCCCATCCGGACGCACGCGCGGTGCATCCGGCGCGAGCGCTTCGGCGGCGGTGACCGCATGCGGCGTGACGTCGTAGCGGACGTCGATGGTTCGGAGCGCCAGCTCCGCCCCCTCGCGGGAGTCGGCGCAGACCACGGCGATAGGCTGACCGGCATAACGCACCACGAGGTCCAGAAGCGGCAGCCCGTTCATGGTCACGCGGGGGATGTCGCTCCCCGTGACCGCGTCGCGGACGCCGGGAAGCGCGCGCACCCGCGAGAGGTCGACGCTGGCCCGGCCGCTCGCAATGGGGGAGCGCAGGACTGCCGCGTGCAGCATCCCGGCGCGCTGGATGTCCGCCGAGTAGCGTGCGCGCCCGGTGACCTTGTCCATCCCGTCCGCCCGCGGAGCGCAGCAGCCGACGATGCCGAGCGGCGCTCCATCCTCCCACGGCTCGACCTCGAAGGCGGGGAGCTCGACGGTTCGTACCTCCTCGCGCCCCTCGACTTCGACGCGCGTCGAGACGAAGCGGCGGCCGTCAGCTCTCTTGGCCATCGCTTTCCTCACCGTTCATGGCGCGCGATGCGGCCAGCACGGCGCGCACGATCCTGGGATACGTGCCGCAGCGGCAGAGGTTGCCGCTCATCCAGCGGACGACTTCGCTCTCGGTCGGTTCCGGCGAGCGCTCGAGCAGCGCGAGCGCGGCCATGATCTGCCCTGGTGTGCAGTAGCCGCACTGCAGCGCATCGTTCTCGATGAATGCTCGCTGCAGCGGGTGTGGTGCGCCATCGCTTCCCACGCCCTCGATGGTTCGGACGGCGACGCCTTCGCACGCCGCCGCGAGCGTGAGGCACGAGTACGCCGGCTCCCCGTCGAGCAGCACAGTGCAGGCGCCACACTCTCCGCGATCGCAGACGAGCTTCGTCCCCGTCATCTCCAACCGATCGCGCAGAACATCCAGCAAGGTCAGACTTTCCGCCTCTCCGACCTCGAACTTTTCTCCATTGATATCCAGCTTCATCCCCCTCTCCCCAACGCAAGCAGCGCGCCGGGGGGTGGTGGTGAGGGTTCAGGGGGCATGGGGGAACTGCAGGGTTCAGGAGGCAGGGCGTTAACTGCAGGGTTCAGGAGGCAGGGTTCAGGGTTCAGGTACTACCTCGGAGTCGAGATCCATTCGCCGAGGCAGTTCCTGAACCCTGAACCCTTTTGTTGCTGAACCCTGCAGTTAACGCCCTGCCTCCTGAACCCTCGTAGTCCCTGCTTTCTCCCCCCCGCCCCTGCCCCCATCATTCCGTATTCATTAGCTTACCACAACCGCCCGAGAGTTCGTTGAATACCCCCGAGGCCAGCAATGCCCTATGTAATTACCGAAGCCTGTATTGGCGTGAAGGACAAGGCCTGCGTCGACGTGTGCCCCGTGGATTGCATCTACGAGGGGCCGGATCAGCTCTACATCCATCCGGATGAATGCATCGACTGCGGGGCGTGCGAACCGGAATGCCCGGTCACCGCAATATTCCCTGAAGAGGATGTACCGGCGAACCTGAAGCAGTACATCCAGATCAACAAGGACGTCTTCAACTCCGACAACCCGCCCACTCGACCGACGAGGTAGGAGCTAGGAGGGTTCAGCAACCAAAGGGTTCAGGGTTCAGGAACTACCTCGGGGAATGGATCTCGACACCGAGGTAGTTCCTGAACCCTGAACCCTTTGGTTGCTGAACCCTGTCCTACCCCCTCCTCTCCCACCCCAGCAGGAACCAGGCGATCGGGCCGAGGATGGGGATTAGGATGGCGACGACGGTCCAGACGATTCTGGCGGCTGTAGAGTGGTAGCGGCCGGTCCAGATCGAGATCAGAGCCGAGAGACAGAATACGACCGCCACCACCAGCAACCAGAGCGGCCACTCCCACGAGGCGCCGTCCTGGAAAGGCGTCTGTCCGGGTGACGAGCGGATCATGCGCGTTCGGAGCGTTGCTTCGGCGCGGCCCGGTCGGTCGCCAATCTGCTGAGGGATCGCCGCATCCTGTCTCCTCCCTTTCCCACGGCGCGGCCGGGCGATACTCTGCGAATCAACGTGAGCAGAGGGCGAGAGGTGCAGGATGGGTGCCGGTTCCCGGGAGCGAACTGAAGAACCGGCAGGGTCGAGTGTGCTCAGTCGGCGTGGATGCGCGCCAGGAATTCGCTGAACACGGTGTTGAACGCGCCCGGCCGCTCGAGGTTCGAAAGATGGCCGGCGCCCGGGATCACCTCGAACACGCTCCCGCGGATTGCGTCGGACATCTCCCGCGCCTCCGCCACGGGAGCGATGGCGTCATCCTCACCGGTTATCACCAGCGTCGGGACATCGATGGTGCCGAGGGTGGGGGTGGAGTCGGGTCGCTGCATCATCGCCTCGATCGCTCCTATTACACCATCTACCGGCGCGCTGGTCATGATCGCGTGAACTTCCCGCTCCACCTCGGGGTTGCGCTCTCTGGTGGCGGGGCCGAGCAGCGGGTCGATCATCAGCTCGGCAACCGCCGCCGAGCCGCCGGTACGCGCCGCCTGGATCATCGCGCGCCGCTTCTCCAACCCTGCTTCACCGTCCGCGCCAGGCCGCGTATCGCAGAGCGCAATCCCGAGCACTCTCTCCCTATGCCGACGCCAGAAAGCGAAGGTGATGTAACCGCCCATCGAGCATCCCGCGATCACCGCGCGGCGCACCGAGCACGCGTCGAGCAGCTCCGCGATGTCGTCCGCATACCGGTCCATCGTATACGGCCCTTCGACTTCGCTCTCCCCGAAGCCGCGCAGATCGGGCGTGATGCATCTGCCGAGCTGGCTCAACCCGCTGACCTGCGGTCTCCACATCGTCCTCGCGAGCGGGAACCCGTGCACGAACACGGTCGGAACCCCCGATCCGCTGTCGTCGTACGCGATGCCGAGTGGGAGTCTGTGTGGGGGCATGGGGAGGGAGGAGAGGGTCAGGGGGAACTGCGAGGGGTCAGGAGGCAGGGTTCAGGGTTCAGGTA
>JBIQMO010000257.1:0-5163 GCA_044463245.1 Gemmatimonas aurantiaca
CCCTGGAAGAGATCCTTCAGCGAGGCGCGTCCCTCATCGGTATCGAACCGATACTCCTTCTCGATCCTCACCCATGGCAGATCCTGGCGCATCCTCGCAACCTCGTCGCTGCGCCGCGTCAGCTCCTTCTCCGCCTCGAGCAGATCCTGCCTCGCCGCCAGCCACTCCCTGCGCGTTCCGGTCGCATGGGTCGTCATGATGCTCCCCTCCTTTCGGCTTTCGGTGGTGGTTCCTCCATTCCCGAAACGGCTGCCGTTCCGGGGTCCGAGGGTAGATTAGGTGCGAACCTCGAAGGGGTGTGAGTTACAAGTGTGACGGGATTCGGATGGACTCGCTGATCACGGCCGCGGCGCACGCGCTCGCGCGGGGTGATCCACTGGGAGCGCTGAACTTCGTCGCCCTCCGCGACGATGCGTCAGCGCTCGCGCTCCGGGGAATCGCGATGGCGCAGCTCGGCGATCTCGCGCGAGCCAGCTCGCTCCTGCGTCGCGCCGCGCGTGCCTTCGGCTCGAGGGAGGCGTTGGCGCGCGCCAGGTGCGTGCTGGCCGACGCGGAGATCGCGCTGGTTTCGCGCGACCTGCACTGGTCCGCGAAGGCGCTCGATGCGGCGAGGACCACGCTCGAGGAGCACGGCGACCGCGCCAACGCCGCCTACGCACGCTATCTGGAGGCGCGACGCCTGCTCCTTGTCGGCCGTCTGGACGACGCCGAGCGCACGATCGCCGACCTCGATCCATCTCCCTTTCCACCGGCGTCGAGAGCCGCGCACGAGCTGGTGGTGGCGGGGATCGCGATGCGACGCATCCAGACGAAGAGAGCGCGCGCTGCGCTCGCCCGCGCCGAGCGTGCCGCGCACCAGGCGGGGATCCACGCGCTCATCGCGGAGGCGGAGAGTGCGCTACGCGTCCTCGAGACCCCGGCAGCACGACTCATAGCAGGTGGCGAGGAGCGGCTTCTCCTGCTCGAGGAGATCGAGGAGCTGCTGGCGTCGAAGGCGCTGATCGTGGATGCGTGCCGCTGTCTGGTTCGTGAGGAGAGCACGGTAGTCTCGCTCGCGAGCCGTCCGGTGCTGCACGAGCTCGTGCGCGCGCTCGCCGAAGCGTGGCCCGCGGACGTGTCGAGAGAGTCGCTCCTCGCGCGAGCGTTCGGAGCGAAGTTCGTGGACGGATCGCACCGCGCGCGCTTGCGAGTGGAGATGACGCGGCTCCGCGGCGAGCTCCGTGCGATGGCCGGAGTTAACGCCACGTCGCTCGGCTTCGCGCTCGTACCGCACCGTGCGCGCGAGGTGGTCGTGCTCGCGCCGCCGGTCGAGGATGAGCACGCGACCGTGCTCGCCCTCCTCGCGGATGGCGAGTCGTGGTCCAGCTCCGCACTCGCGCTCGCGCTCGGGGCGAGCCAGCGTACCGTGCAACGAGCGCTGGAGTCGCTCGCCCGCGCCGGGAAGGTGCAGCCGTCCGGCCGCGGGCGCGCTCGCCGCTGGATGACTCCGCCAGTGCCGGGATTCCCGACAACATTGTTACTCCCTGCTCCGCTCCCGACCGACTAGGATGAAAACATGAAACGATCAGCGTCGGAGATTGTCCGCGAGGACGGACCCTTCCCCGGAATCGAGCAGGTTCACGGCTTGACGTACGATGGCGAGCGAGTCTGGATCGCTTCCGGCGACCGTATCAGTGCCATGGATCCCGCCAGCGGGAGCATGCTCGGCTCCATCGATGTCCCCGCGCACGCGGGAACCGCGTTCGACGGCGAGTACATCTATCAGATCGCCGTGGACTGCATCCAGAAGGTCGATCCGAAGACGGGTAGCGTGGTCACGACCATCCCTGCGCCGGGTGGCGGCCGCGACTCGGGACTCGCGTGGGCCGAAGGTTCGCTCTGGGTAGGACAGTACAGAGAGCGGAAGATCCACCAGATCGACCCGCGTACTGGAGAGATACTTCACACCCTCGAATCCAACCGCTTCGTCACCGGCGTAACGTGGATCGCGGGCGAGCTCTGGCACGGCACCTGGGAGGGCGAGGAGAGCGAGTTGCGGCGAGTCGATCCTCGAACTGGTGAGGTACTCGAGGCGCTCGAGATGCCATCCGGAATCAGCGTATCCGGCCTGGAATCCGACGGCGGCGATCTTTTCTTCTGCGGCGGAGGAAAGAGCGGAAAGGTCAGAACCGTGCGACGGCCGGGGGCGGCGGGGTCAGGTCTTTAATTTCGAGCAGGCTCAACCATAGCAGAGCTATGGTTGACCCTGCTCGAAATTAAAGACCTGACCCCGCCGGCTACTACTGATGAATGGGACGGAGGGCGTTGCGCACCACGTAGTCGCCGACTTCCCGGCCCTGCGACAGCCCCGCCTCGGTCGCGAGCCGGAAGTGGTAGCCGACATAGACGCGTGATGTCGCGTTCTCTCTCGCCGCTTCGGCGACGTCGCTGAAGGTACGCGTCACACCGGGGAGCGAGGTGCTCGTGATGCTGAACTTCGCTCCCCTTCCCGGAACCACTCCTTCGATGACGGCGGCCGCCGTGCCACCGGCGCTCGCGTGAGCGCTTGGATAGTCGGGGATCGGCGGCGTCGGAAAGGCGAGCACATCCCAGCCGGGGGCAGAGCTGGTAGCGGCATTCCCGTCGCCATCCGCGAGCGCGACCGCCGTGACCGGACGCCAGAAGCCGTAGTAGTACTTCGACTCGAGATTCGTCGCGTAAGAGTCGAACTCGCCCATCTGCAGAAGGGCCAGCAGTCGCGCCGTTGCCCACGCGTCGAGCTTCCGCTGCCCGGCGATGACTCGTCCTACGCGATTGAACATTTCGGGCGACTGCTCTACCCAGAAGAGAGCGATCTCGGTCTGCTCGGCACTCCTCTCTGTGCACGCCGCGCATCCGAGTCGCTTCACTTCGTTGAAGTCGTCCGTGTATCGACGCGTGAGCACAGCCACCGAATTCGATGCTGCGGCGTACGGCCTCGGCGCCCGGAACCGTGAAGTGCTCGGCACCACGAACGGAGTCACCGTCGCTCCCCAGATCGAGCCATCGGCGAAGCCGCCGGTGCCGAAGATGTCGAAGCCGGGTGTGTCGAACGGGAAGGTGAACCGGTAGTCACCAGGATTCGACCCCGGCGTGTATGGAGCGACCCCGCCTCCCGTCGTTCCATCGGAAGCGCGGTGCTGCAGGATGGCGAGAGCAGCGCGACGACCGATGCTCACGCCCTCGTCGAATCCTGGGTTCCCCGCCGCCGCCGCGATGGCGCCGGCATACCAGGCATCGACCTCGCTCGACGACGCCGGAGCCGCGCCCACGATCGCATCGTGCGCCGCGGTCAGAACGGCGGCGGCCAGGTCCGCGTTTCTGTCGATCGGACCGGTGTCCGCGTATCTCTCGAAGCGGGGAACGATGGAGTTGAGCGCGTCGTGCATCGCGACGTCGGCGATCGCGAACATGCGCGCTTCCACGAACGGGGCCACGGGCGCACCCGGCGGGAAGAGCGCGGGCGCCGCGGCAACCGCCGCCGCGTTTCCGGCCAGGACGGCATCGCGAGCGGCGTCCTGCCGTGCATCCGGAACTCCGCCGGCGCTGTAGACCGGCGTCTCCATCGAACCCGAAGCGTCGGGCGTCGTCACGATCCTGTCCGGGTTGCACGCGGTCGCCAGCACCGCGGCGAGCAGGGCAATAGTGTAGCCGGCTTGTGTGCATGAACGCATGTGCGGCCTCCTCCATTGGGGTGTGGGTTGTGAACCATGGAGAGAGGATGGACGGAGACCGTGAGCACGCCGTCTTTCGAGCGTCTCCCCGGCGTGAGTCGGTCGAATAGTTGCGGAAATCCCCGGGAATCCCATCATTTACCGCGATGATCGAGCTCCGAATGCTGGGGGCGATCCGCCTCGACGCCGCGGATGGTGGCGAGATCGACACCATTCTCCGCCAGCCCAAGCGGCTGGCGGTTCTCGCTTATCTGTCGGCCCCGGAGCCCGGGGCCCGGCATCGCCGGGACATCCTGCTCGCCCTCTTCTGGCCGGATCTCGACACAGCGCATGCGCGGACCTCTCTGCGCAACGCGCTGTACGTCCTTCGACAGGCGCTCGGCGATGACGTCATCCACTCGATGGGCGACGAAGAGGTCTCCGTCAATCCGGAGCTCCTGCGGACCGATCTCGCCACGGTTCTCACGGCGCTTCACGAAGGGCGCGTGGACGACGCGCTCGCTGCCTACGGTGGCGAGCTCCTTCCAGGACTCTTCCCCGCTGGGAGCGAGGGCTTTCAGCGTTGGCTCGATTCAGAGCGCACCCGACTGAAAGTCGCCGTGTCATCGGCCGCGCTCGGAAGACTGAAGGAGCTGGAGAGCGACGAGCAGTTCACACAGGCGCTCGCGATCGGCCGGCGCATACTCGAGATCCAGCCCGACGACGAGACTCTCGTACGACGGGTGATGTCGCTGCACCAGGCACTCGGCGACACCGCCGGTGCGCTGCGCACCTACGAAACTTTTCGCGCGCGCCTCGCCGACGACTTCGATGCCGAGCCAGCTTCGGAGACGGCAGGTCTCGCCGTGCGCCTGCGAAGCTCGCCTCGAGAGCCGCGGCCGAGGGTCAGCGCTCCGTCGGTACCGGTGAACGAGGCGATGGAAGCGGGCGTCGCGCCGGCCCCGGTCGCATCGGCAGCCGTCTCCGCCCAGCACTCCCGCAAGGGAGCGCGGCGATGGGTGGTCGCACTGGCGGCTCTCGTCGCGAGCACCAGCATCATTGCCTTCGTGGGGTGGGTGTCGTCGCGCCGGAGCATGCCGCAGGCGATAGGCACGTCATCTCCGTTGACCACGGAAGACGGCCTGCAGGTGGAAGCGGGGATCTCTCCGAATGGTCGGCTCGTCGCTTACGCGAAGGGGAACGCGGCTCGCCTGCGCATCTTCGTTCAGAAGATCGGCGGCGGACCCGCGTGGGCGCTCTCGGGCGACTCGCTCGCGCACGAGATCGTGCCGCGCTGGTCGCCCGACAACGATCAACTTCTCTTCCTCTCGCGCGACAACGCCTACGTCGCTCCTTCGATCGGGGGATCCCCCAGGCTGATCGCCCGCGGAACGAGCGGGAGCGGGATGGTGCGCTCCGCCTCGTGGTCTCCGCGCGGCGATTCGGTCGCGATAGTGCGGAACGACTCGCTGCTCGTCCAGCCGCTCGAAGG
>JBIQMO010000258.1:0-5150 GCA_044463245.1 Gemmatimonas aurantiaca
GTTTTCTCCGCGTCCTCTCGCCGTTCCCTCCGCGACCTCCGCGTGCGCAGTTACGCCCCAGCGCGATGCCCTCACCCCCAAGATCAACCCAGAACGCCCACCACCTACGCGAGATGCACCCTGAA
Organism: Gemmatimonas aurantiaca; assembly: GCA_044463245.1. Lineage (GTDB taxonomy): Bacteria > Gemmatimonadota > Gemmatimonadetes > Gemmatimonadales > Gemmatimonadaceae > JADGGM01. The sequence goes on from JBIQMO010000258.1 coordinate 126, forward strand.
AACGGGCTTATCTCCATCGCTCGTGAGCGCTTCGAAGTGGCGAACGAGGCGGTCGTCGAGCTTCTCGATGTCGTGGCGCTGGACGATGAGGCGGCGGGCGGCGGTGGTGACTCGCCACGATGCCGTGAAGTCGCGCGAGAGATGCTCGACGCGGGAGGCGAGGGCGCGGACGTCGCCTTCGGCGACTAGGTAGCCGGTGACGTCATCATCGATCAGCTCGGGGATCCCGCTGTGCACGGTGCTCACCACCGGGAGGCCGCTGGCCATCGCCTCCATCATCGCGACGGGGATGCCCTCCATGTCGCCATCGGATGCGGTGACGCTCGGCGCCAGCATCACGTGCGAGCGAGAGATTATCGCCGCCGCGGCGCCGTGCGAGACGGAGCCGATGAGGCGTACCCGATCGGAGGCACCGAGCTCGCGCGCGAGCTGGAGGAGCACGCCGCTGAGCGGACCGTCGCCCACGATCGTGTACTCCACGTCCACTCCCGAGCGCATCAGCTCGGCGACGGCGCGGATGGCGTGGGCGATCCCCTTGCGCTCGACGAGCGGCCCCACCGTCACGAGTCGCAGAGGCTCGCCGGCGCGAAGGTCGCGACGCGCGAAGGCGAAGCGCCGGCAGTCGACGCCCATGCCGTGCACGGTGATGCGATCGGCGGGGCAGCCGAGCGCGATGAGGCGGCGGCGCAAGTGATCGCTCACCGGGAGGAAGAGATCTCCGGTCGCGAAGAGGTGCGCGTAGGCGCTCGATCCGACGCGTCGAACGTACGCGCTCGCGTCGGTGCCGTGGAATACGGTGACGATACGTCCGCTCACCACCCCCGCCTCCCTCAGTCGTGCGACGCGCGCGCCGATGGGGCCGTGGTGACATAGTACGACGTCGAACGAGCCGAGCTCCCTGAACGCCGCGGCATCCGCGAGGAGCTCGAACGGAGCGAAGCGATGCCCCAGGCGCGCGGCCGAGAGAAGGTGCGCGCCGCCGGGGTGGCGGCGGAAGATCGCCTTCGCGACGAGCGGGAGCGCGACGATGAGCCGATGCGGATGATGCTCCGGGAGCCACGCCGAGTAGCGGACGCGCTCCATCAGCCGATAACTGATGATCTCATCGTGGATCGCGGCCGGCCGCCCCGAGCGCGCCGCGAAGATGCGCACATCGTGCCCCCTCTCGAGCAGTCCCGTGACCTGATTGAGGACGAAGGTCTCGGAGACGGTGGGAAAGGCGCTGACGACGACCGCGATGCGCATGGGGAGAAGGTATACGACGGGGTCAGGTCTTTAATTTCTAGTCCCGTGGACGTCCGTCCACGGGACTAGAAATTAAAGACCTGACCCCGTCGTTCGCTGCTCTAGCCCGCCAACCGCACCACCCTCGGATGCGGGCGGGCGTCCTCCAGCGAGGCGATGACGTCGACGAGGCGGTCGTTGAGGTCATCGAGGTCGTAGCCGCGCTCCACGACGTGGCGGCCTGCCATACCCATCCTGCGGCGCAGCCGAGCGTCGTCGGCCAGGCGCGCGAGAGCGCGCGCCAGACCCGCGGGATCGCGCTCGGGAACGAGCAGACCCGAGATTCCGTCGTGCACCAGCTCGGGGATTCCGCTGTGCACGGTGCTCACCACCGGGAGCCGGCTCGCCATCGCCTCCATTATCGAGACGGGCACTCCCTCCATGTCGCCGTCCTCCGCCACCACGCTCGGCGCGACGAAGATGTCGGAGTCGAGCATCGCCTCGCGCACGCCTCGCTCGTCCGCCTCGCCCGCGAGCTGCACCGAGTCGCCGACTTCCAGCTCGCGCACCAGCTCTTCGAGCTCGTGGCGCAGCGGGCCGTCGCCCAGGATGCGGTATTCGATTCGCCGCTCCGTAGCGCCGCGCAGCCTGGCGACCGCGCGGATGGCGTACTCCACTCCCTTCTTCTCCACCAGACGCGCCACCGAGAGGAGCCGGATCGTGTCGTCGTCACGCGTGCCGCGCCGCCTGGGAAGCGGGAACTTCGATAGCTCGATCCCCATGTGGTGCACCGCGATCTTCTCCGGCGGACATCCGAGCTCGATGAGCCGCGAGCGCCAGAAGTCGCTCACGGGGAGAAAGAGCTCGCCCTCGGTGAAGAGCCGCTTGTACGCGTGCTCGCCGGCGGTGAGGAGATAGCGGCTCATGTCGTAGCCGTGAAAGACCGTGGCGATCTTCCCCCGCACGAGCCCCGCGCGACGCAGCTGCGCGATCCGCCGTCCATTGGGACCGAAGTGACAGAGGAGCGCGTCGTACCTCCCGCGTCCCGCGAAGGGAGCGCCGGCGTTGAGGAGCGCGAGCCGCGACGCGAACCCCAGGCGCTCGGGCGGCCCCTTCACCACGCGCCACGCGGTCGCCGGATCACGCCACCAGTAGCGCGCGAGCACGTACACCGCCGCGGCCAGTCGCCGCAAGCGCGGCGCGTTCAACGCGCGCGCCGGTTGATAACGCGCGCGCCGCACGAGCCCGTACTCCCTCACGACCGCGTGCTCCGCCCCGCCGGCCTCCGGCTCCGACGCCGCCGCATAGATGTCCACCTCGTGCCCCCTGTCGATGAGCCCCGTTATCTGCCCGAGGACGAAGGTCTGTGAGACGGAGGGGAAGGAGGTGACTACGACGGCAATTCGCATCTCGACAACTTCAGGTGACGGTGAGAAGGGTTCGGGAGGGGGGGAACTGCAGGGTTCAGGAGGCAGGGTTCAGGTACCACCTCGGAGGCGAGATCCATTCCCCGAGGTAGTACCTGAACCCTGAACCCTGCCTCCTGAACCCTGCAGTTCCCCCTCCTGAACCCTGCAGTTCAAGTCCCGCGCCACCCATCCCCCTCGATAAGGGTGAGCAGGTAGCGGGCGAGGGAGGTGGGGGTGGTGGAGAGGGGGACGCGGATGCTCAGGACGGGGATTCCGTCGAAGGCGCGGCGGAGGACGGAGCGCGTGGCGGAAACCACCTGGTCCTGAGTGGGGAGAAGAGGAGCGTGGTGGCCGCTGTGCAGCGCGCGGCTCACGAGGCCGAAGGGCTCGATCTCGTGCATCACCACCTCGGCGGCGCGGTGCGAGAGCTCCTCGGTCGTGATCTCGCGCGCCTCGAAGTCGCGAGCATCGCCACGCTCCAGACAGAAGATGCGCTTCAGCGGCGCGGAGCGCGCGACCGACTGCGCGCCGAAGAGCTCCTCGGCCGATACCCTGCGACGCACGCCCTTCGGACCGCGGCGCTGGAGCTTCCACTCCCACGAGACGCGATCGATCACCGAGCGGCCGTCGAGGAGGAGCGAGCGCAGTCGCTCCTCGCCCTCGAGGTTGTAGGCGTAGACCTGCAGACGCTTGGGCGTGCGCCAGATGGTGCCCGTCTCGTCCACGAGTCCGAGGTCGTCGCTCAGGAAGCTGAAGCCGTGCTCGGTGATGAGCTTGAGCGCCGCGGAGGTCTTCCCTATCCCGCCCCAGGCCACTATCGCGGTGCCCTCGCCGTCGCGCGAGAGCGAGCTCGCGTGGATGTACGACTGCCCCAGCTCGAGCTGCGCGAGCTGAGTGATGTAGTCGAAGACGCCGTACATGAAGTTCTTCGCGTGCGTCTCTTCCACCGAGAGGAAGTTCCAGTCGCGCGCGCGATAGAGCGTGGAGAACCAGCGGTGCCGGCGACCCTGGTCGTCGGGACGGAGGGAGACGCGGAGGCCGGAAGGAGGCAGGAGGCAGGGTTCAGGGTTCAGGGAACTGCTTCCGGATTCGGAGGCCGCGGTCGCGATGCGGGCTTCCACATCAGATGCATCCGCCGCGGAGTGCGATGGCGCGCTCGCGCTGGAGACGACTCCTTCCAGCCGGGTCACGTGGTAGCGGAGGCCGTTGTAGTGGACGCGGAAGGAGTCGGACGTGGCGGTGACGGGGGAGGTCACCGTGTAATCGGCGATCTTCGGAAGGGCGTGGACGAAGTCGAAGACGACGCGCGGGACGAAGGGAGCGGGATCGGTCGCGTCGTACGAGTCGCCCACGCGAAGTGAAGCGAGCTCGGTGCGCAGGTAGCTCGTGCACTCTCCGTCGCCCGAGAGGGTGAAGGGAAGACGCCCCAGCCGGTACGCGCGCGGATCGGGATGCTTCGACGTCGAAGCAGTCGCACTACCGTAGCTCGCCGGCGAGGACGCGACCGGCGCGACTGGTGCGGCCGGTGCGACGGGCACGCCGGTGTGCTCGGGGGGCAGTCCCGTACTCATGGTTCGGCTCCGCGCGAGGGACGGAGGTGGTCGAGCGAGTGGATCATGTCGCGAATGGCGTTGCGCCCAGCGCGAGTGAGCGCCATCACGCCGAGTGCTACGGGCGCGGCGATGGCGAAGCTCGCGATGAGAGCGATGAGAGGATTGGTCGGCGCCACGAGCCAGCGGAAGGCGAGTACCGCGGCCCCGGAAGAGAGTGACGCCAGTGCGAAGGGCGCCATGGTGACGTAGAAGTCGCGCGTACGAACCGGACCCTCGCGTCCCACGTACCAGAGATTGAGCGGGGTCCGCACGAAGAATCCGATGAGACCGTACGACATCGCAACCCCCAGCGCGCCCCACGGGAGTCCGATCACGATCGAGATGATCGCCGTCGCCGAGCCGATGAAGCCCCACTGAAGCATGGTGCGCGTGCGGTTCTGGCTCACGAAGAGCCACCCCGTCGTACTCCCCACCGGCTGCAGAAAGCCGGCGACCGCGAGCCAGGCGAAGATCCTCGCCGCCTCCGTCCACTGCGGCCCCAGCACCACGCTCACCACCCAGTCGGAGGTGACCATGAGGAAGACGATCCCCGGCATCGTGACCATGAGGAGCTTCTCGAGCGCCCTCAGGAAGGCCGCACGGTAGCGCTCGGGATCGTTGGCCAGCCGGCTGAGCGTGGGCACCAGAACGGCCGATACGGGGTAATTGATCTGGTTGAGCGGGAGGAGGAGCAGTTGGTACGCCTTCTCGTAGAGGCCGAGCGGTGCCGACCCCCACACCTTGCCGATGAGCAGGTTGTCGCCGTTGCGGGCGAAGTAGTTCACCACGTTGAAGCCGGT
>JBIQMO010000259.1:0-5144 GCA_044463245.1 Gemmatimonas aurantiaca
GCGCGAACGTGCTTATCTTCCCCTCACTGGATGCGGGCAACATCGCCTACAAGCTCGTGGAACGCCTCGCTCATGCGTGGTCGATCGGCCCGATAGTCCAGGGATTGGCCCGGCCGTGCAGCGATCTCTCGCGCGGGGCCTCCGCAGATGACATTATCAACGTGGCCGCGGTGAACGCTCTTCAGGCGTCGGGAGCGGAACACGCCAATACGGACGGACCAAGAAGGGAGAATCAGCAATGAGCTTCGCGATCAAGAAGGACGGAGACATCGTGGTGGTGGATGTGGAGGGGCAGCTCATCGTGGGGAACAGGCAGGAGCTCAAGCAGAAAGTGCTGGATGAGCTCGAGCGTGGTGAGAGGAAGTTCCTCGTCGACTTCAGCCGCACAGGGTACATCGACAGCTCCGGCCTCGGCGTCCTCGTCTCGCTCTCCAAGAAGATCCGTGAACAGGGTGGGGAGCTCCGCCTCGCTGACCTCAACGACGATCTGAAGACCCTCTTCGAGCTCACCAAGCTCGATACCCTCTTCCAGATCTCCGACACCCGCGAGATGGCGCTGCAGTCCTTCTGAGGAAGAAGGCAGCAAGGGCGGGGAGTGCGAGGGTTCAGGAGGCAGGGCGGGTGAAACAGGGTTCAGGAGGCAGGGCGGGTGAAACAGGGTTCAGGAGGCAGGGTTCAGGGTTCAGGAACGGCGTCTACCGCCACCGTCATTCCCGCGAGAGCGAGAATCCATGTTAGCCGGACCAAGCCTGGATCCCCGCTTGCGTGGGGATGACTCGAGCGGTGTGCAGTTTCCTGTTTCCTGTTTCCTTAGACCTGCAGTACCTGAACCCTGAACCCTGCCTCCTGAACCCTGTTTCACCCGCCCTGCCTCCTGAACCCTCGCACTCCCCGCCCTGCCTCCTGAACCCTGGTAGTTCACTGCTTCCTCCCCCGCACCCCCTGTCTCTCAACAAACTCCGGCATAATGCAGTCCTCCCACCCGGCGACGCCATCAGCAACGCCGCTGCGAAAGTTGCGAGTGGCGCTCGAGGTAGAGATTCCGAGCGACGTCCGCTACATCGAGCAGGTAGTGGACGTGATCGCGCGACAGTGTAGACAGCTGGCCTACAGCGAGCGACAGACCACGCTGAATGTGCCCGTGGCACTCACGGAAGCGCTCTCCAACGCCATCCTGCGTGGCAATGCCGAGGAGCCCACCAGACACGTCCAGGTGCGCTGCGACGTCGACCACCAGCGGCTCGTGGTGGAGGTGGTGGACGAGGGAACCGGCTTCGATCTCGCCGGCTGCATGGAAGATCCAACCCTGCCCGAGAACATTGTCCGCGAGGACGGCCGCGGACTGTATCTCATGGCGCGGCTGATGGACTCCGTGGAGCGCTTCAGCAACCATGGCAACGTGGTGCGCATGACGCTCCGTCGGCATGACTGACCTGCAGGGCGTCCTCACCTCGTTCCGCGACGCCACGCGCTGCAGCGCGGCGCTGTGGACGCAGGATGACGAGCACCCGCCCGTCCGGCTGGCCGCGTCGGTTCCCGCCGTGGGCGTGATCGGCTGGACGCCGCCCTTCGAGGATGGACCGCCGCGTCGCGTTCCATCGCCGAGCGGACCGGTGATGGTCGCATCGCTCCCTGGCGCCCGACGTGCATGGCTGGTCGTCGGCCCCTGCGCCGACGATGATCCGGATCGGCTCGAGGCCTACCTTCGCTTCCTTCTCCCCGTCATCTCGCAGCACCTCTCCAGCGGTCTCGAGGTCGAGCACGCCGCCAACGAGCTCGCAGAGCGCTACGAGGAGATCAATCTCCTTTACACGATCACGGAGATTCTCGGCCGCACGCTCTCACTCGAGGAGGCGGCAGCCACGATCCTCCGCGAGATATCCGAGACGGTCGGGGCGAATCGCGGCTCGATCCTGGTACACGACCGGGTGACCGACACGCTGCAGTGCGTCGCGGCACTCGGTGCCTCGGCCATGGACGTCCCGCCGATCGCGCTGGACGACCCGTGCAGCGTATCGGCGAGCGTATTCCGCGAACGGCGCGCGACCATCGCGGAGGAGGAGCCCGACTTTCCGAAATGCGAGGCGGAGTCGGCGTACAGACGCGGGACCATGCTCTCGGTGCCAATAATGTGGACGGCGCCGAGCGGAGGGCCCGAGCCGCTGGGAGTGGTGAACCTCTCCGACCGGGCTGGCGGGCAGCTCTTCACCGCAGGGGATCAGAAGCTGATCACCGCCATCGCAACCCAGATCGGCACGGCGATCCAGAACGCGCGGCTCGTCCGCGAGTCGCTGAGCCAGCAGCGGCTGGTGCAGGAGCTCTCACTCGCGCACGACCTGCAAATGCGCCTGCTCCCACCCACCAGGACCGCCGCACCGGAGGCGGACGTCGTGGCGAGGGTCATCCCTGCCGAGAGCGTGGGCGGCGACTTCTACAACCTCTTCCGACTCGGCGGCGGGCGCACGGGCGTGATGATCGGCGACGTGTCGAGCCACGGCTACCGCGCAGCGCTCATAATGGCGCTGGCCATGAGCGCGTCGGCCATCCACGCGCAGTTCGCGGAGGGACCGGGTGAGATGCTCTCCGCGCTCCTCGGTACTTTGCGAGAGGAGCTCGCCACGACGGAAATGTTCATCACCACCTTCTACGGCGTGATCGACCGTGAAGCTGGTGTGCTGCAGTACGCGAACGCGGGCCACCCATACGCCTATCACATAGGTAGCAACGGATCCGTGGAGCGACTAGGCGCGATAGACGCACCGCTCGGGATGGTGGAGTCGGTGCCGTCAGCGCGCTCACGGCGGTGGTCGCGCGGCGATCTGCTCCTGCTATTCACCGATGGAGTGAGCGATGCGCGCAACCGCTTCGGCGTTCGCCTCGGCGAGGATCCGATCCTCGAAGTGGTACGGGAGCATCGCTCGGAGCCGCCAGCGCAGATCCTGGAGCGCGTCTTCCAGCTTCTCGAGGAGCACACCGGCGAGGCGGTCCAGACCGACGACATTGCCGTGGTGCTCACGGCCAGTTGAACGCCGACGAGGGTGCGCGTGGCGCACCGTGCGGGAGGGGCGGGTGAGTCGCGAGCGCGAGGGGATGCCGCCCGTACGCAAGAGTCTCGGCCAGCACTTCCTCAGCGACCCGCGCATCCTTTCGCGCATTGCCGATGCGCTCGGCCCGCTGCACGAGACCACCGTGGTGGAGATAGGTGCCGGGCGCGGTGCGCTGACCGACCTGCTTCGCGAGAGAGCGGGCAGGGTGGTCGCGGTGGAGCTGGACCGCGCGCTGGCGCAGCTACTACGCGCGCGCTATGCGGGCGACGACCGCGTGAGCATCGTGGAAGGCGACGTGCTGCGCTTTCCGCTAGCGGCGCTGGCGGGCGGTGAGTACGCGCTCGTCGGCAACGTACCTTACTACATCACCACGCCCATCGTATTTCACGCCATGCAACCTCCGCGGCCCTCGCGGGCGGTATTCCTCGTGCAGCGCGAGGTCGCCGACAGGATGACCGCCTCTCCGGGGGGCGCCGAATACGGAGCGCTCACGGTGAATCTGCACGCGCTCGCGCGGGTACAGTCGCTCTTCAACGTGCCGGCCGGCGCGTTCCATCCGCCTCCGAAGGTGCAGAGCGCGGTGGTGAGGATAGATCCGCTCGCGCGGCCTCTCGTCCCCGAAGGCCTCGAGCAGAGCTTCCGCACGCTGGTGCAGAGCGCTTTCGCGCTCCGCCGCAAGCAGATGCGAAGGGTGGTGCGTAGTATTACGGGGCTCGATCCAGCCGGCGCCGAAGAGGTGCTGGAGGAGAGCGGCATCGCTCCCGATGTCCGCCCCGAAGCGCTCTCGCCCGAGCAATTCGCGGCGCTGAATCTCGCACTCCGCTCGCGCGGAGCCGCGTGAGCGCCGCGCCAACACGACTTCCGATCCCGAGACCATGCGCATCGTTACCCCTACGCTGACCCTGGTTGCATCCTTCGTCGCACTCACCACGCTCGGCGCACAGGCGCAACAGAACCAGGCGCGTGCCGTCCCACGCTCCCTTCGCCCGGCCCTTGAAGCGGTGAAGGCCAACAACCCCTGGCTCCTCGAGCAGCAGCGCACGATCTGCGAGATCCCCGCGCCGCCTTTCAAGGAGGCGGCCCGCGCCGCGGAGCTGAAACGGCGCTTCGAAGCGCTCGGCCTGGTCAATGTGCGCATCGACGGCGAGGGGAACGTGATCGGTGAACGCCCGGGAAGCGGTAACGGGCCTACGGTAGTGCTATCCGGCCACCTCGATACCGTTTTCCCCGAGGGGACCGACGTGCGGGTGGAACGCGAGGGAACGCGCTTCACCGCACCGGGGATCGCCGACGACTGCCGCGGCCTCGCGGTGATCCTGGGTGTGGCGCGCGCACTGGCCGACACGAAGGCGAAGACCCCTGGCACCATCCTCTTCGTCGGTACCGTCGGCGAGGAGGGGGCGGGGAACCTGCGCGGAGTGCGCTACCTCTTCGAGCGCGAGCTGCGCGGAAAGGTCGACTACTTCATTTCCGTGGACGGCGCCGGGCTCGGTGTCACGAGCCGCGCGGTGGGGAGCCATCGCTATCGCGTTCATTTCGCTGGCCCGGGCGGTCACAGCTACGGGGCCTTCGGGATGCCGAGCCCGATTCACGCGATGGGTCGCGCTATCGCGCTGATCGATGAGATCCAGGTGCCGCGCGATCCCAGGACCACGTTCAACGTTGGGATCGTGCGCGGCGGCACCTCGGTGAACTCGATAGCCGCGGAAGCGAGCATGGACGTGGACCTGCGCTCCGAATCGGCCGAGGCGCTGGCCACCCTCGACAGGCAGTTCCACGCGGCGCTCGACACCGCGCTGGCTGCGGAGCGCGAACGCTGGAGCGCGTCGAAGGCTCCGCTGGCCATCGCGATCGACACGATCGGGATCCGCCCGACCGGCGCCCAGTCCGACACGGCGCGCATCGTCCGTGTCGCGGTGAGCGCAGGGAAGTCACTCGGCTTCTCGCCGCGCACCGGGGCCTCGAGCACGGACTCGAACATCCCGATAAGCCTCGGGATCCCGGCCATCACGATCGACGGCGGCGGCACGAGCCGGGGATCACACTCGCCGGACGAGTGGTACGACGACGGCACCGACGGCTACCTCGGGCCGCAGT
>JBIQMO010000260.1:0-5109 GCA_044463245.1 Gemmatimonas aurantiaca
AGTCGCTCGGGATCATCAACGAGGTGTACCCGAAGGACGAGTGGTGGGAGAACGTTCTCCTCTACGCGCGGCAGTTCTGCCTCCCGAACAAGGCAGCGATGGCGGTGGGGCACATCAAACGCGCGGTGCAGTCGGGCGCGGAGGTGCCGCTCGAGTACGGACTCGCCATGGAGCGCGAGCTGCAGAGCCTTCTCTTCAAGAGCGCCGACGCCAAGGAAGGGATCGGGTCGTACGTCGAGAAGCGGCAGCCGACGTTCAAGGGGAGATGAGGCAATGGTGAACGGGTTGCGCGGCCCCGCACTGTCGAGGAGAGAGAGATGAGCGCGGCGCCGGTGGTGGAGCGCTTCCCTTCCCGGCTGATGATCGGTGGGGAGAGCGTGGAGGCGAAGTCGGGCCAGAGCTTCGACGTGGTGAACCCCGCCACCGAGGAGGTCCTCACCTCGGTGGCGGAAGCAGGCACCGATGACGTGAACGCGGCGGTACGCTCGGCACTCGAGACCTTCGAGAGCGATGCGTGGCGCGGGACGAGCGCGCGGAAGCGTGGTGAGATGCTCTACCGACTCGGCGAGCTGATACTGCGCGACATCGACGAGCTGGCGCGGCTCGAGACGCTGAACAACGGGAAGCCGGTGCTCGAGTCGAAGATCGACATCCGGCTCGCTGCGCAGACGTTCAGGTACTACGGCGGGTGGGCGGACAAGATCCACGGCGAGACCATCCCCGTGGATGGTCCGTTCCTCAACTACACGCTGCGCGAGCCGCTCGGTGTGGTGGGTGCGATCGTTCCGTGGAACTTCCCGCTCAACCTCGCCTCGTGGAAGGTCGCTCCCGCGATCGCGTGTGGTAACACGGTGGTCCTGAAGCCGGCGGAGCTCACGCCCTTCACGGCGCTGAAGCTCTCCGAGCTGGCGCTGGAGGCGGGTTTTCCGCCGGGCGTCCTGAACTGCATCCCGGGTAAGGGCTCGGTGGCGGGTGCGGCGCTGGTGAAGCATCCGGACGTCGCGAAGATAGCCTTCACGGGTTCTACCGAGGTGGGGCGCGAGATCATGCGCGAGGGCGCGGCCACGGTGAAGCGTGTCTCGCTCGAGCTGGGGGGAAAGTCGCCCAACATCGTGTACGCCGACGCCGATCTAGACGCGGCGGCGAAGGGCGCGCTCAACGCGATCTTCTACGGGAAGGGCGAGGTATGCGCCGCGGGCTCGCGCCTCCTCGTGGAGGAGTCGGTGCGCGGAGAGCTGGAGGAGAGAATTCTCGCGCGTGCGAAGAAGATGGTGGCGGGCGATCCGCTCGATCCCAAGACGCGGCTCGGCGCGATAGTGTCGTCGAAGCAGATGGAGCGCGTGCTCGGCTACATAGACGGCGCGCGCCGCGAGGGAGCTAAGCTGCTCTCCGGCGGCGAGCGCACTCCCGTCAACGGCAAGGGTTACTTCGTGGCTCCCACGATCTTCGGCGACGTGGATCCGGGGATGACCATCGCGAAGGAGGAGGTGTTCGGCCCCGTGCTCGCGATGCTCACCTTCCAGGATGGCGAGGAGGGCGCCGCGCAGCTCGCGAACCGCACCATCTACGGCCTCGCCGCGGGGATCTGGACGCGCGACATCAAGAAGGCGCTGCGCACCGCGCGCGCGGTGAAAGCCGGAACGGTCTGGATCAACACGTACAACATGTACGACGCCGCTTCGCCATTTGGCGGCTTCAAGCAATCGGGCTTCGGCCGCGACCTCGGCGAGCAGGCGCTCGAGGGGTATACGCAGGTGAAGTCGGTGTGGGTGGATCTTTCGTGACGACAGCTGGAAGGAAACAGGAATCAGGGATCAGGAATCAGCGAACGGCGGGGGCTCCTGCTGAGCGCCGCCGCTCGACCCCGCCTGGCGGGTGTTGGTGATGGCGCGCGCGGCGGCGGGTCCGGCGGCGGTCATCGTAGACGCGTTGCGGACGCCCGTAGGGCGGCACGGCGGAGCGCTGGCGAGGGTGCGGCCGGATGACCTGGCGGCCGTGGTCATCCGCGCGCTACTCGAGCGCACTGGCGTGGAGGCCGGAGCGGTGGACGACGTGATCCTCGGCTGCGCGAATCAGGCGGGAGAAGACAATCGCAACGTGGCGCGCATGGCGCTCCTCCTCGCCGGGATGCCGGTGACGGTGCCGGGTCAGACGGTGAACCGCCTCTGCGGCTCGGGATTGCAGGCGGTGGTGAGCGCGGCGCAGGCGGTGCGAGCGCTCGAGGGCGAGTGCTTCGTGGCGGGTGGAGTGGAGAGCATGTCGCGCGCTCCGTGGGTGACGCTGAAACCGGAAGAGGGCTTCCCTCGCGCCGCGCCGGCGGTGGCGGACACCACGGTCGGGTGGCGCTTCGTGAACTCCAGGCTTCCGACGGAGTGGACGATCTCGCTGGGCGAGACGGCGGAGGAAGTCGCGCGGCGTTGCGGGATCAGTCGCGAGGCGCAGGACGCCTTCGCTCTGGAGAGTCAGCGAAGGGCGGCTCACGCGATGGAGGAGAACCGCTTCGCGGATGAGATCGTGCCGGTGGAGGTCGTGGGGCGAAAGGGCGAGCGAACTGTGGTGGAGCGCGATGAGCACCCCCGCCCCGACGTGACGATCGAGAAGCTCGCCGCGATGCGCCCCGCCTTCGTCCGCGAGGGAGGAACGGTGACGGCGGGATCTTCGAGCGGGATCAACGATGGCGCGAGCGCGCTGCTCATCATGGCGGAGGACGCAGCGCGCGCCGCGGGGCTTCGACCGATGGCGCGCATCGTGGCGTCGGCAGTGGCCGGGGTGTCTCCGGAGATCATGGGGATGGGTCCCGTGCCCGCGACCCGGAAGGCGCTCGAGCGCGCGGGGCTCGGCATCGATGATCTGGATATCATCGAGCTGAACGAAGCTTTCGCTTCGCAGTCCATCGCATGCATGCGCGAGCTCGGTGCCGATCCGGACAAGGTGAACGTGAATGGAGGAGCGATCGCACTGGGCCACCCGCTCGGAGCTTCGGGGGCGCGGGTGCTCACCACACTCGTGCACGAGCTCTCGCGGAGGGAGAAGCGCTATGGTCTCGCGACCATGTGCATCGGTGTCGGTCAGGGAATAGCCACGATCGTGGAGCGCACTGCATGAGCTACGAGCACATTCTCCTGAGCAGTGCCGAGGGGATCGGCACCCTGACGCTCAACAGGCCCGACAAGCTGAACGCGTTTGCCGGGATGATGCGTCAGGAGCTGGGCGACGCCCTCGCGGAGCTCGAGAAGGATCCGAAGGTGCGGGTGGTGGTGATCACGGGCGCGGGGCGCGGATTCTGCGCCGGTGCGGATGTGGGATACATGGCGAAGCTCGTGGAGGAGCGCGACGCGATCGCCATGGCCGCATTGGTGGAAGCGGGGCGGCGCGTGGTCACGACTATTCGCGAGTCCGCGAAGCCGGTAATCGCGAGCGTCAACGGTGTGGCGGCCGGAGGCGGCGCCAACCTGGCGCTGGCGTGCGATCTCCGAATTGCCAGCGATCGGGCGCGGCTGGGGCAGACCTTCAACCGCATCGGGCTGCACCCGGATTGGGGCGGGAGCTACTTCCTCCCCCGTCTGGTCGGTCCGGCGAAGGCGCTCGAGCTCTTCTGGACGGCGGAGATCCTCGACGCCGATGAGTGCCTCCGGCTCGGGCTCTTCAACCGGGTAGTGTCGCACGAGCGGCTCGAGGAGGAGACGTTCCAGTTCGCTCGCATGCTCGCCGCGAAGCCGGCGCTGGCGCTCGCGCTCGCGAAGCGCGCTGTCCACCGGTCGCTGGGGCGCACGCTTCCGGAAATGCTCGACTACGAGCTCGAGGCGCAGATGCGTTGCTTCGAGAGCGGCGATGCTGCCGAGGGGATCAGGGCGTTCGTGGAGAAGCGTACCGCGGTGTTCGATCGCGATGCGATCGCCGGCGGTGGGTGGTGACGCGAACGAAAGACCGACGGCGAACGATTGGCGGAAGGCAAAGTACCAGCAGTTGACTCTGCAGCTCAAAGGAGCGCTATCATGGCACTTTCGAAGATCACGAACTTCGATGACTGGATCGACCTCTTCAAGGTCTGGCAGGACGACATCGGCCTCGACGCCAGTGAGCTGAAGGACTACAAGTTCGACGTCAAGCTCGCCGATCTCGACGTGCCGGAGATCGAGTTCGGTCACTACCGTGGGAACAACAAGTGGCCCACGGTCATGCACATTCCCGATCAGCGGATCCGGGACGCGCTCCAGACGCTGATCATCTACCAGGGCGATACGGAGTTCGCCTCGGTGGAGCAGCAGCGCGCGCTCCTGGAGAACGCGCCGAGCGACTACGACCTGTTCTCGATCTACCGCGTGATGGCGGAGGAGATGCGCCACGGCTGGCAGATGTCCTACCTCCTCGTGACGCACTTCGGCGACGAGGGGCGCCGCGAGGCGGAGAAGCTGCTGCAGCGTCGCGCCGACGAGCAGGAGCGGCTCCTCGGCTCCTTCAACGAGCGAGTGGAGAACTGGCTCGACTTCTTCGCGTACACCGAGTTCATCGATCGCGACGGGAAGTACCAGTTGCAGATGATGTCCACGTCGGCCTTCGCGCCGCTCGCGCGCTCGATGAAGCCCATGCTGCGCGAGGAGTCGTTCCATCTGGGCACGGGGAACAACGGCCTTATGCGCATCATCAAGGCCGGCAAGATTCCGACGGCGGTCATGCAGCGCTACTTCAACAAGTGGGTCTCCACCGCGTTCGATCTCTTCGGCACCGATAACTCCTCGTCCGCGCAGTGGGCGTACACGTGGGGGCTCAAGGGGCGCTTCGACGAGCGCAGCAATCCGCAGACGCCGGAGCCGGGGCGGCTCAACGAGTACGCGCGCGAGCTGTATCGCCAGGAGGTCCAGGGACTGATCGACCGCCTCAACCAGCACGTTCCCGACGACCAGCCGAAGCTGAAGGTACCGAGCGTCAAGTTCAATCGGCGGATCGGACAGTACCGCGGGATGACATTCACGGTCGACGGTGAGCCGATCGAGCGGGAGAAGTACGCTGACTACGTGGCGTCGGTCACGCCCACGATGGAAGACCGCGAGTTTCTGCGCGGGATCTTCAAGGAGAACGACTGGATCGCGCCCAAGAAGAGTGACTCCT
>JBIQMO010000261.1:0-5099 GCA_044463245.1 Gemmatimonas aurantiaca
CTCCAGATCCACTGCATCGCCACCGGGAAGCACTCGGCCACGTTGCTCCCCACCACGAGGATCGCCTTGGCGAGCGGGATGTCCGTCATGGGAAGCGGCGCGCGGTCGAGCCCGAAGGCACGCTCGTACGCGCCAGCCGCGGACGACATGCAGAGCCGGCCGTTGTAGTCCACGTTGCGCGTGCGGAGCGCCACTCGCGCGAACTTCCCCATGAGGTAGCACTTCTCGTTCGTCATCGACGAGCCGCTGTAGATCGCCACGGCGTCGCGACCGTGCTTCTCCTGGATCTCGGTCCAGCGCCGCGCGACGAAGCCGAGCGCCTCGTCCCAACTCGCGCGCTGCAGCGTGCCGTTGCGGCGGATCATGGGGTAGAGGAGCCGCTCCGGGTGATCGGCCTGCTGGTACGCCACCACACCCTTGGGGCAGAGCGAGCCGCGGTTGTGCGGGTAGTTGCGCGGCTCCACGCCGATCACTTTCCCGTCCTTCACGCGGAGATACATCGCGCACTGCACGCCGCAGAAGGAGCAGTGCGTGGGCACCAGCGCCTCGCCCGCGTGCGTGGCCTCGTTCCATTCCTCCGGCGTGGCGCCGGAAGACTGAAAATCATAGTTGAACGCGCGCGCTGGCTCGAAGAAATCCTTGTTGACCGTCATACGGTAATCTCAGAGAAACTCGCGCTTCAGGAGCGAGTAATACCCATCCGCGCGGATGACGCGCTTGCACGTGGGACAGTAGTCCTGCAGGAGCCCCGCCCCGTCGCCCAGCTCGTAGCGCTGCCCCAGCTGCGCGAGCACACCCTCGAGGTCCTTCACGAACTGCGCCGAAGGCATCCGCGTCCCGCAACGACGGCAGGTGGCGGGCGCGGGCATCGGCGTGCGCGGAGTCTCGTGGCCGTAGTAGTCCACGTCCTGCGCGACCTGCTGGTAGAGAGTGACGCCCACACTCGCCGGGCGCTCCACGATGTGGAAGAACTTCCCGAAGGGGAGGGAGATCAGCCAGAGCACCACCACTACCTGGTGCACCAGCGCTATGAACCAGTAGAAGGAGCCGCCCCACCACGCCGACGATGCGGTGAGCGCGAGGCCCGTGACCGCGATGGCGAAGAGGAGGATCAGCGGCATCAGGTCGAAGCCGAAGCGCTGCGTGGTGAGCAGTCCCTTGTCGCGGATGCGCCGCCAGAGCGCCGCTACGACGCCGGCTATGAGAAGAGCCGCCGTGAAATCGAGGACGTGGTAGATGGCGAAGCCCGCACGCGCCTCGATCGGGAAGGTGAGCACCGGGAAGCCGAAGAACCACGCCTTGTAGTGGTCCGGCGCGACGAGCGTGAAGCGTATCCAGCCGAAGGTGAGCGGCACCGTGACGAGCACGGAGAGGACCACTCCCCAGAAGATCGCCTGGTGCGTGAGCCAGCGAGCGTTGCTCCGCTTCCTGATGAAGGTCTGTCCGATGAGATCGGTCCAGAGCGCCTTCGGCACCAGCATCGTGTAGCGCCGGAAGTTCTTCCACGAGAGGAAGGTGTCCCATCCCGCCCGGAAGTAGTGGCCGGTGGGCGGTCGCCCCAGCCAGAGCATGTAGCGGTAGGTGAGCGCGGCGATGGCAAAGACGGTGGCGACGGCATAGCCGATGAGGGCGGCATCGAAGTCGCGGAGCCCGCGGGAGCCGACGAAGACGAGCGCGAGAGTGACCACCGTGACCACGACGGTAACTACTGCTGCCCGTCCCCTTGTAGTCATGCGCCCCTCCTGTTCAGCCCCGTGCGCGCGCCGAGCTGCATGCGCACGCGCAGCCTCACGTCACCTCCCGCTCATTAACCCCCGGAGATGGGAAGCGCAAGTGAACACCGGTCCAGGGGACGCCCGAGAGTATCGAACGATGTCGAACGATGCGGCGATGGAGCGCTCACCTCGCCAGCCGCCGGGGCGCCAGCTCGATTCGATCACGGCGCGCGGTCGAACTCCAGCCGCGTATCGTCGGTCGAGGCACCGAGCTCGGTCGTGGTCACGCGTTGAGTGATGGTGAGGGAGCTCGCATCGAACTCGCCCTTCGACACGACCACTGAGCCGCTCGCGCCGTCGGAGGTAAGGGCCAGCGCCGATCCCTGCGCCACGTAGCTCCCCGATTCTTCCGGATGCGACACCTGGTCGGGATCACCATTGTCGCATGCGAGCCGGCGCTCGCTGGTGCTGGTATAGCGGCCCTGCGGATTCAATACCAGCGTCATTGCCGTCAGGCGATCCTCGCAGCTGCCGCCCTCGCCTCCTGGAGTGGTGGGATTGTCGACGATGACCCGGAGCACCACGGGAAGTGCCTCTCCATCGTACGAGAGGAGCTCGTACGAGCCTTCCACGTTCATCCGTGGGTCGGTGCTGCCATCCGAGCATGCAGCCGCCAGCAGGATCGCGGCACAACCGATCCAGTACTTCCCCGCTGCGAACCTCCTCGACAGCGCTTCCCTCGACATCGACCACCTCCCCATTCCGGTCCCGGACGCAGCGAAGCGAACCAGCACGGCCGTGCCCGGTTCGCTTCAACGATGCGACATCCTCTGTCCCGGCGTAAGAGCCTCGCGTTTCCCGCTCCACGCCTCCCCGACCCTCGTACCTTCCCTCTCCTCGCTTCGCTCGCGCGCGGAAGCGCCGCTCGCTTACTCCGCCGCGCCGCCGCACGTACCTTGGCGAGAACTGTACCAGGAATCGTCAGCCGGACGTCATAGCGAAGCGCAACAATGACTTACAGTGGCTCAGGAGGAGTGCAATGAACGCAGACGCGCCACGTCGGGGATGAGAATCCGGTTCCGACCCAGCGACTCGATAACCCCCTTCTGCCGGAGCTGTTTCATCGCGCGCGACACCGACTCGCGCGCGGTTCCCAGCTCGAGCGAAAGCTCCTCCTGCGTCCTGCGAAGCGTGATCTCCACACCGCGCGGTCCCGGCTTCCCGTTCCGCTCCGCTAAATCCGCGAGCCACATCGCCAGCCGCGCGGCCACGTCGCGGAAGGCGAGCGTCTCCGTCACCTGTACCAGATGCCGCAGCCGGGCACCGAGCGCACGGATGATCGCCTGCGCCACGTCCGGGTGCGTGCGGTAGAGGTACTCGAAGTCCGCGCGCGGGAGGAATACGAGCCGTGTCTCTTCGATGGTCATCGCCGAGGCAGGGTATGGACCTCCGTCGAAGAGCGGGAGCTCGGCCACGGCTCGGCCCGCGCCCTCGATGTGCAGCACCTGCTCCTTCCCCTCGGGGCTCGTGCGGAAGATGCGAACGCGACCTCGCTCCACGACGTAGAGACCGCGGCACGTTTCGCCCGCGGTGAACAGGACGTGGCCGGGGCCTACGGTGCGCGCCACGCAGCGCTCGGCGAGGCGGCTGATGGCCACTTCGTCGAGCTCCGAAAAGATCGGGAGCTGGCGGAGGAGGGCGTGGGTGTCCATGGTCCACCAGCAAGTAAGCATCGCGCGTCGCTCGCTGCCAGCTATAGTTGCTGCAGGGATGGCTGCACGTGACAACAGTCACGACCGCACCCGCAGGTTCGGGCGAGTCTTCGACACCGCACACCCGCAGCGCGCTTCCGCGCCCCACGTCCGCTCCGCGGCCGACCGCGCGGCGGCTATCCTTACGAGCAGTCACCCATCACCTCGCACCACGATAGATGCACTCACTCGTCCGGCGCTACATCAAGACCGCGATAGCCTTCCTCGCGGTAGGCCTCGCCATTGGCGGCTGGATGATTGTGCGGCGCGAGCTTTACGGCAGGTATCCCGCACCGTACCTCGTGAGCGCGCACACGCACGCGCTCTTCGTGGGCTTCGTGATGATGATGATCCTGGGCGTGGCGCTCTGGCTCTTCCCTCGCCCCGAGAAGGGCGACGAGCGTTACAGCCCGCGCGTCGCGAGCGCCGCGTACTGGGTACTGACGATAGCCACCGCGCTCCGCGTGGGCGGAGAGCTTCTCCGCGCTGGTGTGGACGCGCTCTGGCTTCGGCTGCTGGTGGCCGCGGCGGGAATCGGCCAGATCGTGGGGATACTCCTCTTTTTCTACACCATCTGGACGCGCATCCGCCCGGTGGGGAGCGCGACACGCGAAGCGAAGGGCGAGCGATTCTGAGCGCTCACGCGATGGCGCGAGGGGAGCTACACGCGGGCGGCAGCAGGCGAGAATGCACGAAGCGAGATGGAGCTACTGACGATGAGACGAGACAGAGTGGCGGGGCCGGCGATCCCGCGCAGGATAGTGGGCTTCCACAAGGACGACGAGGGGCACTGGGTGGCAGACCTGGAATGCGGTCACACCCAGCATGTGCGTCACGATCCGCCCTGGCAGGTGCGGGAGTGGGTCACCACGCCCGAGGGGCGCGCGAGCAGGATAGGAGCCGAGCTGGAGTGCGTGAAGTGCGTGCAGGAGGCGCATCGACCGCCGGCGTGAGCCCGGCGCGCTACTCCTGCTCCTTCGCGATGGCGATCGCCGTTGAGTCGCGGTGCTCCTGCTTGAGCAGGAAGTAGCGCACCCACTGCACCACCACCGCGAGCAGGAGCGCGAAGATGATGATCGTCGCGATCCTGCGGACGGCCATGTGCAGCGCGAGTGACGGCCAGTCGGGCCAGTGCGCGAGCTGGCTTCCTATCCGCTCCACTCCCGCAGCTATGAGGAGCGCGCTCATCACCGCTTCGGTGGCGCTCTCCACGACGGCGAAGAGCGGTGCGCGCCAGAGCCAGGTGCGCACCGTGTGGTTTCCGAGATGCGCCGTGGTGAGGCCGAGGAGCAGGATGAAGAATCCCGCCACGGCGACGAAGAAGAACCAGAGACTGTTCGGTCGGTGCGAGAGCACGAGCCAGCGATAGAGGTGCATCACCACGCCGGTGATGACCGCCATGCCGAAGAGCGACACCGCGAGGCGCCGAAGCGACGAGAGCTCCCGGACGCGCCACTCGATCGTGTGCCGCGGGAAGAAGTCGACCATGCGCCCTAGTATAACTCCGCGCCGCCGAATAGGGACGGGGGAAGGGCCGGTCGCAGCGACGGCTCCGGCGGGGACCAGGTCCCCGCCGGAGCCGTCGCAAGAGGCATCAGGGGCGAGCGTCCGTCACTGGTGCCAAATAAGCCCC
>JBIQMO010000262.1:0-5082 GCA_044463245.1 Gemmatimonas aurantiaca
GCTGCAGCCCATACGGCTCGAAATTAAAGACCTGACCCCGCCGTTCGACCCCGTCGATTAGACCGGGAAGAGGATCTCGCGGTACTTCGGGAGTGGCCAGTACTCGTCGGCCACCATCAGCTCCAGCGCATCGCAGCTCTCGCGAACCGCGCCCATCGCCGCCTTCCCATCTCCGGAAAGGATGCGCGCCTGTGCCTCGAAGTCCTCGTGCAGCGAGTTCACGCACTCCGCGATCTTGCCGAGCATTACCCGCCGCTCGCGCAGCAGACCGATCGCCTCGCCCAGCGTGTTGGCGGCGTCCACCTGCGGAATCACCGTGATACCGGCACTCCGGGCCTGCGCGGCACCTGCCGCGAGCGCACCGTGGTACTCCATCGCCGCGGGGAGAATCATGGTGTCCACCATCTCATTGAGCGTGTTGATCTCGATGAGCAGGTCCTTCACGTAGCGCTCCATTCGTACATGGTAGCGCGACTCCAGCTCCTCGGTGCTGAGTATCCCGAGCTTCGAGAACAGCTCGCGCGACTTCTCGGATGTGAGCTGCTCGAGTGCCTCCGGTGTGTGGCGCAGGTGCGGGAGGCCACGACGCTCCGCCTCCTCCACCCAGTCCTCCGAGTAGTTGTTCCCCTCGAAGCGCACCGCCGCCGTCTCGCGGAACACCTCGCGCACCACCACGAGCGCCGCGGTCGGGATCTCGCTCGTCTTCTCCAGCTCCTCGCGCAAGCGCGCGGTGAGCTCGCCCAGCGCCTCGGCCACCGCGGCGTTGAGCAGCGTGATCGGAAGCGCGGGAGACTGCGACGCGCCCACCGCGCGAAACTCGAACTTCATCCCCGTGAAGGCGAACGGCGAGGTGCGGTTGCGGTCGGTCATGTCCTTCTGGATCTGTGGAAGCTTGGCCACACCGAGCCGCAGCATCGCCTGCTCCGCGTTGCGGGCGGTGCGCCCGTGGGCTATGTCCTCGATCACCCGCGTGAGCATCTCACCCATGAACACCGAGATGATCGCGGGCGGCGCCTCGTTGGCGCCCAGACGGTGGTCGTTCCCCGAGTACGCGATCCCCGCGCGCAGGAGACCGGCGTGCCTGTGAACCGCCTTCAGCACCGCCGCGAGCAGGAGGAGAAAGCGGATGTTCTGGTAGGGCGTCTTCCCCGGTTTGAGCAGGTTGACACCATCCAGCTCGTTGTCAGCTGCGATTGCCATCGACCAGTTGCAGTGCTTCCCCGAGCCGTTGATCCCCGCAAACGGCTTCTCGTGCAGGAGCACCTGCAGCCCGTGACGCAGCGCGACCTTCCGCAGCGCGGCCATCACGAGCTGGTTGTGGTCCACCGCCACATCGCTCTCCTCGTAGATCGGCGCCATCTCGAACTGGCAGGGCGCCACCTCGTTGTGCCGCATCACGATCGGCACACCGAGCTTGTAGAGCTCGTGCTCCACCTCGGAGATGCACGCCTGGATGCGCTCGGGAATTCCACCGAAGTAGTGATCCTCGAGCTGCTGGCCGCGCGGCGGCGGCGCACCCACGAGCGTGCGGCCGGCCATCACGAGGTCGGGGCGGAGCGCGAAGTGGTCGCGATCTATGAGGAAGTACTCCTGCTCGGTGCCGAGGGTGGTGTAGACGCGGTAGACACCCGTGTCGCCCAGCAGCTCGAGCAGCTCGATGGCACGCTGCGAGAGGACGTCGGAGCTGCGGAGCAGCGGCGTCATCTCATCGAGCGCCTCGCCGTTGTAGCCGATGAACACCGAGGGGATGCAGAGCGTGCGCGCGCCGGCGTACTCGATGATGAAGACCGGGCTCGCCGGATTCCACGCCGTGTAGCCGCGCGCTTCCCACGTCGCGCGGAGCCCGCCGGAGGGGAAGCTCGACGCATCGGGCTCGCTCTGGATGAGCTGCTCGCCCGAGAACGACTCGACCGGCTCGAGATTCTCATCGAAGGAGAGAAACGCCTCGTGCTTTTCCGCGGTGAGACCCGTCTGCGGCTGGAACCAGTGCGTGAAGTGCGTGGCTCCGCGCGAGATCGCCCACTCTTTCATCACCTGCGCGACCGTGGGCGCGATATCCACGTCGAGATTCTTCCCCTGCTTGATGGAGGAGACGAGCTTGGCGTAGACGTGGTCGGGTAGCTTGGCGCGCATCTGCGGCGCACCGAAGGTATTGATCCCGAAAAATTCGGAGATCGGATGCGCGCGGGCGCCATCCCCGTTGGTGTTGTTGGTCGGCGCGAGTCGCGCAGGCCTGGACGTGATCGCCTGGATGGCGCACTCACGGGATGTTAGGCCGGTCGCGGTCATGGGGTCGGGTGCTCCCTGGTGGCTAAGATGAACAACGGCGCCAAGGTGCCCGGGCGGCACTTGGCGCTCGTTGGTGTGATATGCGTTTTGCGCATGGGGCAATATTAGCGGGTAGAATCGCGGAAATCCAGTCCCGAAAGTGCAGAACGTAGCTAGACGTGTGCAGAAATTGCAAAAATCATGGAACAGCATGATTTCGGCCCCGGTCCGCGCCCCGGCCCCCGCCACCCCGCTGCCACGTTGCACCCTCCCCCAGTGCATCGTCACTCGAATCGAACGGGCTGAACAGGAAGGGCGCTCCCACATTCTCGATCCGCTGGGGCCGGCCCCGAGACACTACATCCGCTCCGGCCCCGGTTAGCCCCGGCCGGACTCGGCTGAAACGTTTGGCCCCGATGGGCCGGGACCCTTCACCATCGATTACGTGCGAACTCGATCGATCCTCTCGGTCTTCTGTCTCGTGGCAGGTGCGTGCGGTGGAAGCTCGAGCGGTACGGTACTGGTCGGTGCCGCGGGCCCGTACTCCGAACGGACCGGCGACATGACCAAAAGGGGAGTCGAGCTCGCCGTCGCCGAAATCAACGCCAGCGGCGGAGCGGGCGGGCGGAAGATCGAGCTGGTCGAGCGCGATGACAGCGGCTCCGGCAAGCGCGCTGCCGCCGTCGCCCAGGAGTTCGTCGCCAACCCTTCCATAGTAGGAGTGGTCGGTCACGTCACCTCCGGCGCCATGGTCGCCGCGGCCAAGGTCTACGACGGCAACCTCGCCGCGATCGGAACCGCCACCACTTCGCCCCAGCTCACCGGCATCTCCCCCTGGGTCTTCCGCGTCAGCTCCAGCGACTCGATCAACGGAAGCGTGATCGCACGCTTCGCCAATGCACTCGGCCGCAAGCGAGCCGCCATCATCTACGAGAACGACAGCTACGGCCGCGGCCTCGCCGCCGCATTCCGGCAGACCTTCAAGGGACAGATCGTCAGCATCGATCCCATCACGGCCGACCTCCCCGACCCGGAACCGTACATCTCCTACTACAAGAAGACCGAACCCGACATCGTCTTCGGGGTGGGGCTCGAGGTCTCCGCTCTCGCGCTCCTGCGCGAGGCGCGGCGCCAGCAGCTCGCCGCCGACTTCGTGGGCGGCGACGGCTGGGTAGGAGTCGTCTCCGACACCACGCTCGCGGAGGGCGTCTACGTCGGCACGACCTTCACGGCCGAGGACCCGCGACCGGAAGTGCAGAAGTTCGTCGCCGCCTTCCGCGAGCGGTACGGAGACACTCCCGACATGGATGCCGCGACCGGCTACGATGCCATGCACGTGATGGCACTCGCCATCGCGAACGCCGGGACCGATCGCGCCGCGATCCGACGGTACCTCGCCTCGTTCACCGAGAAGAATGCCTACCACGGCGTGACGGGTGTGATTCGCTTCGGCAACGATGGCGATCCGGTGGAGGCGCCCTATCGCGTTACTCGCATACACCAGGGGGCCTTCGTCCTCGTCAACGGCAAGTGATGCATACAACTCGTACTCTCGTCGCAGGCTTCGCTTTCGCCCTCGCCGCGGCCGTCGTACTGACGGGCTGTCGGGAGGAGTCCACTCCTCTCCTCATAGGTGCTGCCGGCCCATGGACGCGCGATGTGGGCACGGCCACGAAGCGGGGGATCGAGCTGGCAGTCGAGGAGATCAATGCCGCCGGCGGCGTGAAGGGGCGCGAGGTGCAGGCGGTGATGCGCGACGACGGCGGCGATGGTGCACTCGCCGCCGAGATCGCGCAGGAGTTCGTGGACGACAAGGTGCTCGGTGTGATCGGGCATGTGAACTCCGGTCCCACGATCGCCGCGGCGAAGGTGTACGACGGGCACGTGGCGATGGTTGCCACCTCGGCGACATCGCCCGCGCTCAGCGGCATCTCGCCCTGGGTCTTCCGCGTGATCGCGAGCGATTCCATCAACGGCGACATGATCGCGCGCTTCGCCACCAGGCACGGCTACAAGCGAGCTGCGATCATCTACGAGAACGACAGCTATGGTCGCGGGCTGGCGGCCGCGTTCTACCGCAGGTTCGGCGGGCAGATAGTCAGCGTCGACCCCATCGCGCCCGACGCCACGGACCTCGAGCCGTACGTCTCCTACTACGGTTCGCGTGACCCCGACATCGTCTTCGCGATAGGCGGGAGTACCTCCGGTCTCGCGCTCCTCCGCGAGGCGCACCGCCAGCACCTCGACACCGATTTCGTCGGGAGCGATGGCTGGACGGCGATCGTCTCCGACACCGTGCTTTCCGAGGGCGTGTACGTTGGCGCGCCCTTCACAGCGGAAGACCCCCGCCCCGAAGCGCGTCACTTCGTCGAGGCTTTCCGCAGGAAGTTCGGTACGACACCGGACGACAAGGCGGCGCTCGGCTACGACGCGACGCGACTCCTCGTTCGCGCGATCGCCGCGGCCGGTCCCGACCGCGATGCCGTGCGCGGCTACCTCGCCTCCCTCACCGATTCGACCGCTTACCACGGCGTCACCGGCGATATCCGCTTCCAGGCGAGCGGGGATCCCGCGAGCAAGGGACTCGCCATGACGCGCGTGACGCACGGTCTGCTCGTTCTCGCCGAAAAATCCAGATGAAACTGAATCCCGTTCATACCATCCGCGGGCGTCTTCTCCTCGGATTCGGCCTCCTCGTTCTGCTCCTCGTCGCCGCGGGACTCGTGGGGCGTGCTGCGCTCTCGAGCACTGCTTCGACCGTCGGCGATGTGCTCCAGGACATGCAGGTGGAGAACGCGCTCTCCTCGCAGCTCT
>JBIQMO010000263.1:0-5044 GCA_044463245.1 Gemmatimonas aurantiaca
CCGTATGAGCGGTCGCTCATACGGCTCGAAATTAAAGACCTGACCCCGTCGGTCCGTCGGTCCTCACTCTCCCACCCGATACACCGTCCCATTCGTCGACAGGATGTACAGCTCTCCAGCGGCATCTTCGCCGAAGGATTGGACGTTGCCGATGTCGCCGACGTCCCAGGTGGTGGTGTCGGTGGCGGCAGTGCCGTCGAAGGTGAAGGAGCGGAGGAAGCCGGAGCAGTAGTCGGAGTAGAAGTACTGGCCGCGTACCGCGGGCGCGAGCGAGCCGCGGTAGACGAAGCCGCCGGTGATGGAGCAGCCGTCGGCGTGACTGTACTCCAGGACTGGGAGGGTGAGGCTGGTCTGGTCGCAGCTCGACGCGTTGTAGCAGTGAGCGCCTTCCATGATGTTCCAGCCGAAGTTCCGGCCACCATCACCGGCGGGAACGACGTCGACCTCCTCCCACGCACCCTGGCCGACGTCGGCTATGTAGAGTCGATCGCTCTCCGCATCGAAGGCGAAGCGCCATGGGTTGCGCAGACCGTACGCCCAGATCTCGCCGCGAGCGCCCGCGTGGCCCACGAATGGATTGTCGGCCGGGACGGCGTACGGGTCGCCCGCATCCACATCTATTCGGAGGATCTTCCCCAGCAGAGTTCCGAGACTCTGGCCGTTGCCGAGCGGATCGCCGCCGCTCCCGCCGTCGCCGAGTCCAATGTAGAGCTTTCCGTCGGGCCCGAAGAGGAGCAGTCCGCCGTTGTGGTTCGCGAAGGGCTGCTCGACGGTGAGGATGGTCTTGGCCGATGCGGGATCGGCCGCGTCCGGGTTGCCGGCCTGCACGCCGTAGCGCACCACCTGCGTGTTGCCATCGAGGTCGGTGTAGTCCACGTAGAAGAAGCCGTTCGTGGCGTAGTCCGGATGGAACGCCATGCTGAGCAGTCCCTGCTCTCCACCGTTGGAAACCGCGCCACTCAGATCGAGGAAAGGAGTGGGGAGCAGCGCTCCGTCTTTCACGATCCGGATCGCCCCCGTCTTCTCCACGACGAAGAGCCGGGGATCGCCCGCAGGTGCCGTGAGGTAGAGCGGACTCGAGAGCCCCGTCGCGACCGGTGTGAGCACGATCTGCGCAGTCGAATCCGGAGGAGGCGGCGGAACCTCCCTGCTCGATGTGGAGTCGTTGCACGCCCCGAGCATACTCGCCGCGACCGCGAGCGATACGAGCGAAACCACCGTCCCCCTCATCTCCTCACTCCACCCTGGACCATGAACCCCCGCCCTGCGGGGATACCGCCATCTCGTCCCTTCTACCCCTGAACCTTTCCCTGTTTCCCGTTCCCTCCTGTCTGTAGTTCCTGAACCCTGAACCCTGCCTCCTGAACCCTTGTATTCAACGCCCTGCCTCCCGAACCCTCAGCTTCTCACTGCCTCCGCCTTCCACCCTCTCCCCCCGTGGCCGGCTCCACCACCACCTCCAGCTCGCCTTCCGCCTCGAGCACCGTCACGGCGGTCGTGTCCTCCGGCGTGCGCTCGAAGCGGAGCGACACGCGTGCCGCGCCCACGGCGAGGTCGCGAATCTCCATGTGGTTCACGAAGTCGGGAAGAAGCGGACGCACCACTCCGAGGCGTTTTTCGAAGGCATCGGGGGAGAGCCCGAGCATCGCCTCTATCAGGTATGGGATGCTCCCTGCGGCCCACGCCTGCGGGTGGCAGGCGACGGGGAATCGCACCGGGTAGTCGTACTCGTCGCGCGCGAAGCCGGCGAAGAGCTCGGGGAGGCGGTAGCCGTTGAAGTGCATCGCGGCCTCCACGAGTCCCGAGAGGATGCGGTGCGCCTCCGCGTCGAAGCCGTAGCGACGGAAGCCGACCGCTATGATGCTGTTGTCGTGCGGCCAGACGGTGCCGAGGTGGTAGCCGACGGGGTTGTAGCGCTTCGCGTGCTGCGAGAGTGTGCGGATCCCCCAGCCGTTGTACATGTCGGGCTGCATGAGGCGCTCCGCGACGGCGCGCGCCTTGTCGTCGTCGGCGATCCCGGCCCAGAGCGCGTGCCCGGGGTTGGATGAGATGACGGTGAGCTGCGCATCACCCTTCTCGAGCGCGAGCGCGTAGAACTTCTCCTTCTCCATCCAGAAGTCGCGGTTGAAGCGCTCGCGGAGCGCCGCCGCCTCGCCGCGCAACTGCTTCGCACGCTCGGCTTCGCCGGTGCGCACGTAGAGATCGGCGATGAGCATGCGCGCCTGGTACGCGTACCCCTGCACTTCGACGAGCGCGATCGGCGGATCGGCGAGATGACCATCGCTGTCCACGATCGCATCGCCCGAGTCCTTCCACCCCTGGTTGATGAGGCCACGCTCGGAGGTGCTTGCGTACTCGATGTAGCCATCCTGGTTCTGATCGGCCCAGGTGGACATCCAGTGGAGCGCCAGCTCCACGTTGTCGCGCAGCGACTCGAAGAGCTCCAGGTCGCCCGTCCACGAGGTGTAGCGCCCTATCAGGATGAGGAAGAGCGGCGTGGCATCCACTGAGCCGTAGTACGGCGTGTGCGGGATCTCCCCCAGTCGCGCCATCTCGCCCACGCGGAGCGAGTGGAGGATCTTCCCCGGCTGCTCGTCGCGCCAGTCGTCTACGCGGTCACCCTGGTAGTGAGCGAGGAGACGCGCGGTGTGGCGCGCGATGGCCGGCTCGTAGGCGAGCGTCTGGAGTGCGGTCACGATGCTGTCGCGTCCGAAGAGCGTCGCGAACCATGGGATCCCCGCGGCGAAGAACTCCTGCCCGTCGATGCTGCTGATCAGCATCTCGAGATCGCCGAGCGATCGCTCTACGACGGCGTTGAGGAGGAGACTGTCGCTGTGCACCGTGGTGCCCATCTTCGCATCGTGCTTCCGCTCCTCGCCGGGCTTCTCGATCGTGCCGCGCAGCCGGTCGCCGCGGAGGATCTTCCCCGGTCGTGCCGTGGGCGAAGCGGCCGGGTCGCCGTCCGCACCAGCTTCGGGCACGTCCTCGAGGCGGATGCTGACGTCGAGCGCGACCCTGGCGCGTGAGGGGAGATCGATCTCGAAGCGCGCACCGCACCGCTCCCGCTTCGCCGGCTCGGGAGAGAGCTCGATGGTCGCGCTTCTCAGCCGGCCGTCGGCGCCGTCGTACGCCAGGACGAGTGCGCCGTCCTTCCACTCCGGCGCGCGCACGTCGCCGAGCTTCTCGCTGAAGAGCCCGCGCACCGCGAAGATGTCCTCGAACTGCGCGCCGAAGGTGAGCGAGACGGGGAATTTCACATCGCTCAGGCCGAAGTTCTCGAAGGTGAGGGAGTCGTGCAGCGTCGGCACCGACCCGTCGAGCGCGCGCGCCCACTTCACGCCGACGGTCTCCTTCGGGATGAGCTGGCCGTCGGCTGTACGGATGTCCTGGTTGGCGAGCTGTAATACCGCCGAGTCGCCCTTCGCTGCAGTGGACGCGAGCACCGTCGGCGACTGGTCGGCGATGCACAGCTCGTAGCCGCGGAGGTAGCGGCAGTCGTGGTAGTAGAGGCCGAAGCCGTGACCCTGGCCGAGCGGGATGCCGCCGTCGGGGCTCGTGACGAGGAAGACGTTCTCGTCCTTGATGACCACGGCATCGGCGATGCTCGATGTTATGGATGGTGTGCCGTGGGTGAGGATGCGCTGCTTGCGCTCGTGCACCTCGCCCGGGCTGAGCTGCGCTTCCTTCTCTTCCGGCTCCGTGTTCGGTGTACTGGTGGGTGGTGAGGTGCTCATCCGCGAGTCGGGGTTGAAAAGGGGCAATGTGGAGTCCGTTCGCCCGACTCTACCGGCGTCTATCGTGCCATCATGAAGTGCAGCACGTCGGAGCGGGTGACGATGTCGGCTATGCGGCCGTTCTGACGAACCAGCACCGCGGGGTTCGTCTTGTTGAGCAGCTTCACCACGCTGTCGAGCTGCTGCGCTCCGTCCACCACCGGGAAGGGCGGATCCATCACGTCGCTGACCGTGGCGTCGAGGAGCTTGGTGTCCTCGAGTGCGCGGGCGGACGTCGACGACTCGCTCACCGAGCCAATGCAGTCGTCGCCATCCATCACCGGGAGCTGCGAGACATCGTGCAGGCTCATGAGCCGGAGCGCCTGACGCACCGTGGAGCCGGGCGTGGTGGCCACGATGGCGGGCGCGGAGCGCGGCTTGAGATCGGCGAGGTCGGCGATGCGAACGCGGTCCGGCTCGAGGAGCTGGTTCTCCCGCATCCACTCGTCGCTGTAGAGCTTCGAGAGGTAGCGCTCGCCCGTGTCGCACAGGAAGGTGACGACGAACGCCTTCGGGTCGTTCACCTCGCGCGCCACTTCCAGTGCGACGTGCGCGATGAGCCCCGACGATCCGCCCACGAATAGTCCCTCCTCGCGCGTGAGGCGGCGCGCCATCGCGAAGGCATCGCGATCGCTCACCGTGCGGTAGTCGTCGATCACCTTCATGTCGAGCGTACCGGGGACCTTGTCCTGACCGATCCCCTCGACCTTGTACGGCACGCCCTCGATCTTCTCGCCGCTGCGCCAGTAGCTGGCGAGGATCGAGCCCACCGGATCGCCGGCGATGATCCTGATGTCCGGATTCTTCTCCTTGAGGTAGCGCCCCACGCCCGTGATCGTGCCGCCCGTTCCGGCCGACGCGACGAAGTGCGTGATGCGTCCCTCCGACTGCTCCCAGAGCTCGGGCCCCGTCGTGTCGTAGTGCGCCTGTGGATTGGCCTGGTTGTAGAACTGGTTCGCGAGGATAGCGTTGGGCGTTTCCTCGGCGATCCGCTTCGCGGTCATCACGTAGTTGTCCGGATGATCGGGCGGCACAGCCGTGGGAGTGACGATCACCTCCGCGCCGAACGCCTTGAGGAGCCGCACCTTCTCCTGCGACATCTTGTCGGGCATGGTGAAGATGCAGCGATACCCCTTGAGCGCCGCCGCTATCGCGAGCCCGATCCCCGTGTTGCCGCTCGTTCCTTCGACGATCGTCCCACCCGGCCTCAGTCGTCCTTCCCTCTCCGCCTGCTCGATGATCGGGAGCCCGATCCTGTCCTTCACGCTCCC
>JBIQMO010000264.1:0-4930 GCA_044463245.1 Gemmatimonas aurantiaca
GCGGGCTGAGCGAATGCTCAGCCCGCTCGAAATTAAAGACCTGACCCCGTCGCTCAGTTGGTCACGGTCTGCGTATGCTCCTTCGTGGCGCCGATGAACGCGGCGATGTCGGCCTTGAGCTGCTTCGCCGATGCCTGGTTCAGGTAAGCCATGTGGCCGCTCTCGTAGTACTTGAACTCGACGCGGTCATTGTAAGTCTGATCGAAGCCGAGGTGCCTGAAGGTGTACTCGGCGTTCGCGAATGGAGTGGCCATGTCGTAGTAGCCCGCGCCCACCATGACGTGCAGGTACGGGTCCTTGGCCATCGCTTCACGCAGCGCATCTACCTCGTTAGGGAAGCCGAAGCCGGCGCCGGTGTAGTCCCAGCGGCCCGCGCGGCCGCCCATGTAGTACTGCAGGTCGCTCTCGTACTTGAGATCGTTGTGCAGATAGCGCATGAACGCCGACATGAACGCGCCGGACGGAGCGACATCGGAAGGATCGTAGTCCTGCCGCTGGGCCGCCGCGTTCCCGTTGATACCGGTCATCCGGCTGTCGTACCGCCCCACGATCTTGCGCTGGTCGCGCAGCAGCTCGGTGCGATAGTGGCCGGGATCGATTCGCAGGTTGGTGTTGAGGATGAACTGCTCCGACACGCCAGTGAGCTGCGCGAGCTTCTGCGCTACCGCCTTGCGCTCGGCCTGGGTGAGATCGTTCCCCTTCGCCAGCTCCACCATGTAGTCCCCAAAGGCGTAGTCGCGCGACTGCTGCACCGCCTGCTCGAGCGACTTGCCCTGCAGCTCGGCCGGGAGCTTCTTGTGGTACCACGCGGTTGCCGTGTAGGTGGGGAGGAACGTCGAGTAGGCGATGTCGTTGATGGGCGAGGGCGCGATGTACTGCCAGTCGAGAACGGTGCCGAGGAGCATGATTCCATTCAGCTCGATCCCCTCGTTCTCCTGCAACTCCGAGGCGAGGCCCGCCGAGCGGAAGGTGCCGTAGCTCTCTCCGAAGAGATACTTGGGTGACGCCCAGCGGTCGTACTTGTCGAGGTAGTCGCGGATGAACTCTCCGAACATCTTGATGTCGTTCACGGCGCCGGTGTACTCGGTGGCCTTCACACCCTTACCGGGCCGCGAGTAGCCCGTCATCATCGCATCGATCTGAACTAGATCGGTGACGTCGAGCGGCGTGTTCGGGTTGTCGACGAGGTTGTAAGGCGGCGCCGGCTGCGTCCCGTTCGGTCCCATCTCGGGGTGCTTCGGGCTCATGATTCCCATGTCGAGCCAGATGGACGCCGATCCGGGGCCGCCGTTGAAGAAGAACGTGACCGGACGCTTCGCGGTCTCTTCGCCGTCCTTCGTGTAGGAGATGTAGAACACCGTTGCCTTCGGCTTCCCATCTTCATCGCGGAGCACCATGGTGCCCGCGTTCGCCGTGTAGGCGATCGGCTTGCCGTTGATGGTGATGGTGTGCTTTGTGGTGGACACCTTCTCCACGGCGGGGACGCCCGTCGTGTCCCTCCTCGCGCCTTCACTCTCCTGGCCGCGCCCTCCGGGTGCTCCCGGCCGCTGTGCGGCCATGGGGGCGGCGACGAGAAGTGAAGCCGCGATCGCTGCGATCGACGCTCGTGCGTGCATAGCTGACCCTCCACTCTTGTTATCGGTGAGTGCGTACTCCCGGGTGATCGAGGGCCGGGTGCGGATCGCCGTCGCGTCGGGTGGAGCTGGCAGGCAGCGCCGGGCCGTGGTCCTCGCGTCCAGCACATTATCGCACGAGGGAGGGGAAATGTTGAGGGGGAGGGGAGGGTGTCGTATGGGGTCCCACACGTTCACGCGGTCACCGCGCCGCCCGCGCTACCACTCGCTCCGCTCCAGGGCTCCGCTGTCGCTGCGACCGGGGCGTGTCTGGCCGGCGCACCTAGTCGCCATCCCTCACCGCGGAGATCGCGAGTGATGATGGCGTCGAGCTTTCATCAGTGCGGCGAGGGGCCGCGCAGCTTCGCCCTCGCCTCCGCACCCCAGTTGTGCACCACCAGCAGACGCTGGCGCTCCCCCTTCAGCACGAGCAGCCGGGTACCGTCCGGCGATACATCGTAATTGGCGTGCGGAGCCGCGCTCGGGAGATAATTGTCGTCCATGAAGTCGGCGCGCGAGGTGACGTGGAATGTCGGCGTCGCGGACACTTCAGCGACCTTGAACTTCCCCTCGCTGCGGTAGTAGATCCGGCGGCCATCGCGTGACCAGACCGGTTCACTCCCTCCACGAATCGAGACCTGCACCTTAGCCCCGGGACCGGGGAGCGGCTGCACGACGACCTGTGGTCCCTCGCTCTCGGAAGTGACGTACGCTACCCACTTCCCATCGGGAGAGACACGCGGTTGGTCTTCATCGGGCGGTGCGTCCGCGATGGGATGCGACCCGCCATTCCCATCCACGCCCCGCATCATCACGTTGGCCCCGGAGATGTCCACCTGATAAACCAACGTACGGCCATCCGGGGTCATCACTCCTTCGAAGTAGGACGCGCTGTCGTCGGCGAGGAGTGGCGACGCGGGGCCGCTTCCGTCGGACGGTTGCCACCAGAGCGCGGAATGCGCGCCACGATCGGTGCGGAAGAGTACGCGGCTCCCATCGCTGGACCACTCCGGACGCTCGTTGACGCTGCCACCGGTGGTGAGACGGGTGAGATTGCCCGATGCCACGTGGTCGATCCAGATGTCCGATACCGTGCCGGAGGCGATGGAGACCGCCACCCGCTCGCCGTCCGGGGAATATCGAGGTTGTGAATACCGTCGCGCCTCGGCAAGGAGAGCTGTCTCACCGGACGCGTTCGCCAGGACGAGCTTCGACGCCTGGTCTCCACCCACGTATGCGAGAGTACCCGTCGCCGAGAGCGTCGCGACCGCCGAGCCGAAGGCGGATGTGGCCACTCCGTCCCAGAGCGGGACGGGTTGCCCGCGCACCTCTCCGGATTCCAGTTCGAGTGGTACAGCCATGATCGTTCCGGCCTGGTCCGTGAAGACCAGCTGCCCGTCCAGCATCCCGAGCGCGTAGACGCCAGGCACATCGAGCCGCCGGGCACGACCGGTAGAGAGGTCGAGCAGTCCGATGCGGGCATCTTCGGTCGACCCGCGTCCCCGGCTCGTGTAGAGCACGTGCGCTCCGTCGGGGAGCGCGTGCGGAAAGTACTGCGCCACCTCTCCTCGGGCGCTGTCCAATGATGCTGCGGGGAGTCCCTGACCGCCCGTCGCCGGCATGCGCATGAGCTGCGGCTGCGAGAGTGTAGCGTAGACGATCTCGCCACCAGGCAACGAGGATGCCGCCTGGATCGAACCGGGCTCGCCGACGACCTGTGGTGCACCTCCATTCAGCGCGACCTTAAGGAACCGGTTGGCAGTCCAATAGAGCAGCGAGGCGCCATCCGCCGAGAAGGCGGGGAAGAAGGCGCCCTCCGTGCCCGGAATGATGCGTCCGGCCGTCTCGTCCATCCGTCGCACGAAGAGCCGCCGGGCGCCCCGGGGGTCGGTCACGCAGAACGCGAGCGTGGTGCCATCCGGAGAGATGGCGAGGTGAGGCCCCTGGGTGTCCCACAGGGCAGGTTGATGATCCTCGGGCAGGTCCACGGCGAAGCGGACCACGCTCTCCGGGCTTGCGAGCCGCGGGGCCATTCGCTCGTGGAAGGCGAATACCAGTGAAGCGAGAGTGACCAGGCCGAGCCCCCACATTATTGGATCCCGGAGCGTCTCCTTCCATCCGGCATGCGGCGCTGCGTGAGGTGTCGTCCGGGCCGAGACCGGGATGGCAATCGCCTTCCCCTCCAACGCCTCGGCGAATTCCCGCGCGGAGGAGAAGCGATCGGCTGGGAGCTTCGCGAGTGCTGTGAACACCGCATCCTCGATCGCCGTCGGCACGGTCTTGCGGTACGTCGTCAGCGGTTCCGGCGTCGCCATCACTACCTTGGCCACGATCGCCTGGGCGGTGGGGCCGGTGAACGGGGGCTCGCCGGCCAGCATCTCGTAGAGCACGCACCCCAGCGCGTAGACATCAGTCCGGGCGTCGAGATTCCGGTCTCCCATGGCCTGCTCGGGACTCATGTAGCGCGGCGTGCCCAGCGACATCCCTGTCTCGGTCATCCGGTCGCCGGCGGTGTTGCTCACGGCGAGCGCGATGCCGAAGTCCGCGACCAGCGCCGAGCCGTCGTGCAGGAGGATGTTCTCGGGCTTGATGTCGCGGTGGATCACGCCGTGGCGGTGCGCGTAGTCGAGCGCGCTCGCCACCTCGCTCGCGATGCGGAGCGCATCGGGAATGGGGAGCTGTTTCTCGCGAGCCAGTCGGTCGCGGAGCGACTCGCCCTCCACGTAGGGCATCACGAAGTACGCCGAGCCGCTGGCTTCGCCCGAGTCGATGAGGCCGAGGATGTGCGGATGCTGCAGCGCGGCTATGGTCTCGATCTCACGTAGAAATCGCTCCACGCCGATCACGGCGGCGAGCTCGGGCCGCAAGACCTTGATGGCCACCTGACGGTGGTGCTTGAGATCTTCGGCGAGGTAGACCGTGGCCATCCCGCCGGTGCCGAGCTCGCTCTCGACGCGGTAGCGCTCGGCCAGCGCGGCACCGAGGCGAGCGGCGTCGTGCGTGAGGGGGTGCCGGTTGGATGCAGCACCGGAGGCCGGCGGCGTGGTCATATCGTGGACTGCTACGCGTGCCGTCGAGGTCAGCTCGCGGCTACGGCTGGTCGTACGGCGGCTCTATAATGGGAGATCCGCCGGACATTGTACAGATAGATTTACGATCTGCTACGGTGCGCCCGGCACCGCGCCGTGCGGCAGCAGACTTCGCCAGTCGGTGACGATCTGAAGTTGGTCCGGCTCCCCTCCGGCGCGGACCATCAGGAAGTGCCTGCCATCCGGCGCGACATCGTATGCCACACCGCGCCCGTTCTCCAGGTACGG
>JBIQMO010000265.1:0-4924 GCA_044463245.1 Gemmatimonas aurantiaca
ACGATGTCCTGCAGCATCTGCGCGTTGATCGGGTCGAGGCCGCTGAAGGGCTCGTCGAGGATCAGCATCTCCGGATCGTGCAGGAGCGCGCCGATGAACTGGACCTTCTGCTGCATTCCTCGCGAGAGGTCGTCCACCTTGGCCTCGCCCCAGTCGCGGTCGGCGGTGCGCAGCCCGAGCCGGTCGAGCCACCCGTCGATACGTCTGTCCGCTTCGCGGCGTCCGATCCCCTTCAACTCGGCGAGGAAGCGGAGGACGCGGCGCACCTGCATGCGGCGGTAGAGGCCACGCTCCTCGGGGAGGTAGCCTACCCTGTCTATGGCGCCCGGCGCCGTATTGGGGAGGCCGAGTATGTCGATCGAGCCCTCGTCCGGCTCGATGATGTCGAGCACCATGCGGATGGTGGTCGTCTTCCCCGCGCCGTTGGGGCCGAGGATCCCGTACACCGCGCCCTTCGGCACTGTGAGCGAGAGGCCGCGCACCGCGGTGTGGCCATCGTAGCGCTTGACGACGTTACGGATCTCTACTGCGGGTTCGGGCATGCGGGGCGGAGAAGAGGGAAAGGAAGGGCAGGAGCACAGTTGATGGACGATAGAGCATGCCGCTGCCGTTCGTCGAGTGCTTCAATGTGGGGACGGTACACTCGCGGGGCCAGACTACTCTCGTGCTTCGGCAGTCTCCTTGCGGTTCCATCGACGCCAAGGTGACGCCGCGGCGGAAGTCGCCTCGTATCGGGCCTTTGGCCGGGAAGGCGCCATTGCCAGCGCGGAGATAGTGGAATGGGGAGAAGAACGACGGTCGTGCCGCCCGAGATCGCTGCGCTCGCACTGCTCCTTGCGGGGTGCGCGCATGGACGGGCCGGGATGCCGCTCCCCTCCAATCCCGTGGCAGTTCGCGTGGGGGCGTACGTCCATTCGGGGTCGCCGGACCAGCTCGTGGTGAGCATCGCGGTTACCAACACCACTCGGGATACACTCGTGCTGGATCTCGCGAGCGGGAGCTCGATCGCATCCATCCGGCTTTACGATACCACATCCGGTACGACGCGGGCGGCCTACGACGAGGGCAGGCGCCAGCTCGTCGATCCGCAAACCGGCGCGCAGGGAGCCATGGTAGGTACCGGATTGTCAATCCGGCTCCCACCGGGAGAGAGCGACACACTCAGGCGCGCGTACACTGTGCCGTCGCTGCTCGGCGACACTCTTCCGGGCGGCGCCTATCGAGTCGCCGTGATTTTCGGGGCCGGCGTGTCGACAGAGGCCGGAGTGGCCGGACTGCCGATCGACAATCGCGAGAGGGACGCGGGTGTGGTACGACTCCGCGCGGTGCCCATACCGCTTGCCGCGGCTCGTCCGGTAGGCGGCGCGGTGGTCATGGCGCGGACGGCAGTTCTGGACTCCGGGCCGCCCACGGTGATCCGCGTCGCCGTCTCGGGTACGAGCATCGGCGGCACACCGGCTTCGCTCGACCTTCCGTTAGCCGGCTGCCCGCTCGAGCTGCTCGTCTTCAGCACCCGCGCCGAGCGCGACTCGGTACTCGACGGGGTGCCAGTGCGGACCCTGGCTTCCACGGAATGCGAGTCGGCGCACGGCAGGTTCGATGTTGCACCGGGGAAGCGCAGCGGGATCGCCGCGCTGACGGTAGATGCCATGGACATCCTCGGAGATTCGCTGCCGGGCGGCCGGTATTACTTCGCCGCCCGGCTCGCGCGCGCCGGGGAGCCAGCGGTGCTGCTTTCCGCTGGCGAGGTGGAGCTACGACGGAGGTAGGTCAGCAACGCAGATACCGGGGGTCGGGGCATGGTAACTACCCGCCGGATGTGCCAGTGAAGAAGCGTGCACGTGTACGTGCACGCACGCGCCGAGAGCGGGCTTGCTCGCCCGGCGACGGCGCCGACATATTCGCGGATGATCGCAAAGCACCTCGCTTCCGTGCTGGCCGCGATGGCGGTCGTGGCCGGCTGTGACGGGACCAGCGGCCACCCGGCCGAGCGCATCGTGGTGTTCAACGCGGGGAGTCTCGCGATCCCGATCCGCGCGGCGCTCGACTCCTTCGCGGCGCGCGAGCACGTGATCATCGCTCAGGAGAACGCCGGCAGTCTGGAGACGGCGCGGAAGCTCACCGAGCTCGGACACATCCCCGATGTGATAGCGCTCGCGGATTACGAGGTCTTTCCGCGGTATCTCATGCCCGCCCAGGTCGAGTGGTACCTGGACTTTGCGCGCAACCGGATGGTGCTGGCCTACACGCCGAAGTCGCGCTACGCCGGCGAGATCACACCGGAGAACTGGTGGAAGATCGTCCAGCGGCCGGGCGTGCAGGTGGGGCGCTCCGACCCGAGCCTGGATCCCAACGGCTACCGGACGCTCCTCACGCTGCAGCTGGCCGAGAAATACTACGAAGTGCCCGGTCTCTACGACAGTCTTCTCGCACATACACCCGAGAACAACGTGCGGCCGAAGGAAGCCGATCTGGTAGGGCTCGTTCAGGCCGGAGAGATGGATTACATCTGGAGCTACGAATCGCTCGCTACGGCTGCGGGACTGAAGTTCGTGCAGCTTCCGGCGGCGATCGATCTGGGCTCGCCCGCCGACTCGGCGCGCTACTCTACGGTGCAGGTGCGAGTGCGCGGCAAGACGCCGGGCGACTCGGTGACCTTCAGCGGCCAGCCAATCGTGTATGCCCTCTCCATCCCGAAGAAGGCGCCGCATCCGGAGCTGGCCGAACGCTTCGTGGCTTACCTGATTTCCGGTGAAGGTGCGAGTATGATGCGCGCCACGGGGCTCGACGTGTTGGACGAGCCGATCGTGGTGGGAAGCGGCGTACCGGCCGCTGTTGCTGCCGCTGCCAGGCGCGCCGAGCGCGCGGGTGCGAGCGGCGTTGGCGCGGCTCGATTCGATAGTACTGCACCATGACACACGCCGGTGCGGTGGCGCCGCTGCCGCGCTCACGCTCGGCGTACCGCGTGGCGAGCGTGGTGACGGCGTTACTCGCGTCGCTCTTCCTCCTCTTTCTCTTCGCGCCGATCGTGCGGCTCATCGTGTCCGGCGGCGCGGTCGGTATCGGGCGTCTCTTCTCGGATTCGGAGCTTCGCGGCGCACTCGGGCTCACCGCGTTCACGGCGACCACGGCCACGATCTTCGGCGTCCTCGGCGGAACTCCGCTGGCTTACCTCATGGCGCGCCGCGCATTTCGCGGGCGCGCGCTCATCGCGGCGCTCGTGGACCTGCCGCTGCTCATCCCGCACCCGGTCGCAGGGATTGCACTGCTCCTCGTGCTGGGACGCGAGAGTGCCGTGGGCTCCGTGCTCCTCCAGGCGGGGATCCGCGTGGCGGGCTCGCCGGTCGGGATCGTGTGCGCGATGCTCTTCGTCTCGGCGCCGCTCTATGTGAGCGCCGCGCGCGAGACATTCGCTCGCGTGGATCCGCGATACGAGGCGGTGGGACGCACGCTCGGTGACCCGGCGTGGCGGGTCTTCCGTAGGGTGACGCTCCCGCTCTCGCTGCGCGGGCTCATTGCGGCGGGCGTGGTGATGTGGGCGCGCGCGGTGAGCGAGTTCGGCGCCATCGTGATCCTGACGTACAACCCGAAGGTCGTGAGTGTGCTGAGCTACGATCGCTTCACCAGCTTCGGCCTGCACGAGGCGCTGCCGGTGGCCGCGGCGCTCACGATCCTCGCGCTCATCCCGCTCACCGTGCTGCGTGCGCTCCGCCCGGAGAGCGGCGCGGGAGCGGCGCCCTGATCGAGCTCCACTCTCTCGGCGCCCGGCAGGGCGGCTTCGAGCTGCGCGACATCACCTTCTCCGTTCCGACGGGTGGATACGGGGTGGTGATCGGACCGGCGGGATCGGGGAAGACCACGCTCCTCGAGACCATCGCGGGGATCATCCCCCAGCGCACGGGCACGCTGCGACTCATGGGACGCGACATGGCCGGCGTACCGCCCGAGCGGCGCGGGATCGGCTTCGTGTACCAGCGTGGATATCTCTTTCCGCATCTCAGCGTGAAGGAGAACGTCGGCTACGGCGCGTCGGACCCGGGGTTCGTGCGCGAGCTTTCCGATCGCCTCGGAGTGAACGGACTGCTGGGACGCGACGTGCGCGGGCTGAGCGGTGGCGAGCAGCAGCTTGTCGCGATCGCGCGCGCGCTCGCCGCGCGTCCGCGGATACTGCTTCTGGACGAACCGTTCACGGCGCTCGACCCGAGGCGCCGCTTGCTCGTGCGCCGCGCCGTGCGAGCTCTGCACGAGGAGCTCGAGATGACGGTGCTGCAGGTGACGCACGACTTCGCCGAAGCGGGGCTGCTCGGCGATCTCGCGATCCTGCTCGACGGCGGGCGGGTGCTGCAGAGCGGGCCGCCGCAGGATGTCTTTCGTCGCCCCGCGTCGCCGTACATCGCCGAGTTCCTCGGTGCCGAGAACGTGTTCGCCGGGGAGGTGTGCGTGCTGCGCGACCCGGACAGGCTAGCCCATGCTGGTGCCGCGATGCCTGCCGATGGCCACCACGCCCTGGAGTTCCGCACCGGCCCACTCGCCTTCTACACCGTGGGCGATGCGGAAAACGGTCCCGGCTACGCGGTGATCAGAGCCGGTGAGGTTCTGCTCTCGCTGGAGCCGCAACACTCTTCCGCGCGCAACAATTTCCGCGGCACCGTGAGCGAGGTGGCCACCACCGGCGCGCTGGCGCACGTGACGGTAGAAGTCTCCGGCGTACCGATCGTCGCCGCTCTCACAACCCGCTCTGCCGACGAGCTTTCCCTCGTCCCCGGCACCGATGTCTGGGTGAGCTTCAAGGCGATGGCGGTGCATCTCTGTTGAGACGGGGCCGACGGGGTCAGGTCTTTAATTTCGAGCGGGCTCTAGTATAAGAGGCGGGGTCAGGTCTTTAATTTCGAGCAAGCTGAGCCATAGCACAGCTATGGCTCAG
>JBIQMO010000266.1:0-4893 GCA_044463245.1 Gemmatimonas aurantiaca
CCGCCCTGGCCGTTCTGGTTGACGAAGAGCTGCGAGCCCCAGCCGGCATCCAGGATGAACTGACCGACGAGGAAGACCTGGTCGGTGGAGTACACCGGCGGCTCCGTGCCCGTCTCACCGTACGCCGCGCGGAGCTTGGCGAAGGAGAGGAAGCCGGGGCTGTTCTGGGTGTTGTCGACCACCGTGAAGGCGGCGCTCGCCTTGGGGAACCAGTGCCGCCGCGAGCTCGAGCCGAAGGTGGAGAAGCCGTCGTTGCGGATGGCCGCTGTGAGGTGCAGTCGGTCGAAGAGATCGGCCGTAGCCTGCGCGAAGTACGACTCGCTGTGCACCTGCGCCGTGGAGTCGTTGGGCGTCCAGTTGATGGTGTTCAGCAGGTTGAACGGCTGCGGGGCCACCAGCGTGATCCCCTGCACGCGCACCTGCTGGAAGTTGCGCGCGTTGACGTTCTGCCCGATCGTCAGCGATCCGGCGAAATTCGGGTTGAACGTGTGCGTCGCGGTGGCGATCAGGTTCTGATCGAGCTGGTAGTTCGTGAAGTCCGTCCGGAACACCTGCCCGGTGGGCTGGCCCGAGCTGGTGAGCGGGAAGCCCTCGAGGCGCTGGTCGGTGTAGTAGTCGGCGCCGAAGGTCTCCTTGACGTTCAGCCAGTCGAACGGATCGTACGAGATGTTCACGTTCCCGAAGGTGCGCGAGAGCTTGCTGTTGTTCTCGTCCTCGTTGAGAACGAAGAACGGGTTGTCGTATCCGCGGGACGTCGTCAGGGACGCGACCGACGGGAAGGGGAACCGATACGACCGGTGCATCTTCGTGTCGGGATCGAGGTACTGCGTATTGTTGAACTCGGGCGGCGTACGCAGCGAGCCGAGGAGGAGGCCGTCGATGTTCGAGCCCATCTGGATGTACTTCCCGCGCGTATCAACGTAGGAGACGTTGAGACCGACGTTCAGGTTGTCGAATACGCGGTGCGACGCGTTGAGTCTCGCGGTGGTCTTGTCGTACTTGTTGTTCGGTCCCACCATCGTGCCGTTGGTGGTGGTGCGCCCGCCTGCCAGGAAGAAGAGCGTGCGGTCGTTGCCGCCGGAGACGGAGATGTTGTTGTCCCAGGTGTGTCCGGTGTCGAAGAGCTCGTTCCAGTGGTCGAAGGTGGGCGTACCGGCCGGGAGCTCGGGGCCGAAGCTGGCTGTGACGCCTCCGGGGGTGCAGTCGAGTCCGGCGCCGGGGTTCAAGTTGTTGCACGGGGGGCGCTCGGGGACGCCTGCATCGTTGAGCGTGCCGAGTCCGAACCTGGTCTGGAGCGGTACGCCGTTCGTGACGTCATCGAACGAGTAGCTCGAGTTGAGCGAGTAGCGAGTGGGACCCGACTGCCCCTTCTTGGTGGTTATGAGGATCACACCCTGCCCGGCGCGCGCTCCGTAGATGGCCGCGGCGGCCGCACCCTTGAGGATGTCGATCGACGCGATGTTGCTCGGGTCGATGTCCGAGGCGCGGTTGGGCGACACGGTACCCTGGGTCGTCTGTCCCTCGGTGTTGAGGGTGGAGTTGTCGATCGGCACGCCGTCCACGACGAAGAGCGGCTGCCCCGTGCCGCTGATGGTCTTGGGTCCGCGGATGCGGATGTACGACGATGCGCCGGGATCGCCCGCCTGGGATCTGACCTCGACGTTCGGCGCCTTCGCCGCGATGGCGTTGACGATGTTCGACTCGTTCGAGCGGACGATCGCCGACGAGTCTACCGTGTTGATGACGTTGCCGAGCTTCTCACGCGTAGTGCTGAGCCCCTGGCCGGTGACGACGATCTCACCGAGCCGCAGCGGGTTGGCCACCAGCGTGAAGTCGTGCGTGTGTGAACCTGGCGTGAGCGCGAGAGTGTCCGACGCCTGCCGGTAGCCGATCAGTCGAACGGAGAGCGTCACCTGCTGTCCGGTGGCGCGCGCGGCCGGTACCACCAGACGGTAGGCGCCGTCCGTACCGGTCAGCGTTCCCTCGCGGGTCTGCTCGATGAATACGCTCGCGTTGGGAAGTGGTGCACCTCCCTCACTCGTAACGTGTCCAGTGAGCACGGCCTCCTGCTGGGCGCGCGCGTTCGGCGCGAGCAGCGCCAGCGCGCCCAGGAAGGCGCTGAGTTCCAACAACCGACGTCGCATGATTCCTCCGGGTCGTTGCGGTTGTTCGGTGTTGTGATGCGGAGGTCGCGCGTACGGAGGCGGGAGAGGGAGTGCCGAGAGGGAAATCAGTGCTCACGCCGCCCGGGGCGGGGCGGCGGAGCGCGCGATTATTACGGATGCAAAACGTCCTGCCAGTGCGTCGCACTGCGGCGCGCGATGCTGATCGCGCCGAGCTCGAACGACACTCCGGCAGGACGAAATGAAGCATTACCCCTCCCAGCCCCGTACGGCTAACCCTCGCATGGCGGACGCCGCACCAACGAGCCGCCGCGATGCGCGCATCGGGGCGAACGGATGGCTACGGGTCCAGCGTTGGCGCCCGAACTATTCGGCAATGGAACCCGAGCCGGCAACGCTTCAGGGACGAGCAGGACGTGGGGAGGGATGAGTGGGACGGGGGGGGAGACAGGGTTCAGGAGGCAGGGTTCAGGGTTCAGGAACTGCCCCAGGAGTCGTCATCCCCGCGCAAGCGGGGATCCAGGTTCGACTGGCCAACATGGATTCCCACTTTCGCGGGGAATGACAGTAGCGGTAGGCGCAGTTCCTGAACCCTGAACCCTGCCTCCTGAACCCTGCACTTCCCGCCCTGCCTCCTGAACCCTGCACTTCCCGCCCTGTCTCCTGAACCCTCGCCGTTCACTGCATCAACTCCCTCAATCGCCCCGCATACACGCGGCTGGCGGTGAGCTTGGTGCCGTCGGTGAGGATCACGACGTATTCGCCGTGGAACCAGGGCTGCAGCTCGCGGACGCGGTCGAGGTTGACTATGGCGGAGCGGTGGATGCGCACGAAGGAGTTGCGCGGGAGACGCTCTTCCATGTTCTTCATGCTCTCGCGGAGCTGGTAGGATTCTCCCCGCGCGTGCAGGCGCACGTAGTTGGCCGACGCTTCGATCCAGTCGATGTCGGCAGGGCGGACGAAGAACATGCGGCCATCGGCCTTCACGACGAGACGCTCCTGCTCGTGGGCCGCAGCGGGCGCGGCCACGCCGCCGCTCTCCCTCGCGCGGAGCTCGGCGAGGAGGCCGAGGAGACGACGGTCCGCGGCGGCGGCGCTCTCGCGTTCGAGCTGCTCGCGCGCGCGGCGGAAGGCATCTACGAAGCGCGCGCGTGAGTACGGCTTGAGCAGGTAGTCGAGTGCGTGCACCTCGAAGGCGCGCAGCGCGTAGTCGTCGAACGCGGTCACGAAGATGATGGCGGGGAGCGCCGGCGTCTCGAGCCTGGCGAGCATCTGGAAGCCATCCATCCCCGGCATCTGCACATCGAGGAAGACCAGGTCGGGAAGCGCGCTCTCTATGACGCCGATCGCCTCCTCGGCGCTGGCGCACTC
The DNA here is from genome assembly GCA_044463245.1 of Gemmatimonas aurantiaca. GTDB lineage: Bacteria > Gemmatimonadota > Gemmatimonadetes > Gemmatimonadales > Gemmatimonadaceae > JADGGM01. The sequence continues at coordinate 3,495 of JBIQMO010000266.1, forward strand.
GCCCACGATCTCCACGCCGTCTTCCGCCGAGAGAAGCTTGCGGAGCCGCGAGCGCGCGAGAGGCTCGTCATCGACGATCAGAGTCTTCACCGTCATGTACGACTCCTCACGCGGCCGGCAGTGCGAGCACGCTGGTCGTGTGGAACGGGATGGCGAGCGTGAGGCGGAGGCCGCCCTCGGCACGGTTGCCGATCTCGATGCGGTGCCTGTTGCCGTAGAGCCGGCGGAGCCGCGAGCGCGTGTTGTTCAATCCCACTCCCGCGCTTCTCCCTTCATCCCACCCATCGGGGAGACCGGGACCGTCGTCCAGCACGGTGATCATCAGCGAGCCATCAATGCGCTCGGCGCGCACCTCGATGCTCCCGCCGCTGCCGCGCTGCGCGATGCCGTGCAGCACCGCGTTCTCCACCAGCGGCTGCAGGATCATGTTCGGCACGAGCGCGTCGAGCGAATCGGGAGCGATGTCGATGGATGCCGCGAGCTCGCCGCCGAAGCGGAGCTTCATGATGTCCAGGTAGCAGCGCGTGAGCTCCACCTCCTGGCGCAGCGCGACCTCCTCGGATCCGTCGCCCTGGAGCGCGGCACGGAGGAGGTCGCCGAGCGCGGCGAGCATCGCGTCGGCCGCCTCGATGTCCTCGTGCATCAGCGCGGAGACGGCGTTGAGAGTGTTGAAGAGGAAGTGCGGCTGCAGCTGCATCCGGAGAAGCTGCAGCTTGGTCTGCGCGAGCTGCGCGCCGAGGTGGCTCGCGCGCAGCTCGCGGCTCCGGTAGCGGCGGTAGTAGTCGATCGCGTGGTGGACGGCGATGATCGCCGCGCACACGACGAGTCCGGTGACGAAGAAGGCGCTCACGTGCTCCGTCACTGCCAGCGGCACCGGTACGCGCCCGGCGCCGAGCGCGATGTCGACGACGGCCGAGAGCACCGAGTGGAGGAGTGCGAAGAGCACCGACGCGGCGACGAGCATCGCCGCATTGAGCGCGCGGGTACCCCGGGCGACGCTGCCGTCGATCTGCCAGCGCCTCGCCGCCGCGAAGATGAAGGGTGTGAGCGCGACCCAGATATACCAGCGCGCGATGTAGATCGGAACGAGCCGCCCGACATCGACTTCTCGTCCTACCGCGTGCCCGTAGAGGTGTACCTGCCCGGCCGATACGAGTCCGAAGAGCGTGCCCAGCCCTATCGCCACCGCGCAGTCCGCCAGCGGCCGGCGACTGGGGAAGAGCACTCCCGACTCCGACTTTTCTACTTCTGACTTCCGCATTTTCCTGACGCAGCTCCTGCCGAGCTCCGGTGGGGAGGTGCTGCATCTCTTGGGCCGGAGAGGGGGAGAAGTACAGGGTTCAGGAGGCAGGGTGCCGACGGGGTCAGGTCTTTAATTTCGAGTCGTGTGGCCACTGGC
>JBIQMO010000267.1:0-4880 GCA_044463245.1 Gemmatimonas aurantiaca
GAGCAGGAGCGGTCGTTGGCGTCGCCAACGGCCGCGCCTGCTCGAAATTAAAGACCTGACCCCGCTGGTCTGTGCGCTGCTCGCGCTCTGCGCGTGGGTGGCCCTGCCGATCCCCGCGGAGATGCTCGCGCCGATGGATGCGCCGAGCGTGACGCTCACCGATCGACACGGCGTGGTGCTGCGTACCACGCGCGCCGCGGATGGGAGCCGGGCGCGCTGGATGCCGATCGACCAGATCGACCCACAGATCATCACGGCTTTCATAGCGGTGGAAGACCGGCGCTTCCTCGAGCGATCGAGCCGCGGAGCGCTGGGCGCCATCGACGTGCGTGCGCTCGCGCGTGCCGTTCGCGACAACCTCCGTGCGCGGCGCGTCGTCTCGGGCGCATCCACCATCACGATGCAGACCGCGCGACTCATCCGCCCTTCCGGCCGCGGCTGGAGCGGCAAGGTGGTGCAGGCGCTCTGGGCGTTGCGCCTCTCGGCACACCTCTCCAGCGACGAGATTCTCGAGCAGTACCTCAACCGCGTGCAGCTCGGCCAGGGCGCCGTTGGAGTGCCGGCGGCGGCGATGCTCTACGCCGGCGCGACCGCGCGTTCGGTGAGTCTCGCCCAGGCGGCGCTCCTTGCGGGAATCGCGCATGCGCCGTCGAGCGACAACCCGCTCGTCTCGTCGCGCCGCGCCCGCGCGGACCGCTCGCGCGCTCTCTCGCGGATGCTCCGCGCGGGCTACGCCTCGAGCGCCGACGTGGAGCGTGCCGAGCACGAGCCACTCCTGATGGCGGGCGATGCGACACCTTTCCTGGCGCCGCACTTCACCACACGCGTGCTCGGCTGGCTCGATCGCGACGCCTACCGTGGCGGCGTGCTGCGCACATCGCTCGACATCGCTCTGCAGCGCGAGATCGAAGCGGAGGTGCGACGCACCGTGCGGGATCTTCACGCCGAGGGCGCGCGCCAGGCGAGTGCGGTGGTGCTGGACAATCACACTGGCGAGGTGCTCGCGTGGGTCGGGTCGCCCGACTTCTGGGCGGACACCGGCGGGCAGACCGACATGGTGGTCTCGGCGCGCCAGCCCGGTTCCGCGCTCAAGCCCTTCCTGTACGGGCTCGCTTTCGACCGCGGCCTCACGCCGGCCACGATACTCGCCGATATCCCGCACGAGTATCGCACTTCCACCGGGCCGTATCGCCCGCGCAACTACGATCACCGCTACCATGGTCCGGTGCGGGCGCGCGAAGCACTTGCCAGTTCCTTCAACGTGCCGGCGGTCGCCCTGGCAGATCGGATGAGCGCCGCGAGCCTCCTCGCCACGCTGCACCGCGCCGGCTTCGCATCGCTGTCGCGGAGCGCCGACTACTACGGCCTCGGTCTGGCGCTGGGCAATGGCGACGTGACGCTGCTGGAGCTGGCGAATGCCTACCGCTCGCTCGCCAATGGTGGAGTCTGGCGTCCGTATCGCTGGAGCATGGCTGAAGTCCCGGATGCCACATCGGGAGTGCTCCCCGCCGCTGCGGCGGATTCGGCGGGGCACAGAGTAATGAGCCCACTCTCCGCCACGCTCGTACTCGACATCCTGAGCGATGCCGACGCCCGCATCCCGGGCTTCGGTCTGCAGACGCCGCTCGAGTTTCCCTTCCGTGCCGCCGCGAAGACCGGCACCAGCCGGCACTTCACCGACAACTGGGCCGTGGCCACCACCGCTGGATTCACGGTGGCGGTGTGGGTGGGAAACTTCAGTGGCCGTCCGATGGAAGGTGTGAGCGGTGTGAGCGGCGCCGGCCCCCTCCTGCATCGGGCCGCTCTCCTAACGGCGCGACGCTATGCGCCCGGCGTGCTCCCCACGCCCGCGAGCGCGGGCGCCCTGCCGGTGGAGATCTGTCGCCTTTCCGGTCTGCGCGCCGCCCATGGCTGCCCGCACATGACCGAGTGGTTCGCGCCCGGCACCGAACCGGCCGACAGCTGCGACTGGCATCGTGCCGACGGATCGGTGGTGCTCCCGCAGGAGTACGCGGCCTGGGTCGAGCGTCGCGAGCGCGACGATGCGGCCGCCGACGGCACCCTCCTCGCGGCGAGCAGAGCGTCGGTCGCGCACGGACAGGAACTGGCTTCTCCGAGCGCCGGCTTCCGGATCGTGTCCCCCGGCGATGGCGACCGGTATCAGGTCCCTCCGGGAGTAGACCCGCGCTTCGCGACCGTCGCGCTCCGCACGGCGGGCGCGCGCGATCCGGCCTCCGTTCGCTGGTCTGTGGACGGTCGCGCTCTTCGCCAATCGCGCCTCTCGCTCACTCCCGGCGAGCACGTGATTCGCGCCTTCACGTCGCGCGGCGACAGCGCCGAGGTTCGCATCGTGGTGGAGTGATGTAGTGCCTTCGCACGACCCTGTCGCTCACTATATTGCGAAGGGTCGCGCATCGAGCGCGATCGTGGAGGGATATGACAGGTCCAGGCATCATGAGGGGACCGGGGATCCACGTCGGCGGACATGGCGGCCGACGCGCGATGGCCGGACAGAGCGCGACGCGCGAGCCGAAGCGGAAGCCGAACATGGCCAACGCCTGGCAGGAAGCGCGCGGTCTCATCTGGCGCAACCGCAAGCAGCTGTCACTTGGGCTTCTGCTGATGCTGGTGAATCGCCTTTCCGGTCTGGTACTCCCCGCCAGCTCCAAGGTGCTCATCGACAGGATCATCGGGCAGCACCGCGCCGACCTGCTCGCTCCCCTGGCCATCGCTGTGGGAATCGCCACCATCGTCCAGGCGAGCACCACCTTCGCGCTCTCGCAGGTCATGAGCGTCGCGGCGCAGCGCGCGATCGCCGAGATGCGCAAGGACGTGAACAAGCACGTGCTGCGCCTCCCCGTCTCGTTCTTCGACACCACGCAGACGGGCATCCTCATCTCGCGCATCCTCAACGATGCCGATGGTATCAGGAATCTGGTGGGTACGGGGCTGGTCCAGTTGAGCGGCGGGCTCGTGACGGCCACGATAGCGCTCGGCGTTCTCTTCTACCTGAACTGGCAGCTCACGGGCTTCATGCTCGTCATCCTGCTCATCTTCGGCGGCGGGATGGCGTTCGCCTTCAACAAGCTCCGCCCGATCTTCCGCGAGAGGAGCGTGATCACCGCGGAAGTGACCGGCCGGCTCTCGCAGGAGCTGAGCGGGATCCGGGTGGTGAAGACGTACACCGCCGAGCGGAGGGAGCAGGTCACCTTTGCGCAGGGCGTGCACCGGCTGCTGCGCAACATCGCGCGGTCTATCACAGGAGTGTCGGCGGTGACGGCATTCTCGACGATGGTGATAGGCGTCGTGGGCGTGCTCATCCTCCTCATTGGCGGGCGCGCGGTAGCCACCGGGGCGATGACGCTCGGCGAATTCGTCATGTACTCCCTCTTCGTCGGGCTGGTGGTGCAGCCGCTGGTGCAGATAGCGTCGATCGGCACGCAGATCAGCGAAGCGTTCGCGGGGCTCGATCGGATCCGCGAGATCCGGATGATGCCCACGGAGGATGAGGAGGATCTGGACCGCGAGCCGGTGAAGGAGCTGAACGGCGACGTGGCGTTCGAGGACGTGAGCTTCGAGTACACGCCCGGGGTCCCCGTGCTGCGCGGCGTGTCGTTCTTCGCGCCTGCCGGTACGACGACCGCGCTGGTGGGGTCGAGCGGCTCCGGGAAGAGCACTCTCATAAGTCTCATCATGGCCTTCAACCGCCCCACGAGCGGACGCGTCCTCGTGGACGGTCACGACCTCGCCACGCTTCGCCTGCGCGACTACCGCGCGCACCTGGGGGTGGTACTACAGGAGAACTTCCTCTTCGATGGAACCGTGGCGGAGAACATCGCCTTCTCCAGGCCCAGCGCATCGATGGAGGAGATCCGCGAGGCGGCGCGCCTGGCGCACTGCGATGAGTTCATCGTGGAGTTCGAGGAGGGCTACGATACCGTGGTGGGGGAGCGCGGCGTCCGGCTCTCGGGCGGGCAGCGCCAGCGCGTCGCGATCGCGCGCGCGATCCTCGCCGACCCGCAGATCCTCATACTCGACGAGGCCACGTCAAGTCTCGACTCAGAGAGCGAGGCGCTGATCCGCGACGGGCTTCGCTCCCTCAGGCGCGGTCGTACTACATTCGTGATAGCGCATCGGCTCTCGACCATCGCGAGCGCCGACCAGATACTCGTGCTCGAGGAGGGACGAATCGTCGAGCGCGGAACGCAGGATGAGCTGCTGGCGATGAACGGGCGCTACCGCCAGCTGTACGAGAAGCAGTACGGAATCGAGAGCGACAAGTTCATCAACCCGGGTGAGGACTTCACGCCCGAGCCGTCGCTGGCGGGCGAGATCAAGGTGCGCACACCCGGCAACGACGCGCTGTGAGCGGCGAGCGATTCCTCGCGCGTATGGCGAGTGCAGCGTGGAGGGAGCGGCTTTCCGCTCTCCTGTAATTCATCACCCCGACGAGAAATGCCGACAGCGAGCCAGTCATACTTCGAGATACGTTCATCGCCCATTCAGGGGCGCGGCGCCTTCGCCACCCGGCGCATCCGGAAAGGGACCCGACTCATAGAGTACCTGGGCGAGCGCATCTCGCACGCCGAGGCCGATCGCCGTTACGATGACGACACGATGAAGCGCCACCACACATTCCTGTTCACGCTCAACAGCCGCACCGTGATAGACGCGGCTGTGGACGGGAACGAGGCGCGCTTCATCAACCACTCGTGTGATCCCAACTGCGAGGCAGTGATCGACAGCGGCCACATCTACATCGAGACGATCAAGACGATCCAGCCCGGGCAGGAGCTCGTCTACGACTACCAGTACGAGCGCGCGCCGGATGCGGACGAGAGCGACGAGGCGCGCTACCCCTGTCGCTGCGGGGCGCCCAA
>JBIQMO010000268.1:0-4864 GCA_044463245.1 Gemmatimonas aurantiaca
GCTCATACGGCTCGAAATTAAAGACCTGACCCCGTCGGCCGCTGAACCCTTCATCCTTTCCCACTCATCCCCCACAATGTCCTCTGTTCTCGTCGTCGGTTCGGTAGCGCTCGATTCGGTGGAAACGCCCTTCGGCAGGGCCGAGGAGGTGCTGGGGGGATCGGCTACGTTCTTCTCGGCGTCGGCGAGTCTGCTCGCACCAGTGCAGCTCGTGGGGGTCGTGGGAAGGGATTATCCGCTGGATCGCCTGGAGCCGTTGAAGCAGCGAGGCGTGGACTTCGCGGGGCTCGAGTGCGCGGACGGTGAAAGCTTCCACTGGCGCGGGAGGTACCGGCACGATCTGAACAGCGCGGAGACGATCGAGACCCGCCTGGGGGTCTTCTCGCACTTCCGGCCGAAGATCCCGGCCGAGTTTCGCGACGCGCCGTTCGTCTTCCTCGGAAACATCGATCCCCGGCTGCAACTGGAGGTGCTGCAGCAGGTGTCCAAGCCGCGCCTCGTGGCCTGCGACACGATGAACTTCTGGATCGAGAGCAGGCGGAGCGACATCCTCGCGCTTCTCTCGCGGGTGGACATCCTCACGCTGAACGACGCCGAAGCGCGGCAGCTCACCGAGCAGGTGAATCTCGTGAAGGCGGCGCGGTGGATCATGCAGCACGGGCCGAAGCACGTGATCATCAAGAAGGGCGAGCACGGCGCGTTCATGTTCACGCGCTCGAGCGTGTTCTACGCGCCCGCGTATCCGCTCGAGGAAGTCTTCGACCCGACGGGCGCGGGGGACTCCTTTGCGGGCGGATTCATCGGCTATCTCGCGCGGACGGGTGATCTGAGCGAGCCGAATCTCAAGCGCGCCGTGGTGTACGGCTCCGCCATGGGATCGTTCGCCGTGGAGCGCTTTTCCATAGATCGCTTCCTCGAGATCGGTGCCGAGGACATCGTGAAACGCGTGCGCGAATTCCATCGTCTCGTCGCGTTCGAGGAGGATCTCCTTCGGTGAGCGGCCCTCTCGACTACCGCAGCGCCGGCGTCGACATCGACTCGGCCAACGAAGCGCGCGATCGCATCAAGGCGCTGGTGGAGTCCACCTTCACGGCGGGCGCGCGCGGCCGCTTCGGCGGCTTCGGCGGGATGTTCCGCATGCCGGCGGGCGCTCGGAATCCCGTGCTCGTGGCGAGCGCCGATGGCGTGGGCACGAAGGTGAAAGTAGCGATCGAGTCCGGCCGCAACGACACGGTGGGCCACGACCTCGTGAACCACTGCACCAACGACATCCTCGTGCAGGGTGCGCTCCCGCTCTTCTTCCTCGACTACGTGGCGTTCGGAGAGCTGGTACCCGAGGTAGTGGAGGCGGTGGTTCGCGGCGTCGCCGCCGGCTGCCGGGAAAACGGCTGCGCGCTCCTCGGGGGAGAGACCGCCGAGATGCCCGGGGTGTACACGCCTCCCGACTACGATCTCGCCGGCTTCATCGTGGGCTCCGTGGAGGAAGACCGCATCCTCGGCTCGGAGCGCGTCCGTGCGGGCGATGTACTCGTGGGATTTGCGAGCTCGGGGCTCCACACCAACGGTTACTCGCTGGCGCGCAGAATCGTGGGCGAGCGGCTGCGTCTGGGTCCCGACGATGCATTCCCCGACGAAGCGGGTAGTGTGGCAGACGTATTGCTCAGAGTGCACCGGTCGTATCTCGCGGCGCTCAGGCCGGTGCTGGAGCGCGTGCACGCCATGGCGCACATCACCGGCGGCGGTCTCCCGGGCAACCTGAACCGGGCGCTCCCCGCGAATCTCGATGCGGTGGTGGAGCGATCGAGCTGGAAGGTGCCCAACGTCTTTCGGGTGCTCGAGCGTGCGGGCGAGGTCCCGAGCGACGAGATGTTCCGCGCCTTCAACATGGGTGTGGGCATGGTGGTGATCTGCGCGAAGGACGATGCGCCGGCCATCATCGAGAGCTCGCGCGCGGCGAACACCCTCGCCTGGGTGCTGGGCGACATCCGGCCGGGCAGTGGGAGCGTGGTTCTGAAGTAACAGTCGTTCCGCAGCTCGCGGCGGGTTGCCGGATGCTGGCCGGCACGACCCTTCCGATGGAGCTGCAGCATGAAGTCGAAGGAAATCCTTGCTGTTGGGATGCTGGTGCTCGTGTTCCCCGCGGCGGTGCGGGCGCAGAGCGTCGACAGTCGCTGCTCGGACCTGGCATTCGTAGGCGCCAGCCACGAGGGCGGCGATGCCTGCCAGAAGGTGGTGGACATCTACCGCTACCTTGGCGACCAGCTCGGTACGCTCATCGCGGGCGGCAGTGCCGTGATGGGGAGGGGCGGGACGCTCGGCGGCTTCCCGCACTTCACCGCCGAGCTCCGCGCCAACGTCATGCGCGCGAGCATCCCGGATGTCGCGGCGACAGGCGTGAGCGTCGGTGAGCCGCGAAGGTCCACGTACGACATCAACGACAAGTGGGTCGCGATTCCGCAGGTGGATGCGTCGCTCGGCATCTTCAGGGGAGTGCCAGTGGGGATCACATACGTGGGCGGAGTGGATGCGATCATCAGCGCGGCTTACGTTCCCGATGTCACGAGCGGCTCGGTGAGCATCGCTTCGTCGGATGGGTCGCTCAGAATGGGCTATGGCGGGCGAGTCGGGATCATGAGCGAGACGGCGCTCACGCCCGGCATCTCGGTGACGTACGTCGAGCGGCGGCTCCCCACGGTCACGATCACCGCTCGCGAAGGCGCGAACTCGCTGAGCATGCGCGACCTCGAGGTGAAGGCGCGGTCGTGGCGCGTGGTGGCGAGCAAGAGCTTCGTGGTGTTCGGGGTGGCCGCCGGGATCGGTCGGGACGAGCTCCGCGCGAGCAGCGCGCTCGATTACGACGTGGAGGGCGTTCGCCCGGACCGGCCGTTCGCGCTCGAGACATCGCCAGCGCGTACGAACATGTTCGTGGACCTATCGGTGACGCCGTTCCCCCTCTTCCGGCTCGTCGGCGAGCTGGGACGCGTCTCGGGCGGCGACGTGCGAACGTACAACCGCTTCGATCCCGCCGCCGACGACGCGCGGCTGTACGGTTCCGTGGGACTGCGCATTGGCTACTGACGCTTCCTCTTCGCAACGGCGCGTGGCAGCCGAGCGCGATGATGCGGCGTTCATGCGCCGCGCGATCGAGCTAGCGCGCGGAGGGTGGGGGCAAACCGCGCCCAACCCGATGGTGGGTGCGGTGATCGTTCGCGATGGCGAGGTCGTTGGCGAGGGGTATCACACGCGATACGGCGAGCCGCACGCGGAAGCGGCGGCGCTGCGCGCGGCGGGAGAGCGGGCGCGCGGATCCACGGTGTACGTGTCGCTGGAGCCGTGCGCGCACACGGGGAAGACGCCGCCCTGCGCCGACGCTCTCGTGGCGGCGGGAGTGGCCCGCGTGGTGATCGCGGCGCGCGATCCCAACCCGGTCGCCGGGGGCGGAGTGGAGCGGCTGCGTACCGCCGGTGTGGACGTGCTGCAGGGGGTGGAGGCCGAAGCGGCGCGCGAGCTGAACGCGGCCTTCTTTCACGCGCACGAGTCGCCGCGCGAGCATCGCCGCCCGTGGGTCACGCTCAAGCTCGCGCTCTCGATAGACAGCGCCATAGCCGATGCCGAGGGCGGTTCGCGATGGATAACCGGCCCGGATGCGCGCTCCGCGGCGCACGAGCTGCGCGCTGGTAACGATGCCGTGGCCGTGGGGATCGGCACCGTGTTGGCCGACGATCCGCTCCTCACCGTGCGCGACGCTCCCGCGCCGCGGGTGCCGCCGCTTCGCGTGGTTTTCGACAGTCGGGCGCGCACGCCACTCTCCTCCCGGCTGGTGGAGAGTGCGCGCGAGGTGCCGACTCTCCTCGTGGTACGCGGTCCCGAACCCGAGTCGGCACGCGCACTCGAGAGGGCCGGCGTGGAGCTCCTCGACGCCGGCTCTCTGGAGGAAGCGCTGGAGGAACTGGCACGCCGAGACGTGCGTTCACTATTGGTGGAGGGGGGCGCGCGTCTCGCCGGTGAGCTCCTCGAGCACGCGCTGGTAGACCGGCTGATTATCTTTCGAGGTGCGGTGCTGCTGGGTGGTGGCGCGCGGGGCGCCTTCGCCCACGCGCCGTCCACGTCGATCGCTGGCGCGCCGCGTTTTCGCGTGCTGGAGCGACGCGCCCTGGGTGACGATACGATGATCACATACGCGGTCCGATCGGAATGTTCACCGGCCTGATCGAGGACGTCGGCGTCATCGAGGAAGCGCGCGAGAGCGCGGCCGGACGCGAGCTGCGCGTGCGGAGCGCGTTCGCCGGCCTCTCGGATGGCGAGAGCATCGCCATCAACGGCGCATGTCTCACGGTCCTCGCGCGGGGCGACGGGTGGTTCAGCGTGGCAGCGGTGCTCACCACGCTGGGCCGCACGAACATAGCGGATTGGCGCGCGGGGACGCGGGTGAATCTGGAGCGCGCGATGCGTGCCGACGCGCGGCTCGGGGGACACATCGTCCAGGGACATGTGGACGGCGTGGGGACGGTGGAATCCGTCGCCACCGCCGGCGATGCGCGTCTCGTGAACGTGCGTCTGCCGCGCGATCTGGCGGAGCTCATGGTGCCACACGGCTCGTTAGCCGTGGACGGCGTGAGCCTCACGGTCAACGAGCTGCCGGAACCGGGCGTGGTGCAGCTCTCGCTCATCGAGTACACGCTGGAGCATACCACGCTCGGCGATCTGCGCGCGGGATCGCGAGTACACGTGGAAGCCGATGTCGTAGGCAAGTATGTACGTCACCTCCTCGCGCCTTACATGGTGCAGGTGTAGAGAGACAGAATGCCATTTGGAACCGTCGAACAGGCGATAGCCGATATAGCGGCCGGCCGCATGATCATCG
>JBIQMO010000269.1:0-4822 GCA_044463245.1 Gemmatimonas aurantiaca
AGGATGTCGTTGATGAGTCCGAGGAGATGCCGGTGGCTGCGCGCGATGCGCTCGAGGATCTCGCGCTGCCGCTCGTTGACCACGCCGGGAATTCCCATCTCCAGGAGCTGCGTGTAGCCGGCGATCGCGTTGAGCGGCGTGCGCAGCTCGTGCGACATGACCGCGAGGAATTCCGACTTCGCGCGGCTCGCCGCCTCGGTTTCCGCGATGCGCTTGGCATCGGCGATGGCGCGCTGCTCGGCCGCGCGGCGCTCGCTGAGATCGCGAGTCACCTTGGCGAAGCCGATCAGCTCACCCGTCTCGCTCCGCAGCGCAGTGATCACCACGTTCGCCCAGATGAGCGAGCCGTCCTTGCGGACGCGCCAGGCTTCGTCCTCCACGCGCCCTTCGCGCGTTGCGGTTTCCAGCTCCCAAGTGGGCTTGCCGCGCGCCTTGTCCTCGGCCGTGTAGAAGGTGGAGAAGTGACGGCCGATGATCTCGTGGGGCGCGTAACCGTTGATGCGCTGGGCACCCTCGTTCCAGCTGGCCACGCGGCCGTCGGGGTCGAGCATGAAGATCGCGTAGTCCATCACGCTCTCCACGAGGACCCTGTAGAGGGAGTCTTCGAGGTGCCGGGCGGTTCCGTTTACGGTGAGCTCTGGAGAATCCGGATCCATTGATCGGTATAATGTATGCCGCCCGGGAACGACGAGGGGGCGTCTCCGACTCCGCTACTCGATTCCAACAGTTCTCCGGGCAACGCCACACACCCGTCGCGCGAGTCGATGCACGCTTCGTGCGCGCGCTACGGAGCGAGGTCACCTTGAAATTATCATTGCGTCACGACCGTTGCCATCGGGGACGACCTCGACCATCTTACGGGGATCGGGAGGGCTAGACCTAACTGGTAAGGCAGCGGTCTTGAAAACCGCCGGGAGCAATCCCATACAGGTTCGAATCCTGTGCCCTCCGCCTGTACAAGGAGTGGTGGCCGAGAGGCTGAAGGCGACGGTTTGCTAAACCGTTATAGGGTCTTAAAGCCCTATCGAGGGTTCGAATCCCTCCCACTCCGTGAGCAGGTCCGTCCTCGTTGGACGGGCCTGTTCTTGCTATCGACGCCTGGAGCACAGTGATGGCCAAAGCAGCAACCGAGTCTTCGCCAACCCGGCCGCGCGTCAGATTCGCCCCCTCGCCGACTGGATTCCTTCACGTCGGCGGCGCGCGCACCGCGCTCTTCAACTGGCTCTACGCGCGCAAGTACGGTGGCCAGTTTCTTCTGAGAATCGAGGACACCGACCGCGCGCGCAGCACCGAGGAAAGTACGGCGGCGATCTTCGAGGGGCTCGAGTGGCTCGGCCTGGACTGGGATGAAGATGTCGTCTACCAGTCGCAGGGGCTCGAGCGCCATCGCGCCGACGCCAAGCGCCTCCTCGACGAGGGGCTCGCGTACCGCTGCTTCTGCACCCCAGAAGAGTTGCGCGAGCAGCGCGAAGCGGCCGACAAGCGGAAAGAGAGCTTCAAGTACGATCGGCGCTGCGACCGGCTTCCGAGCGCCGAGGTGGAGCGGCGGCTCGCCGAGGGCATGCCATTCGCGGTGCGCTTCCGCGTCCCCGAGGGGACCACCGAGTGGGACGACATGGTTCACGAGAGGATCGCGTTCCCCAACAAGGACATCGAGGACTTCGTCATCCTCCGCTCCGATGGAACGCCGATCTACAACATGGCCGTCGTCTCCGACGACATCGCCATGCGCATCACGCTGGTGATGCGCGGCGACGACCACATCTCGAACACGCCAAAGCAGATCCTTCTCTATCGCGCGCTCGGCGCCGAACCGCCGCGCTTCGCGCACGTGCCGATGATCCACGGGATCGATGGGAAGAAGCTGAGCAAGCGACACGGCGCGACCGCCGTGGCCGACTACCAGAAGGAAGGGATCCTCCCCAGCGCCATGGTGAACTTCCTGGCGCTCCTCGGCTGGTCCCCCGGCGGCGATCGCGAGGTGATGACGCTTGCCGAGATGGTCGAGCTCTTCTCGGCCGATGGCCTGCAGAAGAAGGCGGCGATCTTCGATCCCAAGAAGCTCGAGTGGATGAACGGCCAGCACCTGAGTCTCCTCACGGCGGCGGTTCTGGAGCCTAAGGTCACGCCGGAGCTCATCGCTACCGGGCTCGTGACGAGCGAGGAGCTCCAGAGGCGGCACGACTGGTACCTGGCGCTCATAGATCTCCTCAAGGTGCGCGCGCGTACGGTACACGACATCGTGCGCCAGGCGGTGCCTTACTTCCCGGGGCCGATCGAGTACGACGAGGCTGCCGTGGCGAAGAACTGGAAGGATCCCGCCGCGACCGCCGAGCTGCTCGGAACCATACGCGAGCGCCTGGCCGCGCTACCGCAATGGGAGGCGCAGGCGATGGAGGAAGCGCTCAGGCGGCTCGCGGACGAGCGCGGCCTGGCCGCGGGGAAGGTCTTCCAGCCGATGCGGCTGGCGCTGACGGGTGCGAGCGTGAGTCCCGGGATCTTCGATGTGCTGCTGGCCGCGGGTCGTGACCTTTCGCTCGTGCGTCTCGATCAGGCAGTGGAGGCGCTGAGTGTCAAAAAATGACCGTTGACCATTAACGGACTCTAATGAATATTGAGGCCCGATAGAGGCTCAGGGAATACACACTCCCCCCCCGGGATTCCCGGTTTCTTACCCACCGCGCGAGGGACTCATGCTGGAGCCGCTCACGAACGTCGAACGCAAGGTGTACCACTACCTTATCGACTTCCTCTCCGAAAACACCTACCAGCCCAGCGTACGCGACATCGGAGCGAAGTTCCGGATCAAGTCCACCAAGACCGTGTCCGAGCTCCTGCAGTCGATCGCGGACAAGGGTTACATCGAGCGAAATCCCTCGCGCTCGCGCGGCGTCCACCTTCGTGGCTATGCCGGGCCGCGAAAGACGCAGCCGGTACCCTTCTATGGGAAGATCGCGGCTGGTGAGCCTGCGCTCCTCGAGGAGAACCTGCAGAGCTTCATCACGATGGACCGGCGCTTCCTTCCGAACGAGCGGGTCTTCTTCCTCGAAGCGTCGGGTGACAGCATGCGCGGCCGCGGGATCTTCGACGGCGATTACATCCTCGTGAATCCCGAAGGCGCGCCTCGCGACGGCGACGTGGCGGCGGTACGGCTCGGCAATGACGGCACGGTGAAGACGCTGGCGCATCATGGCGGGCGCGTGGTGCTCGAGTCGGCCAATCCCGCGGACGGCGACATCACGGTGGATCCCGGTCAGAGCTTTACGGTTCTTGGCGTGGTCTGTGGTGTATTCAGACCGTTCCAGGAACTGGAACCCACGCCCGAAAAGACGGAAGAGGACTGACCGGGCCGCCGGAAGGCGGCCTCTGGAGGCCCGATTTCAGGGGATCGGTTGCTCGCCGGCGGTCTTCGACTGCTCGGCGGCCTTCTTGCGCGCCAGCTCGGCTTCGTGCTCGCGCTCCTTCCGCTCACGGATCCGCTTGACCGCCTCGCGGAATTCCTCCTCGTTCATGGCGCGTTGGGCCTGCTCCATGATCTCTTCACGCTGCGCGTTGAGCGCGCGCTCCTCGCGGTTCTTGATGGGGTTGGTCCCGGAGTTGAGCGGGAGGAGTGCCAGGATGGCGGTCGGGATCGAGTGATCGCCGATGTAGATCTTGTTGCGATCGATTCCCCACTTCTTCCCGCCCTTTTCGAAGGTCCAGTCGCCGGGCTGCCGCCCGCGCGATTCGGCCAGGGCGTTGAGCGAATCTTGGTGCGAGCGGAGCACGGAGACGAGAGCACTGTCGAGCCGCTCCGAGGGGGACTTGGGAGTGCCCTGGACCTCTCCGGGCGGAAGCCAGACTCGCGGGTCCTCGAAGGACGGGCTGATCCCCTGCCGGAGGCCGTTGCCGGTACCGGCGCCCGTCCCCCCACCGCCCGAGGGTTGCGCCGGCTGAGCGCCGGGCGTGGGGGTCGGTACGCTGCTCGGAATCGAGGTCGGCGCTCTCAGCGGGCGAGCCTGTCGCGGGGTTACTGCCGGGCCGGGCTGCTGCTCCGTCGCACCGCCGCCCCCACCAGCGCCCGGTAGGGTGACATAACTGATGCGCTCAGGCGGCTCCTCCGGCTTTGGCATCAGATGCATCCAGTCGTGAAACGGATACGGGATGCTCAGCACCCAGATGAGCCCAGCACCCAGCACTATGTGCAGGGCGATGGATACCAGCAGCGAGCCGCTGGGACGCCTCATTACACACCGGCGCCGAACGAGGCTAGCACCCGTCCTGCCCGCACCGCCGCCTCGGCTATCCGCTCCGGCGAGGTGATGAAGGAAATGCGGAGGAAGCCCTCTCCGCCCGAACCGAACGCCGAACCTGGCATGACCACGACCCCCTCCTCCTGCAACAGCCGATCCGCGAAGGCAGCGCTCGGGATGCTCTCGGGGAGCGGAAGCCAGAGATACATCGTGGCGCACGGCGCCTCGCAGGCGAAGCCCGCCGCGTTGAAGGCCTCTACAGCGGCATCGCGACGCTCCTCGAATACCGCGAGATTCCCCGGCAGAAATTCCTCCCACGAATCGAGCGCGGCGACGCCAGCCGCCTGCACCGCCATGAAGCTCCCCGTGTCGGCAAACGACTTGATCTTCGCCAGGGCGCCCGCGACCTCCGGACGAGCCACTGCCCAGCCACAGCGCCACCCGGTCATGTTGTACGTCTTCGAGAGCGAGTGGAACTCGATGGCTACATCCTTCGCCCCATCTATCTCGAATATGCTCGGCGCCCTGTAACCACCGTAGGTCAGCTCCGAGTACGCGTTGTCGTACACCAGCAGGATGTCGAGTTCCCG
>JBIQMO010000270.1:0-4816 GCA_044463245.1 Gemmatimonas aurantiaca
CGGTCACGAGCCGCATCGCCGATGCCGCGCTCGACATGATGCTCGCCAATCGCGAGAAGCGCGCACTCACGATGCCCGACACCACCAACGCTCTCCCCGCCGGCCTCGCACACCGCCTCGCGGGACGCTACGGCACGGGCGCTAACGCGGTGGACCTCGTAGCCATCGACGATGAGCTCTTCGTGGATCCGGTGCGCGGTGGGATGCGCGCGCCGCTCCGGATGCTCCGCGACACACTCATCGTGGATGGCAGGCTCGGCTACGGCGCTCGCGTCGTCACCCTTGCCGACGCCATCGTCATCGGCAAGGACACGCTGAAGCGCGTGCAACTCGGAATGCCCGCGCCCGCGCCGGAGAAGTTCCGCGGCCTGATCGGCGAGTACGGCTGGGACTACAACACGCTCTACATCCTCGAGCGCGACGGGAAGCTCGAGGCGCTCATAGAGTGGTTCTTCCGCTATCCGCTCGAGGAGGTCTCGAAGGGAGTCTACAAGTTCCCCAACTGGGGGCTCTACGACGGCGAGCAGGTGGTCTTCGACCTCGACGCCAACGGTCGCGCGAAGTCGGTGAGAGCGAGCGGCGTCACCTTCCCGCGTCGCGCCACCGGTCCGGAGGACGGCTCGCAGTTCCGCATCACCCCCGTACGGCCGGTGGCGGAGCTGCGGAAGGAAGCGCTCGTGGCCACGCCGCCGAAGGAGAAAGGCGACTTCCGCAAGAGCGATCTCGTGGAGCTGGTGAGGCTCGACCCTACCATCAAGCTCGACATCCGCTACGCGAGTACCAACAACTTCATGGGCACGCCAATGTACACCGAAGGTCGTGCCTTCATGCAGCGCCCCGCGGCGGAAGGCGTCGCGCGCGCCAACGCGTGGCTCAAGGAGCGCGGTTACGGTCTGCTCATCCACGATGCGTACCGCCCCTGGTTCGTGACGAAGATGTTCTGGGATGCGACTCCGGAGGACAAGCACATCTTCGTGGCCAACCCTGCTGACGGGTCGCGCCACAACCGCGGCTGCGCGGTCGATCTCACGCTCTACGATCTCTCCACCGGCAAGCCGATCACCATGGTGGGCGGCTACGACGAGATGACGGGGCGCAGCTATCCCGACTACCCGGGCGGCACATCGCTGCAGCGCTGGCACCGCGCCCTCCTTCGCCAGGCGATGGAGATGCAGGGCTTCACCGTGTACGAGGCCGAGTGGTGGCACTTCGACTACAAGGATTGGCGCCACTATGGAATAGGGAACCAGACCTTCGAGGAGCTGGAGTCGGGCGCCAAGGCAGTGGGCGGGTCGAGCGAGTCCGGCAGGTCGAGCGACTCCAACATATCGAGCTCGGCGGATGGATCGATCGCCGTGGCGGGGTTGGGCGGTACGAACACCACCAGCGCAACCAGCGCTGCGAGCGCCCCCGATGCCGCGAATGGCGCGAGCGGCGAGATCGTGCGCCCCGGCAGCACGGGGAGGGCGCCGAAGGGCTTCGACGCGTACGCCGAGAAGGCGCTGCGCGACTGGCGCGCTCCCGGTGCGGCGATCGCGGTGGTGAAGAAGGATTCCGTGATCTTCGCGCGCGGATACGGGGTGCGCGAGCTCGGCAAGAGCGATCCGGTGGATGCCAACACCATCTTCGGGATCGCTTCCACCACCAAGGCCTTCACCGCCGGTGCGCTCGGCATCCTGGTGGATGAAAAGAAGATGGCGTGGGACGACCCGGTGACGAAGTACCTCCCCTGGTTCCAGATCGAGGGGCCGTACATCACGCGCGAGGTCACCGTGCGCGATCTCCTCACGCATCGCACCGGCCTCCCGCGCGGTGACCGACTCTGGTATGCCTCGGGCTTCAGCCGCAGCGAGGTGCTGCATCGCGTGCGTCATCTCGAGCCGAACTGGAGCTTCCGGTCCCGCTACGGTTACCAGAACATCATGTTCATGGCCGCCGGCGAAGTCGCTGCCGCCGCGAGCGGGATGAGCTGGGACGATCTCGTCCGGAACAAGATCTTCACCCCGCTCGGCATGACGCGCACCACCACGACGATACGCGCGCTCCCCGCGATGCAGGACGTGGCGATGCCGCACGAGCTGCGCAACGACACGGTCTACGTGATTCCCTGGCGCAACATGGACAATCTCGGCCCCGCCGGCTCGATGAACTCCAGCGCCAACGACCTCGCGCAGTGGCTCCGTATGCAGCTCCGCAACGGCGCGTACGCCGGGAAGCGGATCATGAGCGACTCCGTGGTGACGGAGATGCATACGGCGCAGACCGTGATCCGCATCAGCGACGAGCAGCGGAAGCTGTACGACGACACGCACCTCATGGCGTACGGACTCGGCTGGTCGCTGCGCGACTACCACGGGCGGCTCCTCATCACGCACGGCGGCGTGATCGACGGAATGCGCACGGAGATCGGGATGGTCCCCGAGGACAGCCTCGCGATCGTGGTGCTCGCCAACCTCGATGGCACCAACCTCCCCACCGCGCTCCTCTACCGCGCGCTCGATGCGTACATGGGCGCGCCCGCGCGCGACTGGAGCAAGCTCCTTCTCGAGTCGCGTGACAAGGCCGAGGCGCGAAGCGACAGCACGCGCAGAAAGTTCGAGGCCGAGCGCGTGGCGAACACCCGCCCATCACTCCCACTCGAGAGCTACGCCGGTGTCTACTCCGACAGCATGTACGAGGACATCGAGGTGAAGCTGGAAGGGAAGTCGCTCGTCGCGACGATGGGTCCGTCGTACACCGGCGACCTCTCGCACTGGCACTTCGACACCTTCAAGGTCACCTGGCGTGACCCGTCGCTCGGCAGCTCCTACTTCACCTTCGTACTCGGCGCCGATGGAAAGGTGAAAGAGCTGAAGATGCAGTCCATGGGCGACTTCAAGCGAATGCCGAGCGAAGCGGCGACGACTGCCGGCTCCCACTGACCAACCGGCCGCGTCGCGTGTGCGTGTCAGCCGCCGCGCGACGCGGCTTCCCATTCACCTGGAGTGAGCGAGAGATGAGAGCTCCGATCGCCCTGTTGCTCGCAACGTTCACCGCGGCATGTGCCGCAAGCTCCGACGGCGCCGCGCGCATCGCCGCCGGTCCCCCCTACGATCTGGTCATAGCGAACGGCCAGGTGGTGGACGGGAGCGGCAATCCGTGGTACTACGGCGATGTCGCGGTGAAGAATGGCCGCATTGCGCGCGTCACTCCCGCCGGCCTGCTCAGGGACGCCGATGCGAAGCAGCGCGTCGACGCGAGCGGCCTGGTCGTGGCGCCCGGTTTCATCGACATCCAGGCGCAGTCGGTCGGAGCGTTGATGAGCGGCGACAGCCGCGTGGTGAGCATGACCACGCAGGGAGTCACCACCATGATCATGGGTGAGGGGAGCACACCAGCTCCGTCGAACGAGAAGATCATGGAGCTCTACAATGTGACCGACAGCGCGGAGAAGAAGCTCTTCACCTCCTACGAGGGAGAGCACGGCTTCGCCAACTGGATCGCGCAGATGGAGAAGCACAAGGCGTCGGTGAACTTCGGCTCCTTCCTCGGCACCGCCACCGTGCGTGCATATGTGAAGGGGCAGGCGGAGGGCGCGCCCACCGCCACGGAGCTCGACACCATGCGCGCCGTGGTGCGGCGTGCGATGCAAGACGGCGCCTTCGGGATCGCCTCGGCGCTCATCTATCCGCCCGACAACTACTCCTCCACAGCCGATCTCGTGGAGATGGCCAAGGCGATGGCGCCCTACGGCGGCGTCTACATCACGCACATGCGCTCCGAGGGCGACCGCTTTCTCGAGGCGATGGACGAAGCGCTCACGATCGGCCGCGAGGCGCACGTCCCGGTGGAGATCTACCACCTCAAGGCCGCCGGCGTGAAGAACTGGCCGAAGGCCGCTCGCGCGGTTGCGAAGATCGATTCGGCTCGAGCCGCGGGGCAGGACGTCACCACCGACCAGTACGCGTACACCGCGGGCGGCAACGGCTTCTCATCATGCATCTCCCCGGCCGCCCACGCCGATGGCAAGCTCCTCGAGCGGCTCGGTGACCCCGCGCAGCGCAAGGCGATCAAGGCAGACATGCTGAAGCCGAACCCGGAGTGGGAGAACCTCTGCCTGACGGCGACTCCGGCCGGGGTGGAGGTGGTGGGCTTCACCATCGACTCACTAAAGAAGAAGTACGAGGGGAAGCGCCTGAACGAGATCGCGAAGGCGCGCGGCACGGACTGGGCCGACGTGGTGATCGATCTCACCATCGCCGAGAAGGACCGGCTGGGCCAGATCCTCTTCATAGCATCCGACTCCAACGTCGCGATGCAGTTCCGGCAGCCGTGGATGAAGTTCGCGACCGACGCGAGCGGGATGGACCCCGACAGCGCCGCCGGGAGCATGACCCACCCCCGCGCCTACGGGAACTACCCTCGCATCCTTGGCCGCTACGTCCGCGAGCAGAAGGTACTCACCCTGGAGGACGCGATCCGCAAGATGACCTGGTCGGTAGCGTCGCGCCTCTCGATCCGCGACCGCGGCCTGATCAACGAGGGGATGTACGCCGATATCGTGGTGTTCGACCCCAAGACCATCATCGACCGCGCCACCTACGAGAACCCCAACCAGCTCTCGGTCGGGATGAAGCACGTCTACGTGAACGGCGTCGAAGTCGTCACCGACGGCAAGTCCACCGGTGCCAAGCCCGGTATGCCCGTTCGCGGTCCCGGCTGGACCGGCGAGCCTGCTATGTGACTGGTTGATTCCGGGGTGGGGCTGGCATCATCGCGCTAGGCCGTAACTGCGCACGCGGAGGGCGCGGAGGGAACGGCGAGAGGACGCGGAGAA
>JBIQMO010000271.1:0-4812 GCA_044463245.1 Gemmatimonas aurantiaca
TTTGGAACCGTCGAACAGGCGATAGCCGATATAGCGGCCGGCCGCATGATCATCGTGGCCGACGACGAAGACCGGGAGAACGAGGGAGATCTGATCTGCGCTGCCTCGCTCGTGACTTCCGACATCGTGAACTTCATGACCAAGCGTGCGAGCGGTCTCCTCTGCCTCGCGCTCACCGGCGAGCGGTGCGACCAGCTGGGGCTCGTCCAGCTCACCGAGAACAACATCGATGCCTACCGCACGGCGTATACGCCGAGCATCGATGCCGCCCCGCGCTTCGGGGTGACCACCGGGATCAGCGCGCAGGACCGCGCCAAGACCATCCACGTAGCGGTGGATCCGGCGACGGTCCCCTCGGACATCCGGCACGGCGGCCACGTGCAGCCGCTGCGAGCACGCTCGGGCGGAGTACTCGAGCGCGTGGGGCATACGGAGGCGGCGATAGACGTGTCCCGCCTCGCCGGGCTCTATCCCGCGGGTGTGATCTGCGAGATCCTGCGCGACGCGGACGGCCAGCCGGCGCGGCGGCCGGAGCTCGAGGAGTTCGCGGCGAAGCACGGCCTCACGTTCATCACGGTTGCCCAGCTGGTGGCGCACCGCCTCCAGCACGAGCGGCTCGTGCATCGGGTGGCCGAGGCGCGGCTGCCGAGCGAGTGGGGCGAGTGGCGAGTGATCGGCTACCGCAACGACGTCGACGCTCACGAGCACGTGGCGCTCGTCCTCGGGGATGTGCACGACGGCGAGGACGTTCTCGTTCGGATGCACTCCAAGTGCCTCACGGGCGACGTGTTTGGCTCGCTCCGCTGCGACTGTGGGTGGCAGCTGCACACGGCCATGAGGATGATCGCCGATGAGGGCCGGGGTGTGGTGGTGTACCTCGACCAGGAGGGGAGGGGGATCGGACTCCTCAACAAGCTCAAGGCGTACGAGCTGCAGGACGCCGGCGCCGATACGGTGGAGGCGAACGAGCGGCTCGGCTTCAAGCCGGACCTGCGCAACTACGGAATCGGCGCGCAGATTCTTCTCGATCTCGGGCTCAAGTCGATCCGCCCGATGACGAACAATCCGCGCAAGCTGGTGGGTCTCGAAGGATATGGACTGCGTGTGGCGGAGCGGGTGCCGATCCAGGCGCCGGAGACGAACGAGAACCGCGGCTACCTCGAGACGAAGCACACCAAGCTCGGCCACCTCTTCGCACACTGATGGCTGAATTCTCGGGGGTTCCCTCCGGCTCCGGGCGGCGTGTGGCCGTCGTGGTGAGCCGCTTCAACGAATCCGTGACGCAGAAACTCGTGGATGGCGCCATGGACGCGCTCACGCGCCACGACACCCGCTTCGACGATATCGACGTCGTCTGGGTACCTGGCGCATGGGAGCTGCCGGCCGCGGCCCGCCTGCTTCTCTCGTCCGAGCGCTACGACGCGATCGTCGCGCTCGGCGCCGTCATCCGTGGCGAGACGCCTCACTTCGACTTCGTGGCCGGCGAGGCGGCGCGCGGGCTCGCGCAGGCGAGCGCCGAATTCGAGACGCCGGTTGGATTCGGTCTTCTCACCTGCGACGACATGGAGCAGGCCGAGGCGCGCTCTGGTGGCGAGCATGGCAACAAGGGGTGGGACGCGGCGCTCGCGGCGCTCGAGATGGCGGACCTCTTCGATCGCCTCGGGGTCTCGGGTGAGGACTGAGACGCGTGCACGCGCGCGTGCGCTGCAGGCGCTCTACGCCTGGGAGATGCGCAGTGCGGGGAGCGCCGCGCGCGCGCGCACGGCCCTCCACGACGGAGCGTCGCGCGTCGCGCTTGGAGTGGACGCCGACCCGCGTGATCTGCCGCGCGTGGCCGAGCAGGTGTGGGACGACATGCAGGTGACGATGGAGCAGCGCCGATTCGCGAGCGCGCTGGTCGATACCGTCGCCAGGGAGAGCGAGGAGATAGACGCGGCGATCGCGGAAGTCACCACCAACTGGCGGCTCGAGCGGCTCGGTTCCATCGAGCGCTCGGTGCTGCGTCTCGGCGCCGCGGAGCTGCGGCGTGGGGAAACGCCGCCCAAGGTGGCCATCCAGGAGAGCGTACGCCTGGCGGATCTCTACGGGAGCGCGCAGAGCGGCCGCTTCGTCAACGGCGTGCTGGACGCCCTCGCCAGGAGGATGGGCAGACTCTAGTGCGCATCCTGTTGGTCAACTGGCAGGACCGCGAGAACCCTCAGGCCGGCGGGGCGGAGATCCACCTGCACGAGATCTTCGGCCGGATAGCCGCGCGCGGTCACGAGGTGACTCTGCTGTGCGGCGGATGGCCCGGGTGCGAGCCGCGCGCCTGTCTGGATGGGATCGCCGTACACCGCGTGGGGACGCGCTACACCTTCCCCTTCCACGCGAGGCGATACCATCGCGAGAGACTCGCGAGCGCGAATCACGATGTGCTGGTGGAGGACATCAACAAGGTACCGCTCTACACGCCTCGTTGGGGCGCGCGTCGCGTGATGGCGCTCGTGCCGCATCTCTTCGGCACCACGGTGTTCCAGGAGGTGTCGGTGCCGATGGCGGCCGCCGTGTGGGCGCTGGAGCGTCCGCTGGTGCGCGCGTATCGCGGGGTCCCCTTCGAGGCGATCAGCGAGAGTACCGCGGATGATCTGGCGAAGCGCGGCATCCCGCGCGAGAGCGTCCGCGTCATATACCCGGGGATAGACTCCGAGTGGTACACGCCGGCCCCTGCAGCGCGCTCGAGCGAGCCTCTCTTCGCGTACCTGGGTCGGCTGAAGCGCTACAAGCGCGTGGACCTCATCGTGCGCGGCTTCGCCCGCATGGCACACCCTACGGCGCGCCTCGCGATAGCCGGCACGGGCGACTACCGGCCCGAGCTGGAGAAGCTGGCCAACTCGCTTGACCTCGGCGAGCGCGTGCGGTTTCTTGGCTTCATCGATGACGAAGCGAAGCGCTCGCTCCTCAGGGAAGCCTGGGCGCTCGCTTTCACGTCGCCCAAGGAGGGGTGGGGTATCACGAACTTCGAGGCCGCCGCGTGTGCTACACCCGTCATAGCATCCGACTCGCCCGGTCTGCGCGAGTCCGTGCGCGACGGGGAAACGGGCTTCCTGGTACCGCACGGAGACGTGCCGGCGCTCTCGCGCGCCATGGCGAGGATCGCCGACGATCCCGGACTGGTGCGGGAGCTCGGGGCGAATGCGCGGCGCTTCGCGGAAGGGTTTTCGTGGGAGTCGGCGGCGGAGCAGACAGAAGCACATCTCGTGGAGGTGGCGGGGAGGGTAGCGGGAAGGGTAGGCGGCCGATGAAACACCTTCTGGAGCCCCAGCCATGAAGTCACCGTTCACGGTATCGCGGATGATCGACCTCCTGCGCGACACGCTGCAGCTCGATGTGGTTACCACGGGCGAGGCGGGGTTCGAGCGTGTCATCACCACCAACGAGGTCTCCAGCCCCGGACTCGTGCTCGCGGGATTCGTCGAGCGCTTCGCGGCCAGGCGCATGCAGGTCTTCGGCGAAACCGAGATGACCTACCTCGCTTCGCTCTCGGAGGACAAGCAGAGCCACGTGCTCGAGCTCTTCTTCTCCTTCGATGTTCCCTGCGCGGTGGTGACGAAGGGGATTCGGGTTCCGGCCGCGATGATGGAGATCGCCGACCGTCACGGCATCTGCGTCATGAGCTCCCCGCTCAAGACGACGGAGTTCTATCGGCGCGTGAAGCCGGCGCTCGACGAGGAGTTCGCGCCCACCACTACCCTTCACGGTTCGCTCGCCGACGTGTACGGAGTGGGAGTGCTCTTCGTGGGGAAGAGCGGGATAGGGAAGTCCGAGTGCGTGCTCGATCTCGTGGAGCGCGGGCACCGTCTGGTGGCCGACGATCTCGTGATCGCCACGCGGCGCGGGAACGATGTCATCATCGGGCGCGGCCACGAGCTGCAGCGGCATCACATGGAGATCCGCGGCGTCGGTCTCATAGACATCCCGTCCATATTCGGCGTGCGCTCGGTGCGCCAGCAGAAGCGCATCGAGGTGGTGGTGCACCTCGAGCACTGGGAGCACGCCGACGCGGCCGATCGCACGGGGCTCGACGGCGCGACCACCAAGATCCTCGACGTGGAGATCCCTCGCGTCACGATCCCGCTGAACCCCGGGAAGAACATCACGGTCGTGGCGGAGGTCATCGCCATGAACCATCTACTGCGCTTCAGTGGGATAGACCCCGCCGAGGCGTTCAACCAGCGTCTCATAGGACGCATGCGTGCGGCCGCGGACGTGCGTCAGTACCTTGCGGAAGACGATGAGTGACGAGCCCGTTGCGATAGTTCTGGGACATGGCCGCGTGGCGGAGGGACTGGTCTCGGCGGTGGAGCGGATCACCGGAATCACCGACCGCTTCATCGCGCTCTCCAATGAAGGACTCGGTACGAGCGAGATAGAGGCGATGCTCCGCGAGCGCATGGAAGCGACCGGCGCGAGAGTGGTGTTCACCGACCTGCCGGCAGGGAGCTGCAACTTCGCCGCGTGCAGGCTGCTCCGAGTACGAGCGGACATCATCGTCGTGACCGGCGTGAACCTCCCCGCGCTCCTGCACTTCGCCACGTCCGGCATGGTGCCTACGGTGCGCGGAAGCGAGGTGACCGAACTCGACGTCGCGGAAGAGGCTGCCGCGCGCGGCGCTGCTGCCATGCGCGTTCTGCGAGGCAAGCCTGCGTGACGATCGAACTGTACCGGATCGACGACCGCCTGATCCACGGACAGGTCGTGGTGGGTTGGGGGCAGCCGATGAACATCGGGTTCATAGTGCTCGTGGATGACGATGTCGCGGCGAGCGACTGGGAG
>JBIQMO010000272.1:0-4799 GCA_044463245.1 Gemmatimonas aurantiaca
GGCTGAGCCGTTTCACGGCTCAGCCCGCTCGAAATTAAAGACCTGACCCCGTCGCTCACCGAAGCAGGGTGGCCAACCAGTCTCCGATGTAGTACCCCACCACCGCCACCCCCAGCCCCACCACGAACATGTCGAGGCCGGAGCGGAAGACGCTGCGGCCGGTGAAGACTGAGCGGGCAGCGCCCACCAGGAAGTGGGAGAGCATCGCGACGGCGAAGGAGAGGATCATCGCCGGTACGCCGCGAAGCACGAAGAACGGAAAGACGGGGATCAGCGCGCCGATCGCAGTGGCGAGGCCCGTGACCCATCCTTCGCGGAGCGGCGACGTGGTCTGCTCGCCGATCTTGAGCTCCTCGCGCACGTGCTCATCGAGCATTCGCTGCGGGTCGGCCATCACCTCGGTGGCGAGCGCGTACGCGGCGTCGGCTTCCATCCCCTTCGCCTCGTAGATCAGCGCGAGCTCGTCACGCTCCACCTCGGGCATGAGCTCGATCTCGGTGCGCTCCATCGCGATCTCGTGCTCGTACACCTCCTGCTCGCTCTTGGCGGCGAGGTAGCCGCTCGAGCCCATGGAAAGCGCGTCGGCCACGAGCCCGGCCACGCCGGCCAGCACGATGGTCTCGTGCTGCTGCGTGGCAGTGGCACCAACGACGCCGGCCACGAGGCCGAAGTTGGCGGTGAGACCGTCGTTGAAGCCGTACACCACGTTGCGCAGGAAGCCGCCCGACTCGGCGCGATGCCACGGCTCCGTCCCGCGGCCGGCCATCTCGCCGAGCGTGCTCGCGTGCTCGGCCGATTCACGCGCGAGGAGGAGCGCTTCGTCCTTCCCCGTGCCGCTCTCGGGGAGCTGGCGGTGCATGTTCAGGTAGCCGCGCACCTCGCGTCCCTCCTCCGCGAGGAGGGTCGGGAGAAGAAAGCGCGGCCCCAGCGTGCGACCGAGGAGGGCGAGAAGACGCGCGCGTCCGCTCGGACGGAAGGGCTTCGGCGGACGCCCGCCGCGAGTGAGGAGATCGCCCCAGATCGCCACGTGCCGGTCCTCCACCGCGGCGAGCTTCAGGTAGACGTCCTTCTTTTTCTCGTTCTCCTCCGCCTCGGCCAGTACGCGGTAGAGGTAGGCCGCGTCGGCTTCGTCCTGCCAGTGCTCCTCGAAGAGCTCCAGGTCGCTGCCTGACGGTGGGTTGGGTGTCGCTGTCGCGGTCATGGCGCAATATCATCGCCCCGCGAGGAGCGCTGCAACCGCGCAGCGGCGCAACCCGTCAGAACTCGATCTGTGCCCCGAGCTCCACCACTCTGTTCGGCGGCAGACCGAAGAACTGCGTCGCCGCTCGCGCATTGCGGGCCATGACCACGAAGAGCTTCTTCCGCCAGCGAGCCATCGGCGACTCGCCAGTCGGGATCAGTTGCTCGCGGCCGAGGTAATACGAAGTGTCCATCGGGCGGATCTTGATCCCCTGCGGCTCGCAGCACTTCATCACCTCGCTCACGCTCGGCGATTGCATGAAACCGTAGCCCGCGATGATGCGCCAGAAGCCCTCGCCGAGCTCCTCCACCCTGGCGCGGTCCGACTGCGGCACGTACGGAACGTCTCGCGTCACGATCGAAAGGAGGATGACCTGTTCGTGCAGCACCTTGTTGTGCTTCAGGTGATGCAGGAGCACGACCGGCGCGCCGCTGGTGTCGGAGGTGAGGAAGACGGCGGTTCCCGGGACGCGCGGCGGCTTCCGGCGGCGCACGTCCTCCAGGAAGAGGTCCATGGGAAGGCTCGCGCTACGCAGGAGGTCGCGTAGCACGGAGCGCCCCTTCTTCCACGTGGTCATCAGGGTGTAGATGATGATCGCCACCACGATCGGGAACCAGCCGCCCGATTCGATCTTCACCACGTTCGCGCTCAGAAGCGAGAAGTCGATGATGAAGTAGACGAGGAAGAACGCGCCCGTCCTGGCGAGCGACCACTCGAAGCGCACCTGGGTCAGCACGCTGAAGAGAATGGTGGTGACGATCATCGTCCCCGTGACCGCCACGCCGTACGCGGCGGCCAGATTCTCGGCGGACTGGAAGCCGACGACGAGGCCGATGCACCCCAGCATCAGCGCCTTGTTGACCTCGGGGATGTAGATCTGTCCCGCCTCCCGTTCCGAGGTGTGCTTCACCGTGATGCGTGGCGAGTAGCCGAGCTGCATCGCCGACTGCGTGAGGGAGAAGGCACCCGATATCAGCGCCTGGGAGGCGATGACGGCCGCCATCGTCGCCAGGATCACCATGGGGTAGAGGAGCTGCTGCGGAACCAGCAGGTAGAACGGGTTCGCGGCAGCCGCCGAGTCGCGCAACATGAGCGCGCCCTGGCCGAAATAATTGAGGATCAGCGCGGGGAAGACGACAGCGAACCAGGCGATGCGGATCGGGCGCCTCCCGAAGTGGCCCATGTCGGCGTAGAGCGCCTCGGCGCCGGTCACCACCAGCACCACGGCCCCGAGTATGAAGAAGCCGTGCCAGCCGTTGTGCGCGAAGAAATTCACGGCGTACCAGGGGTTGACCGCGAGCAGGATCTCCGGCTCCAGCACGATCTCTCTCAGGCCGAGCGCGGCGATGGCGAGGAACCAGAAGAACATGATGGGGCCGAAGACGATCCCTATTCTCTGCGTGCCGTGCTTCTGGAACATGAACAGCACGAAGAGGATCACAGCGCTGATGATCACCACCTCTGCCGTCGTGATGGCGGTGGTGGCTATGCGCAGGCCCTCGATCGCACCGAGTACCGTAATGGCGGGCGTGATGATCCCATCGCCGTAGAGGAGCGCGGCACCGAGGAGGCCAAGCGTGACGAGGATCGCTATCCTGATCTTGGCTCCGTGACCGCGGAGGCCGAGCGACTGCTGGATGAGCGCCAGCAACGCCAGCACTCCTCCTTCGCCGCGGTTGTCGGCGCGAAGGACGAAGATGACGTACTTGATGCTGACGATGAGTGTGAGTGCCCAGACTATGAGCGAGAGGACGCCGTAGACGTTCTCGGTAGTCGGGGCGACGCCGAAGCCGGGTCGGAAACACTCCTGCATGGCGTACAGCACGCTCGTGCCGATGTCGCCGTAAACCACGCCGAGCGCCGCGAGGGAGAGTCCGGCGAGCTTCCAGCCGGTGGCGGGCTCGTCCCCGCCATGCTTGTATGGGGACGAAGGCACGCTATCGGAGCGCTCGCCGGTCGGTGAAGGGACTGGTTGGGAGGAGGTCTCGACGTCCGCTGGAGTGGCGCCCGCTCGCGCGGGTTCAGCGTTCATGGTCTCTTCGCAGGAGCAAGCGTCCCGGAATGGGGTGGACTATCGGAAGCGACCGCTTTTTCTGCGGCGGCGGCGGGTATGCCGCCAAAAAACGGGTCGCGGATCAGCTCCGCGACCCTACATAGAACTGCAACTTAGCACTTCCGCGCCCGTCGTCCAGCACCGGAAGGAAGTTCAGCCTTGCTTGCCGATCTCTTCTATCTCCCGTGCGGCGCGGCGGAGCACCTCCCTGATCTTCTCGAGGCGCTCGGTGTCGCGGGCGAAGCGGGGTGCGGTGGTGTAGGTGGCGCGACCGACATCCTTGAAGGCATGGTTGACCTCCATCATCCCTCCGCCGAAGAAGCTGGAGGCGATGTCGGACATGCGGTCGAAGATGTCATCTACCGTCGAGCGGTGCTCGCCGAGGTAGTCGCGCCCCGCCTGGGTGATCTCGTAGATGCGTTTTCCGCCCCCTTCCTCCTGGGCGGCGGTTGCGTAGCCCATTTCCTCGAGCATGGTGAGGGTAGGGTAGACGGTTCCTGGAGACGGGGAGTAGGCGCCGCCGGAGCGGTCCTCGAGCTCCTTGATGATCTCGTAGCCGTGGCGGGGCTTCTCGGCGAGGAGCTGGAGGATGACGTACTTGAGGTCGCCCTGGTCGAACATCCGTCCACCGCGGAAGTGGCGGCGGTGGCGTCCTCCGCCCGGGGGGCCGCCCCAGAACCAGGCCATGAAGTTGGGGTCGAATCCGCGTCCGGCGCCCGCTCCGCCGCCCGTCCAGCCGCGGAAGCCGCCGTGTTTGTGTGGTCCGCACATGGTTGCACCTCCAACTAAGATAGTACGGCGATATATCTTTCTCTCGTCCGTTAAAGATATAACGTCCGAGCGACGGGGTCAGGTCTTTAATTTCGAGCAGGCTCAACCATGGCAAAGCCATGGTTGAGCCTGCTCGAAATTAAAGACCTGACCCCGTCGCTAACTCCTCGAGCACGCGCTGGACGTACACGCGGACCATCTCCTTCCGCCAGGCGAGCGTGAAGTCGGTGTTGTCCATCGGTTTCGCCGGGCGGAACGCCGCATCAGCGGCGGCACCTATGGCGGTAGCGTCCAGCCTCGAGCCGACGATCGCCTCCGCCGCCTCGGGGATCTCCATCGGGTAGGAGGCCACACCGCCGAGCACGATCCGCGCGCCGGTCACGATTCCGCCATCACCGAAGTCCACGCGCGCGGCGACGCCGAGCACGGGGAAGTCGAAAGATCCCCTCCGGCGGAGCTTGTGGTAGGTCGCTCTCCAGCTGCCGCGCGGAGGGAGATGGTAGCTCAGGAGCAGCTCGTCGGGCGCCTTGGTGAGGTAGCGCATCCCGTTGTTGTTGTAGAGCTCCGCCGCGGGGATGCGCCGCTCGCCCCGCGTGCTCGCGAGCGTCACCTCGGCGCCGATCGCCACGGCCACGGGAGCGCCGTCCGAAGATTGCACCGCCCAGCAGCGCGGGCTCGATGGCGCCACCCAGCAGATCTTCCCGTCCTTCTTCATGCAGAAGTCGATCGCCTTCC
>JBIQMO010000273.1:0-4791 GCA_044463245.1 Gemmatimonas aurantiaca
GCCGTATGGGCGGTAGCCCATACGGCTCGAAATTAAAGACCTGACCCCGTCGGCCGGTCGCAGTTCGCCACTCACTCCCCCCTATACAGCTCGTCGATCGCCTCTTTGTATCCTCGGTCCACGGCGCGGCGCTTGACCTTCAGGGTCGGGGTGAGCTCGCCGCGTTCGATGGAGAACTCGTGGGGAAGGAGGCCGACCTTCTTCGGGGTTTCGTAGCTGGCGAGGTCGTGGAGCGTGCCGATCACCTCGCGCTCCATCTTGGCCCTCACCATCGGAAGCGAGACGAGCTCGCCGCGGTCGGTGAAGGAGATGTTCTTGTAGCGCGCCCACTTCTCGAGGTTGTCGAAGTTGGGGACCACGAGCACCACCGGGTACTTGCGCTTGTCGCCGATCATCACCGCTTCGCTGACGTACTTGTTCGTCTTGATCGCGTTCTCGATGGGCTGAGGGGCGATGTTCTTTCCGCCGGCGGTGACGATGATGTCCTTCTTGCGGTCGGTGATGCTGAGAAATCCGTCGGTATCGAGCTCGCCGATGTCGCCAGTGTGAAACCAGCCATCGGGCTCGAGTACGGCGCGTGTATCCTCGGGCCGGTTGAAGTATCCCTTCATCACGTTCGGGCCGCGCACCATGATCTCGCCATCCTCCGCGATGCGCACCTCCACGCCGGCGATCGGCTTGCCGACGGTGCCGAGGCGGAAGTTCCCCGGGGTGTTCACCGCGATGACCGGCGAAGTCTCCGTGAGGCCGTAGCCCTCGAGGATGACCAGGCCCGCGGCGTAGAAGAACTTGTTGATCTCCGTGGCGAGCGGTGCTCCGCCGGACACGAAGTAGCGAAGGCGCCCGCCCACGCGCTCGGCGAGCTTCGAGAAGACCAGCTTCCGCGCGATGGCGTAGCGCGCCGCGAGCCAGGAGCCGGGCCTGCGGCCGGCGAGCGTCTCGTCGGCCCACTGCTCGCCTACCTTGCGTGCCCAGAAGAAGATCTGCTTCTTCGCTCCGCCCGCCGAGAGCGCGTTCTCCAGCACGCGCGCGTAGATCTTCTCGTAGATGCGCGGCACCGACACCACGATGGTGGGACGGATCTCCCCCATGTTGTCGACGATCGTGTCCATCGATTCGACGTAGGCGATCGAGACTCCCACGGCGAACATCAGGTAGTCGAACATCCGCTCCAGAATGTGCGAGAGCGGGAGGAAGCTCAGCGAGATGTCGTCGTCACGGAAGGGAATTGCACGTGTCACCGCGGCCACGTTCGATGCGATGTTGCCGTGCGTGAGCATCGCTCCCTTCGGGGTGCCCGTGGTACCGGAGGTGTAGATGATCGTCGCGACCTGGTCGGGGCTGACGTCGAGCGCCTCGCTCCGATAGCGCTCGGCCGCATCGGCGAGGGCGCCATCCGCGCCGCCGCTCGCGGCGGCTCCCTTTGCCTCCAGCGCGGCGAGTGTGAGGTCGACTCCGTCGCCCTCGGCCGCAGCGAATCCGATTACCCACCTGAGCGACTCGAGGCGCGGACGAATCGAGGCGATCGTGCGCGCATGCTCCGCGTTCGACACGAAGATCGCCACCGCGCCGGAATCGTCGAGGATGTGCAGCATCTGCTCGGCGGGGAGCGTGGCGTAGATCGGGACATCCACGAAGCCCGCAGTGAGACAGGCGTAATCCGCCATCGCCCACTCCGGCCGATTCTCGGAGAGGATCGCGACGCGCGACCCGCTCGGAATTCCGAGCGCGCGCAGCCCGAGCCCCATGTGGCGCACACGCTCCACGAGCGTCCGGTGAGAGATCGGCTGATAACTGCCGCCGATCTTTACCTGGAGCGCCTTCGGGCTGTCGTGCCGATCGGCGGCATCGTAGAAGAGCTGATTGAGCGTGACCGGTGAGATGAGATCCTCACCACGCTCCTCCCTGGGGGATACGGCGCTAGCGGACATCGTTTCCTCCAACGAGAAGGGGAGCTGCGGCTACTCGGGCACCTTGATGGTGTAGTGTACCACGTATCGGATCGGTGTAGCGGGACCGCCCGGCTGCGCCGCCCTCGCTGTCACGATCACGGAGTCGGTATCGGGCGTCGCGAAGGGGGTGATTCTCAGTGCCTGGCTCGTGGATCCATCCGAGGCGGTGGTTGCGAAAAGCGCCGGTTGCCTCGCCGCCCCGTTCACGAGCTGCACCTTCGTGGAATCGCTGTTGTCATACCCCGGGGGATACTCGAAGTTGTACTGCACCAGGTAGCTGGGCACACCTACCGTGTCCGTCCCCTCCACGTGAATCAGCCGGACGCGCAGGTTCTGGAGGGTATCGCGGCCGGTGGTGAAGTCGATCGTGAAGATCAGCGTGTCGACGAGCGGGTCGAGCGGGATGATCGCCGTCGGCTGCTGCACCACGGTGACCGGAATCGGCTGTGACTGCAGACTTCCCACGTGCGCGATCACGCGTGTCTGCCCCGTGTCGCGTCCGACCACGATCCCGGTAATGGTGTCCAGTGTGATGCGGTGCAGCGAATCGAGCGCCAGGAAGTGAATCGGCGCGTCCGGGATCGGATTGCCATCCGCGTTGAACACCGTGGCGCGCAACGGGGCGGCGTTCCCCGACGAGTCCCGCATCGTATCGCCCACCACCACCGAGGGGAGTGGCGGCGCGAACGTCTCGATCGCGACGGGCACTGATGGCCCGGTGTTGACCTTGGTGCACGCGAGGACGCCGGCCGTGCCCATCACGGCCGCGACCAGGGCGAGGCGAATCGCCGACGCGTATCTCCCGCTGCCGATCACTCGAAGCGCTCCGCGAGGACGGTGGCGAGATTCACGTACGCCTGCGCCGCGGGATCGGCGGGCGAACGCAGGACGACTGGCTGCCCCGCCGCGAACGCCTCGGATGCGGCGCTCGTGCGGGGGACCACGGTGTCGAATACCATGCTGCGAGGGAGGTGCTGCCGCACGTACTCGGACACGCGGCAGCACGCCTCGCTCTTCGAGTCGAACATGGTGAGTACGATGCCGTCGAGCGTGAGGTCCTCGTTCACTGCTACGATCTCCTGAATCCCGCGGAGGATCTGCGGCGTGGTCTGGAGCGCGAGCGGCTCGCACTGTAGCGGCACCACCACGTGCTGGCTGGCCTCGAGCACGCGGTGTACCACCGGCCCCAGTCCCGGAGGTGTATCCACAACCGTGATGTGCGTGCGCTGCCGCGCGAGCGAGAGCAGATTCGGCAGCAGATCGGTGTTCTCTATCGTGTGCTGATACCCCGTATGGCTCGTCTCGGTGCTCACCGTGCCGGCCAGGATGACGCGCAGCCAGGGGAGGGCGGTGGGGAGTATTACCTCACGCAGCGAGCGCTCGCCCGATATGTAGTCGGAGATGCCGTGCAGCGAGTGCCCGCGCCGCAATCCCACGCCGTAGCGCACCGCGCCCTGCGGGTCGACGTCGACGAGGAGCGTCTTCAGTCCGCGGCGCGCGAAGGCCGCGGCGAGGTTGACCGCCGTGGTGGTCTTGCCGACGCCTCCCTTCTGGCTGACTACAGCGAGGACCTGTCCCACTCGCTACTCGGAGTCGCGCGCGGGCGTGTCGCGCCCGCTGCCATCGTGCCCCTGGTCGCCGTCGTCCTCGCCGGACTTCTCGGCTCTGATACGCTCGAGCGTCTCGCGTGCGTGGCGTACCCAGCGTTCCGCCTCGGTGTTGGTGGGCGGCTTGGCGAGGAAGGTGGTGAGGTGCCGCTCGGCGCCCACCATGTCGCCCCGCTTCAGAAGGAGAAAGGCGAGGCCGTAGTGCGCGCCACTCAGTTGGGGATCGAGCTCCAGCGCGCGACGATAACAGCGTATCGCGTCGTCGAGGCGCGCGGTCTTGGAGTAGGCGATCGCCATGTTCTGCAGGATCCGCTGGTCGTTCGGCTGATCCCGTAGAGCGAGACGGTACGACGTCAGGGCCGCGTCGTAGTCTCCCTGGCGTTCGAGCGCCAACGCCTCACTGAGATAGTCGAGGCGCTGCGGCTTCGGGGGTTGCGACGACTTTCCACCCGTCAGGCGGCTCCACCAGGACATACGGTCGCGACTAGGGTATGGGACGACTTTGGGAAGGCAAATCTGTACGGCCACGCAACATGAGCGCCCGTATGGACCTCTCGAAAGGGCAAAATTACCGTCTGCTCACGAGCGCGGCAACTGCGCTGTCCCCCGAGCGCGAGAGGATATACCTTGCTCGGGACCGTGTGGTCGAACGTAGCGGCCGTGCGGCCGGACGCAATGAACGGGGGGAAACCATGTCGCCACGTGGAAGAGTAGACGCGACTCGCGGGGTGCTCGAGGTTGATTGGCCGCTCTTCGGCGAGCTGTCGCGCGCGCTGGCCCTCAAGGTCGCCCGCGCCTACGACCCCGAGATAGTCGTCGGAATTGCCACCGCGGGTGTCATCCCCGGCGCCGTCGTGGCCGCGATCATGGGCCGCGAGTTTCACTCGATCATCGTGAGCCGCCGCTACCACGCCGAGACGATCCGTGAGACGCCGGCAATCATGGGCGCCGCTCCTCCCGAGGTCCGCGGTCGCCGCGTCCTGATCGTGGATGAGACCTGCGACACCGGCGAGACGATGCGTCTCGCCGTGGCCGCCATCGTCAACGCCGGCGCCGCCGACGTCCGCACCGCCGTCGCCTTCCGCACCGGCCCCTACGAGCCCGACTTCTCCGCCCTGGAAACCGAAAGCGAGATCCTCCTGCCGTGGGACGGTGAGGTGTATCTCGGAGAGGGTTCAGGGCCGACGGGGTCAGGTCTTTAATTTCGAGGGGGCTGAGCAACTGCTCAGCCC
>JBIQMO010000274.1:0-4785 GCA_044463245.1 Gemmatimonas aurantiaca
AAGCCACGGCCGAGCCTGCTCGAAATTAAAGACCTGACCCCGTCGTTTACCTGCCTTCGCTGACTGGAGCTTCCGTCGCGGCTGTCTTCCCGGCGTCGAGGTCGTTCCAGTTCATGATCGTGTTGAATCCAAGGGTGTAGGTACCCTGTGTCTGCCAGCGCCAGAAGGGGCGGATCGCGAACATCACGACGTGGCCCTTGCCGAGCGACTCGTCCACGATCTGCGCGCGATTGGAAAGCGCCTCGCCTCCGGTGAGAACACCGGAGAGGAGCATGTCGGCCGGGCGTCCCGGGAAGCGCATCACGACGCGCGGGCCATCCGCGCCCGCGTCATCGTCGGATGCGCCTCGGCCGCGTTCGCCGCTCTGGCCGGCCGCGCTCCGCCTGCGCGAGCTGTCGCCGGGAGCGGCTTCGGCGTCCGGATCCCAGGGCGAGAGGTGTACCCTCGTCGCCATCGGCGTCACGTTCTGGCTGCTCGTGGCGCCGCGGCCGAAGAAGCGGAAGCCGCCCGCACCCTCATCCACGCGCATGACCGGTCCCTGACTGAAGTACACCGGGAGCTCGTCGTGACCGTAGCCGTAGACTATGGGGCTCTTCGTGTCGGCGATCACGCCGCGCATGATGCTTCCACGCGCGAAGAGACTGTCGTGCTCCTCGACGGTCACGCCGGGCGTGAGGTTGTACGCGGGGAAGATGGTCGATGTGGAGCCCTCCACGATGAGCGTGCCGCCCTGCTGCACGAACTCGTAGAGATTCACGAGGCCCTGGAGTCCCATCCCGCCCCGGATGTCGGGTGAGGAGTCTGGGGTGCCGAGACTCTGGAACTCGCTGGTCTTCATGTAGGGGAGCGCGCGGCCGTCCTTCTTCGCGATCCCGTTCACCATCGTCTGAACCGTGCCACCGACGTGCGGGAAGATTATCACGTCGAAGCGATCGCGCAGCTTCCCTTCGCGCAGCTTCACGTCGCCGAAGTAGGTGTAGGGAATGCCGTAGGTGTCGAGCGCTGCGCGAACCCAGCCCTCGTCCTGCGTGCGCGTCCAGCTGTGCACGTAGCCGATGCGCGGGATGTCGAGGTCGTGCGTCTCCACGTTGGGAGCCGACGACATGGCGAAGCCGGAGAGCCCGAGCTCGCGCAGTGCCGGCTCGAGCGCGCCGCGGTTGGCGTTGCGGATGATGATCGCGCCGGCGCGGAAGCGGCGGCCGGCCGCGTCGAAGTCGGCCTCGGCGGCCTCCATCTTCACCTTCGGGAAGCGGAATCGGAAGGCGGCGATGTTGTTGTCGGCGGTGTGCTCCACCACGAGCACGCTCCCGCTGCCGGTGATTCCGCCATCCGCGACCGCCGTTTCGTTCAGCTGGGTCATCGGCTGGTCGAGCAGCGACCCGTCGCTCACCGGCGTGATGGTGAGATCGCGCATCAGCGGGAAGGTCCAGCCCGTGTCGTCGTACGGCGCCGGGTTGTCGGGGGAGAAGCGCTGGAGCGAGAAGTACATGTCGGCGATCGTGCGGTATGGCTGATCGCCGCGAATGATGTAGTCACCCTTCTTAACCGCGACCTTGCCGGCGGTGAAATCGCTGCTGGCGATGTGGAACTCGAGCCCCTGAGCGCGCAGCTCGTTCACCGCATCGGCCGCATCCGCCTTGCGGCGCTGCCGCGCCGGGATCACCCAGCCTACGGTGGGTCCCGTCTTCCCCTTCTCGACCGCGCGCTGGTTCTTGCGCCAGTAGTTATCGAGGTAGAGCTCCTTGTTCCTCGCGACGTTCTGCAGCGAGAACAGGATAGCCGACTCCTGGATGTTGGTGTTGTTGCGTGGACCCCAGTTGATGCTGTCGAGCGGCGGGTTGGGGCGGAACCATTCGCGGCTCGTAACCGTGGGGCGCGGCTTCACGACGTAGTTGTCGGGGCCGTAGCTCTGCACTTCGTAAAAGCGTCCGATCGCGTTGTGCGTGTGCGCGATGAAGAAGAGGTAGTTGGGTGTCCAGCCGTCGTAGAATCCATAGGTCCAAACGCCCGGCACACCGCGCTTGGTCATCTCCAGCACATCGTTCTGCGCGAGCATCCACCACTCGCTCACCGTTATCGGGTCCACCGCCTCGTTGTATGGGCCGGTGCCAGTCGAGGAGTAGAGGTACGTCTGCGCCTCGTGCAGGTCGTGCAGCACCGTCGGATGCCAGTCGAGCACCGCCTTCGTGGTATGCTGCGTGAGCTTCAGGAACTGGCCCATCCCGTCGCGGTTGTTGTCGTGCTGCACGTACTTCCCCCAGTACATGAGGGGAAGCCGGGTGGCACCCTTGGGAAGCTTCTTGTTGTAGTAGTAGGTGTCTACCGCCTTGTCGCGGCCATCGGGCTCGATCACCGGGGTGATGAGCGTGATGACGTTGTTGCGTACCTCCTGGATGAACGGCGATTCATCCACGGTCAACCGGTAGGCGAGCTCCATGAGCATCTCCGGCCCGCCGAACTCTGGTGAGTGGATCCCGCTGGTGATGTAATAGATCGGCTTGGCGCTGTGGATCAGCTTCTGCGCCTGATCGGGTGTCGTCTTGCGGGGGTCGCCGAGCGCGGCGAGCATGTCGCGGTACTTGTCGAGATCCTCGATCGTCTCCTCATCCGCGATGGCCGCGATGATCATGTCGCGCCCCTCCTCCGTCTTCCCGATCCGCCACACCTTCACTCGCGGCGATGCCGCATCGATGGCGTCGAAGTACTTGTAGATGTCTGCGCTGCGGTCGAGCACGCCCGGTGTGCCGACGATGTGGCCCAGGACCTTGAGTGGCGTCGGCACCGTACTCGACGCGGGGAGGTAGTCGACCAGCTCCGTGGAGATACGCTTGTCCTGCAGGTACTCGGCGATCTTTGCCGTGTACTCCTTGTCCACGGCCTGCTGTGCCGTGGCAAGTGTCGGGAGAAGCAGCGCACTGGCGGCGGCCAGGGCGCAGGTAGTGCGACGCAGCTGGCGGATCGTGTACGACATCCTGTCTCCTTGCGGATTGGATCGTGCGGCGCCAAGGGTGGGGCGCCGCGGAGGGGATATGAGATGATACGCGTGAGGCGAGCGGGGCGTTAGGCGGGGACGGGAGAGGGGGAGAGAGCAGGACTCAGGGAACAGGAAGCAGGAATCAGGGAACGGCGAGAAACAGGAAACAGGGAGCGGGATCGGTGAGAGGGAAGATGAGGGCCATGGTGCTGGAGCGTCCGGGGGAGGCGCTCAGGATGAGGGAGTTGCCCGTGCCGAAGGTGGGGGCGGGGCAGCTCCTGATACGGGTGGATGCATGCGCCGTCTGTCGCACGGATCTGCATGTGGTGGATGGGGAGCTGGCGGATTCCAAGCTCCCTCTCGTGCCGGGGCACGAGATCGTGGGGCGAGTGGAGAGAGTGGGGAGTGGGGTGAGCGGGTTTAGCGAGGGGGATCGTGTCGGCGTGCCCTGGTTGGGCTATACGTGCGGTGTTTGCCGCTACTGCACGAGCGGGCGTGAGAATCTCTGCGATTACGCGAAGTTCACGGGCTATCAGATCGACGGTGGCTACGCGGAGTACACGGCCGCCGATTCGCGATTCTGTTTTCCGATTCCGGATGCCTACTCGGATGTCCATGCCGCGCCGCTGCTGTGCGCGGGACTCATCGGATATCGTGCTCTCAACCTTGCGGGCGATGGTGAGCGGCTGGGGCTGTACGGCTTCGGCGCGGCCGCGCACATCGTTGCGCAGGTTGCACGGCATCGGGGGTGGGGGATCTACGCCTTTACGCGTCCGGGCGATGTCGAGGGGCAGCGCTTCGCTCGCGAGCTCGGCGCTGTCTGGGTCGGTGGCTCGGATGAGGTCCCACCCGAACGGCTCGACGCCGCGATAATCTTCGCCCCAGTCGGCGCTCTCGTTCCCGCGGCGCTACGTGTCACGGCGAAGGGTGGGACGGTGGTGTGCGCTGGCATCCACATGAGTGACATCCCCTCCTTCCCCTACGAGATTCTCTGGGGCGAGCGCGTGCTCCGCTCCGTAGCCAATCTCACGCGGCGCGATGGCCAGGAACTGCTGGCCCTGGCGCCCGCCGTCCCTATCCACACCGCTGTTCGACTCTACCCTCTCGATTCCGCGAACGAAGCGCTCTCCGATCTTCGCTCGGGAAGGGTCGAGGGAGCAGCAGTGCTGGACGTGAGGGGGAGGGGGCGGACGGGGTCAGGTCTTTAATTTCGAGCCGTATGGCCACTGGCCATACGGCTCGAAATTAAAGACCTGACCCCGTCGGACCCCTCCCGCTTGTGGGCGCCGAGGTATCGCGCTACGCTAGTCGTATGGAACCATTCGACAGGACGGTAAGCTGATGCCAGCAGAGCAGTCGTCGATAAAGCACGTGAGCGATGTCCCGGAGCAGACAGTGAGTGGTGGGAAGGACGCGACGCGCCAGGTGCTGATCGGGCCTGATGAGGGGCCGAACTTCGCCATGCGCCGCTTCATAATGCAGCCTGGTGGCGGGATGCCGAAGCACACAAACACGGTGGAGCACGAGCAGTACGTGTTGCGCGGTGCCGCCACAGTGGGGATCGGTGAGAGGACCGTGGAGGTGAAGACCGGCGACGTGGTGTACATCCCCGCTGGCACGCCGCACTGGTATCGCGCGAAAGATGGGGAGCCGTTCGAGTTCATTTGCGTGGTGCCGAACATGCCGGACGAGATCACGGTCCTTCCGGACTGATTCCCCAGCCTGCCGCGGCGGGCCGCGTGAGCCGACTGCGCAGCGCGAACGAGGAGCCAGGTCATGGCCAATCGCAAGTTCAAGGACCGCGAGGGTCG
>JBIQMO010000275.1:0-4727 GCA_044463245.1 Gemmatimonas aurantiaca
GTGAACCACGGATTCTCGCTGTACCCGCTCAATACCAACTTCGGGGTCGCGCCGGGCTACGACTACGCGCTGCGCGTGACGCCCACCGAGAGCGGTGACTTTCGCATCCTCTGCAACGAGTTCTGCGGCATCGGGCACCACACGATGGTGGGGCGCGTGATCGTGGTCGATCCCGATGGAAAGAAGGTGGCCGACAAGCTACAGGCGTCCATCCGCTCCGCCGATGTCGAGGCAGCGCTCACCCACGAGGTGCCGCGATGACTTCCTCCACACTACCCCTCTCCTCCCGGTTCACGGCGGGGCCGGTCCAAGACTCCCGGGTCTGTCCCATCACCGGGCGACGCATCTACCGCGATGCCGAGCTCCTCATCCGCGCCAACGCCGTCGTGTCGGTCGTCGCGCTCCTCATCGGCGCGACCGCGGCGCTGCTGCTCGTGCTAACGCGCTGGCAGGCCGTGCATCTCCTCCCGGCGACGTGGTACTATCGCCTGCTCGGCGTGCACGGCATGAACATGCTCATCTTCTTCATCATCTACTTCGAGATGGCCGTGCTCTGGTTCGCGAGCACGGTGCTGCTCAACGCGCGACCGGCTGCGCCTCGATTCGGCTGGTTCAACTTCGGGCTGATGCTCGCCGGCGTGCTGATGGTGGAGGCGATGCAGTGGAGCGGCAGGGCCGACGTGCTCTATACGTCCTACCCGCCGCTCAAGGCCCACCCGCTGTTCTACGCCGGCATCATCATGTTCGCGGTGGGCGCGCTCTGCGTCGTGGGGCAGTTCTTCGCCACGCTCACCATCGCCAAGCGCGAGAAGACGTACGAGGGCTCGATGCCCCTCGTCGTCTACGGCGCGATGACGGCGGCGATCATCGCCGTCATCACGCTCGTCCACGGCGCGATGGTCTACATACCGACCCTGCTCTGGTCGCTGGGGATAATCCCGGCCGTCGATCCACAGTGGTACAAGCTCATCTGGTGGGCGCTCGGCCATTCCGCGCAGCAGATCAACGTCGCCGCGATGGTCTCGATCTGGTACATGATGGGTGCGTTGACGGTGGGAGCCGTGGTGCTCAACGAGAAGGTGAGCCGCTCGGCGTTCGTGCTCTACATCCTGTTCATCTCGATGGCGTCGGCGCACCATCTTCTGGTGGACCCGGGGTTCGGCCCCGCCTGGAAGATCGTGAACACATCGTACTTCATGTACATGGCGGTGCTGGCATCCATGGTGCACGGCTTCACCGTGCCCGCCGGGATGGAGCTCGGCATGCGGCTGCGCGGCTACACGAAGGGACTATTCGGATGGCTGCGCAGTGCGCCGTGGGGTGATCCGGGATTCTCGGGCACGGTACTGTCGGTGGTGGTGTTCGGCTTCTTCGGCGGGATCACCGGCGTAACGCTCGGCACTGAGCAGATCAACATCCTCGCTCACAACACGCTCCGGATCCCGGGCCACTTCCACGCCACCGTCGTGAGCGGGACGGCGCTTGCGTTCATGGCCGCCACTTACTACCTGATCCCGTTGATCTTCCGCCGCAAGGTCGCGTTCTGGGGGCTGGCGCGGTGGCAGCCGTACCTCTTCGCCGGCGGGATGCTGATGGTGGAGACGGGGATGACCTTCGCCGGCAGCTTCGGGGTGCCGCGGCGCCACTGGGACATCTCGTTCTCCCAGGCACCGTTCGACGTTCAGTTCAGTCCGGTGGTCGATCTCTTCCTGGCGCTGATGGGGATCGGGGGGATAATCGCGGTTACCGGTGCGCTCGCGTTCATCCTCATCACCGTGCAGTCGGTGTTCTTCGGCGAACGCATCTCGGAGATTC
Organism: Gemmatimonas aurantiaca; assembly: GCA_044463245.1. Classification (GTDB taxonomy): domain Bacteria; phylum Gemmatimonadota; class Gemmatimonadetes; order Gemmatimonadales; family Gemmatimonadaceae; genus JADGGM01. The sequence continues at coordinate 1,816 of JBIQMO010000275.1, forward strand.
CGCGTGGCGTCGCGGTGCGTGGGCTTCCGCAGGGGCTGACCAATCCACCGGTTCACGCGGCCAACGCCAATGAGCTCAACGCGGAGCTGCACTCCCCTTCGCGAGGCTGGTGGGGTCCGGCGCCGGGTACGCTGGTCCTCATAGGCGTGTTCTTCGTCGCCTTCGTGCTCTACTTCTTCACCAACTGGAAGCTGCTGAGCTTCCTCTGGAAGATCGGATAGAGGCCTTGGCACGTGTCGCGCGTCGGAGCCGGACTGGTGACGTGGAGCCCGAGTACGGGCGGCTCGGCGGCATGGTAGCGGCGCGCGAACGACGGGGCGCCGCGCTCATCGCGTTGTACGTGATCCTCGCGATCACGGCCGCGTGGTGGGCGCTGGCGCTCTGGCCAGTTGGAGATATCCCCCCGGAGTGGCTGGCTCGAACGCGTGGTGCGTGCTTCGGGGCCGCGGAGAGCGGGCTGCCGAGTGCCGGCGGGTGGGTGCTGCTGATCGGTGAGCCGATTGGGATGGTCGGCCTGCTGCTGGTGATATGGGGTGGTGCGCTTCGCGCCGATCTGCGGCGGAGCTGGCGTCACCTGTGGGGACGCACCGCGCTGCTGACATCCCTTGCCGCTTTCGTGACGGGAGCGGTGCTCTCAGGGGTGCGTGTGGCCGCGGCGATGGAGGCACGGAGCACACCGGTGAATGGAGCGGCGGGCGCGGGGATGGTGACTCGCCCCGGTACGCCCCTCCCCTCCGTGGCGCTGGTCGACCAGCACGGTTTCCGCGCGCCGATCGTTGCACCCGGTGCAGCGCGAACGCTGGTGACCTTCGCCTTCGGGGAGTGCGAGGCTGTCTGTCCAACGGTGGTGCACGACCTTCTCGCCGTGCGCGATGAGGCGGGACGCCCGGATGTACCGATCGTGGTCGTCACACTGGATCCGTGGCGGGACACTCCCGATCGACTCGCGACCATCGCTCGGCATTGGGGGCTCGGGAGCAACGACCGTGTGCTGTCGGGGAGTGTCGCTGAAGTGGAGGCGTTGCTCGACGCGGTTGGCGTGCGCAGGGCGAGGAACCGGCAGACCGGAAACATCGATCACCTGACGACGGTGCTGGTGGCTTCGGCGGATTCGAGGATCCTCTGGCGGGGAGTCGGGGGAGGGAGGGCGATGCTGGAAGGTGCGGGCCCCTTGCTGGCCGGCACCGGTCGCTGAGCCCGGGCAACGGCCGCATCACCGTCTGCGGCGTCCGTGTGCCTTGCCCGACCGGCGAGCCGCGGCCGATATTGCAGCCTGGCTCGGCAGAAAGTGCTGCCTTCGCGCTGCTTCCTCGTGCGCGGCGCCAACATCCCTTCCTTCGCTCGCCTGACAACAAGATGGAGACCCGCATGTCACTGCGCGTACGCCGTCCACTCCACCGCGTCCTGTTCCGGCCATCACACGTCGTGGTCCTCGCCGCGATGCTGGTGGCCGCGCCAACGGTGGCGGCGCAGTCCGCGCCGAAAGTCACCGCCGCCGACTACGATCGCGCGGTGCGCTTCCTCCGGCCCAGCGTCGACCAGCTGGTGGTCGGCGGCAACGTGATCGCCCACTGGCTCCCCGATGGCCGCTTCTGGTACCGCGGTGAGGTGTACCGCGGCCACGAGTTCATCATGGTGAATCCGGCGCGGAAGAGCCGCGCTCGCGCCTTCGATCACGCCGCGATCGCCGCCGCACTCTCGAGGGCGACGGACAGCGCGTATGGCGAGACGAACCTCCCCTTCGATTCCTTCGATCTCTCCGCGGACGGCAAGAGCATCGAGTTCGATGCCGGAAAGAGCCACTGGAGCTGCACGCTCGCGAAGACGGCGTGCACGAAGCTCGGCGCGCGAAAGGAGCCGGAGCGGAGGATGCGCTTCGGAGGTGGCGATGATGCTGGCGGTGTGAGATCCCCGGATGGAAAGAAGGTCGCCTTCATCCGCGATTGGAACCTCTGGGTGCGTGACGTGGCGACGGGGAAGGAGAAGCAGCTCACCACGGATGGCGTGGAGAACTTCGGCTATGCCACCGACAACGCCGGGTGGAAGCACAGCGATCGCGCCATCCTCCTCTGGTCGCCCGATTCCAGGAGGATCGCCACGCAGCAGCAGGACGAGCGCAACGTCGGCGAGATGTATCTGGTGCACACGAGCAAGAAGGGCCACCCGGTGCTGCAGCAGTGGAAGTACCCGCTCCCCGGCGACAGCGTGGTGGCGATGCTCGAGCGCGTGGTAATCGATGTGGAAAGCGGGAAGGTGACGCGTCTCAAGATGCCGCGCGACTACCACCGTGCCACGCTCGGCGATGACATCTCGATGGACGACTACCAGTTCAGCCCCGACGGGTCGAAGCTGGCGCTGGTGTCCACCTCGCGCGACCACAAGTCGGCCACTTTTCGTATTGCCGACACCGAGACGGGCGATGTGCGTACCGTGTTCGACGAGACCGTCCCCACGCAGTTCGAGTCGCGCACCGGCTGGCGAGTACTCTGGGGGACGAACGAGCTGATCTGGTATTCGCAGCGCGACGACTGGGGGCAGCTCTACCTCTACGACCTGAGCAGCGGGAAGCTGAAGAACAAGATCACCGATGGCGAGGGACCGGTCTCGCAGATCGTGAGAGTGGACGAGAAGGGGCGCACGATCTGGTACATCGCGCTCGGCCGCGAGCCGGGCCAGGACCCGTACTTCCGACATCTCTACCGCATAGGTCTCGATGGGAAGCGTGTGGCGTCGCTCACTCCGGACGTGGGTGACCACACCGTGCAGCTCTCACCGGATGCACGCTATATCGTGGATACCTACTCGCAGCCCGATGTCCCGCCGGTGACCGTGCTGCGCGACGCGAAGGGGAAGGTGGTGATGCAGATCGAGAAGGCCGACATCTCGCGCCTCCTCGCCATGGGGTGGAAGCC
>JBIQMO010000276.1:0-4711 GCA_044463245.1 Gemmatimonas aurantiaca
GTGGTGATCGCCACGCCCACCGCGACCGGGATCCCGAAGAGAAGGTTCAGCGCGATCGCCGATCCGATCACCTCGGCAAGGTCGCAAGCCGCGATGGCGAGCTCGCAGATGAACCAGAGGAAGAACGCCACCGGACGCGAGTAGTGGTCACGGCACGCCTGCGCGAGGTCGCGTCCGGTGACGATGCCGAGCTTGGACGAGAGCCCCTGCAGGATCACCGCCATCAGGTTGGCGAGGAGGATGACGCTGAGGAGCTGGTAGCCGAAAGCCGAGCCGCCGGCGAGATCCGTGGCCCAGTTCCCGGGGTCCATGTAGCCGACCGCGACCATGTAACCAGGCCCGGCGAACGCGAGGAGCTTGCGCCACCAGCTCCCGCCACTCACCGGAATGGATCGGTACGACTCCGCCAGGCTCGGTGTGAGACGGGGGCGCCGCCAGCCGATCTCGTGTGTGCCGGAGCTGGGCGTGCGCGCGCGTGGAGCGGGATCGCTACCGTGAAGACGTTTCGCCGACATCGCTGGTGGGGATGTATCTATAATTGGGCATAGCTATTTCTATTTTTAGGGCTGCCTAAATATTGTCGACTATTCGGGGTCGGCGCAAGGAGGCGGCGCCCTTCCTGCGATCCATGGAAGCTCGACGAGGGAGGGAAGCGATGAAGGGAAGAAGCGATGCTGGAAGCGATACCATCGGAATGCTGCTCGATGGCATGGTTGCGGGGATCGCCGCGACATGGCTCATGGGGAAGGTCACGGAGCTCCTCTACCAGCGAGAGAACCCGGCGGCGCGCGAGCGTGAGGACAGAGCACGTGAGGGGAGGAGCTCTTACGGAACCGCGGCGGAAAAGATCGCGCAGCTCGCTGGGGCTTCACTCTCCGACGAGCAGCGTAAGCGCTATGGAAGGGGGATCCACTGGGCGCTCGGCGCCGGCGCGGGCGCCGCATACGCGCTTCTTCGCGACCGGGTGCCAGCGGCCGCGGCGGCGAGCGGGCTCCTCTTCGGCACCGCTTTTTTCCTCCTCATGGACGAGGGGCTCGTCTACGCACTGGGGCTCACGCCGGGACCGAGTGAGTTCCCGTGGCAGAGCCACGCACGCGGTCTCGTGGGGCACCTCGCGTACGGCGCGACCGCCGAGCGCGCGCTCACGCTGCTGGAGGGCGCTGCCTGAAAACGACCGCTGGAAGGAAGGTCGGACGACGACGGCCATCCGCCGCTCGCGGATGACCGTGGTCCCACGCCGTCTGCCCGGGGAGGAGGCTACTTGCCTCTCTTCCGAGCAGACTTCCGTGGCGCTCGTCCGCTGCGCGACGCGGCCTCCTGCGCCACACGGCGTTGCTCCTGCGCCGCGCGGCGTTCCGCCTTGGCGGCGGCACGGGCGCGGTCTTCGGCCTTCTTCGCGCGGATCGCCGCGATGCGCTCGGCCAGCGGGATCTCGAGACGCATGGTGGGCTTCGCGTCGTAGTCGAAGTCTGGTACCGTGACGCGCGGCAGGCGCTTCCCTATCGCGCGCTCGATGGCCTTCAGCTCGCCCTGCTCCTCCGGCGACGCGAAGGTGAACGCGTCACCAGTGGCCTCGGCGCGCCCGGTGCGTCCCACGCGGTGTATGTAGTCTTCCGGCGTCGTGGGCACATCGAAGTTCACTACATGCCCGAGTGCCTCGACGTCGATGCCGCGTGCCGCGATGTCCGTTGCCACGAGCACGGGGAACTGCCCGTTCTTGAAGCCCGCCAGCGCGGCCGTTCGCTGGGCCTGCGAGCGATTGCCGTGGATGCGCTCGGCCTTCACGCCGTTGTTCGCCAGAAATTCCGTAAGGCGATTCGCGCGGTGCTTGGTGCGGGTGAATACCAGCGCCTGCTTGATCTCGCCGCGCTGCAGGAGCGCGAGGAAGAGCGCGGCCTTGAGCTCCTGGTGCACGAGATACACCGCCTGCGTGATGCCGACCGCGGGCTTCGACACGCGATCCACCTCTATCATCGCCGGATCGCGAAGCATCTCGCGTGTGAGCGTCACGATCGGCGCCGGCATGGTAGCGCTGAAAAAGAGCGTCTGCCGGCGTGCGGGAAGGCGGCGAAGGATCTTCCGGATGTCCGGGAGGAACCCCATGTCGAGCATGCGATCCGCCTCGTCGAGCACCAGATACTCCAGAGATGCGAAGGAAGCGTACGGGAGCCCGAGGTGGTCGAGGAGTCGCCCCGGAGTGGCGATGATGATGTCCGTGCCGCTCCGCAGCGCGTGCTCCTGCGGCCCCATCCCCACCCCGCCGAAGATCGCCGCACCGGTGATGGGTGTGTGCATGGCCAGATCGTTCAGGTGCTCGAACACCTGTGCCGCGAGCTCGCGAGTCGGCACCAGCACCAGCGCGCGAGTGACGCCGCGCGGCTTGCGTATCAGTCGGTGAACGATCGGGAGGAGGAAGGCCGCGGTCTTCCCGCTCCCCGTAACCGCGCACGCCAGCACATCTCGCCCCTCGAGCGCGGGCGGAATGGCCTCGTTCTGTATCGGCGTGGGGCGCGCGAAGCCGAGCTCCTTGAGCGCTTTGAGAAGACTCTTGTCTAGATCGAGAGAGTTGAACGTCACTCGTTACCCTGAAACCTGAGCGGAACAAGATCGACGGATCGTGGTAGCACCCGTCGCGAAGCGAGACGCAATCTAACCTGCAACGGCGGATCGCACCGGCGCGTATTTCCGTGGTGCGACAGCCAGTCACAGATCGACGCCGGCGAGGCCGGTACAACCGAATGGAGGGCCCCGTGAAGGTGAACGGTGCTGCGAAAAGAATCGCTGTACTTGCATCGATAGGTGCGGCTGGAGCCGCGATGTTCGCCCTCGCACCCGCGAGAGAGAGCGCACAGGGCGCGGTGGTCGGCGCCGAGCACACGAGAGCTTCGTCGCACGCGGCTGCGTCGACGCTCGCCTCGCCGCTCGAGTCCGGCCGCTACGTCGTCGCGCCGGAGGGGAACGAAGCACGCTACTTCGCGCGCGAGCAGCTGGCCGGCGTGAGCTTCCCGAACGACGCGATCGGCGTGACCAGAGGAGTGAGCGGTGCCATCGTCATCGACAATGCCGGGAAGCTAGTCCCCGCCGAGTCGAAGATCGTGGTAGATGTGACGCAACTGAAGAGCGATCGCGACCGGCGCGACGGCTACGTCCAACGGCGCACGCTCGAGACGGAGAAGTATCCGAACGTGACGCTCGTGCCGAAGGAGATCACCGGCCTCTCCTCTCCGCTCCCCGACTCGGGACCCGCGACGTTTCGGCTCCTCGGCGATCTCACCATCAAGGGAGTGACCCGCCCCACCAACTGGCAGGTGAACGCCCGCTTCCGCGGCGACACGATTTCCGGTACCGCGAGCACCAGCTTCACCTTCGCCGATTTCCAGATGGAGAAGCCCTCGGTCTCGATCGTCCTCGCGGTGCAGGACACGCTGCACCTGCAGTACGATTTCAGGTTGGTGCCGGGGGGCAATTAAGAAGCGAGCCGGCAGCAACGGGGTCTGCCGACGGGGTCAGGTCTTTAATTTCTAGTCCCGTGGACGGCCGTCCACGGGACTAGAAATTAAAGACCTGACCCCGTCGCTTTCTCTCGAGTACTACCCCGCCCTCTTCAGCCTCTTCACCAGCCACACCACTGCCATCACTGGAAGGACGATGAAGACGAGGAACTTCAGGGCGTAGATCGCGAAGAGGCCCACGACTATCAGGAGGATGATCGGGAAGCCAAGAATCGCCATCGTCAGGAGAGGGCGAAGGGCGAAGAGGCGAAGGAGGGCAGCGATCATCTGATGCTCCGGAGTAGGTGTCCGGAAACACTACGTCCGGAGAGTGGGGCGAAGTTTCGAGCGGGAGGCCGGCTCCCACGTGGCGGCCGGCCTCCCGCGGTCGTGGTGATCAGCGACTGGGCTGGCTCGAGGGCGGGACCATCCCCTTGAGTCTCATGTAGGTAACGATGTTTCCGTAGTGTTCGTTGTCGTGCGTGGCGTTCATCATGAGTATGTCGAGCCTCGACATCTCCTGGCCGAACATCTTGACCTTGCCCTGCGCCTGCTGGTCGGTCTGTGCGTAGGCACGCATGCAGTACTCCGAGGATTTCTTCAGAGCGGCCACGAGATCGGCCTTGCTCTTCGCGCTCTTCTCGACCGCATCTTCCTGGGGTTGCGGCTCGCCGAGTGCCGCGGCGCAGAACATCTGCTGCGAGCCGGCGACATGGCCGATGAGCTCACCGAAGCTTCTGACCTCCGGGGTCGGCTTGAAATCGTACGCCGAATCGGGGAACTGCTCGGCCGCCTTCTGGAGATAGTTGGTCACGCTGTTCCAGGCATTGCCTGTGGCCGCGACCGCGAAGTTGGTGGGCTTCGGATCGTTGGCGGTCTGCGCCGCGAGCGGCGCCGCCCAGAGGAGCGTGAGGAGAAGCGCGATGCGGGACATGGTGCCTGGCTCCTGTCAATGGTTGGCACGAGCATTCCGGAGCGGCGGAGGTGCGCTCCCGAGACACGTGGGCCCGCTCACGTTTCTTCGTACGCGGGCTCCACTAGGAATAACGCCGCGGAGTGCGGAACGCCACTGAGATGCTCGCGCCGCGCATCTATCCCGACGGCAATCGGGCTCGGCCGTGTTAGACAGACCGGGTGCGTTAGGCTGACCGGACCGGTCCGGTCAGCCTAATACTGCTTCGTCGAAGTGCAGCTGACTTTGTAGATTGAGGTCAGATCTT
>JBIQMO010000277.1:0-4649 GCA_044463245.1 Gemmatimonas aurantiaca
AGAAGTCGATCGCCTTCCGCCACTCGTACGTCTGGTCGTAGTAGTTGCAGCGCGTATCGAGGAGGAGGTTCCCGCCGATCGTCCCCATGTTGCGAAGGAGCGGCGTGGAGACGAGATGCGCGGCGTGTGCGACGGCCGGATAGTGCTCCACAATCAACGGATGCCGCGCCAGCTCGGTGAGCGTCACTCCAGCTCCCACGCGGACTCCGCTCTCCGGTGTTCCCTCGATGGTGGCCAGCTCCGGAATCCTGGCGAGCGAGATCACAGTGCGCGGCGTCTGCTGCCGGCGCTTCATGTTCGGGTAGAGATCGGTGCCGCCCGCCACGAACATCGCGTCGTCACCGGCCTGCGCGCGAACGCCGATGGCATCCGCGACACTACCCGGCTCGATGTAGTCGAAGCGCGGTAGCCTGAGCATCAGCTCTCTCCTCCCACCTCGCTGTGCGAGCGCTCGTCCGCCTCGCGGCCGGTGCCGCCCTGCGCGGGAGTGAGAATCCGCGCCGGCTCGGGGAAGGCGTAATCCGGGATTCGCACTGGGCCGTGCCGTCCCTCCTTTCCGCGCATCTTGTCCTTCAGCGCGCGCAGTACCGCGTGTGGAGCTACGGGAACTTCGTCCACGCGTACACCCACCGCGTCGTACACTGCGTTTGCCACGGCGGGAGGGATCGGGAGAAGCGGTCCCTGCCCTACCTCCTTGGCGCCGAAGGGGCCGTTGGGATCGGGGTCCTCGATGAGGAACGTCTCGACGTCGCACATCTCGTGCGTGGTGATGCTCTTGTACTCGAGCATGCTCGGATGGTGATGCACCAGGTGCCGCTGCTTGTCGCGGTAGGTCATTTCCTCCATGAGAGCTTCGCCGAGTCCCATGTAGACCGAGCCCTCCACCTGGCCGATGGCGAGGAGCGGATTTATGGCCTGCCCGATATCGTGCCCGATCCACACCTTCGGTACGCGCACGATACCGGTGGCAGGGTCCACCTCCACTTCGGCCACCGCGCAGGAGTACGAGTACGCCGGCGACGGGCCCACGCCCGCGCCCTTGTAGCGTCCCGGTGAGCGCGGCGGCCTGTAGGAGCCCGTCGCTCCGATCGCGCCGTGCTTCGTCTCGGCAATCTGCACTGCCTCCGCGAAGGAGACGCCCTTCTTCGGATCCTCGGAGTCGAAGACGCGCCGACCGGCGAACACCACGCGGTCGCGCGGGATGCCGAGCTTCTCGCTCACTGCGCCGGCGATCGTGTCGCGAGCGCGCTCGGCGGCCTGGATGGCGGCGTTCCCCGTCATGAGCGTGACGCGCGACGAATACGAGCCGAGGTCGATGGGAGTCAGGTCCGTGTCTCCGGTGACCACGCGGATGTCGAGCGGGTCGATGCCGAGCACCTCGGCCACTATGTAGGCGAGCACCGAGTCGGAGCCCTGGCCGATGTCGATGCTGCCGCAGAACGCAGCGACTCCACCGGAGCGGTCGAGCTTGAGCTGCACGCTGGAATGCGGCATCGAGTTCCAGTAGATCGGGAGGCCGGCGCCGGTGATGTACGACGAGCAGGCGATCCCGAGCCCGCGGCCGAAGGGGAGCCTGCGATAGCGCTCCTTCCACCCGCTCGCCTCCACGACCGCGTCGATGCAGCGACCGAGGCCCATGGAGCCGATGCGCAGCCAGTTGGCGGTGACGCTGTTGGCCGGCTGCAGGATGCGCTTGCGCAGCTCGGCCGGGTCGAGCCCGAGATCCTCCGCAATTCTGTCGAGCTGACATTCCACGGCGAAGCGCGGCTGCGGTGTGCCGTGCCCGCGCTTGGGGCCGCAGGGCGGCTTGTTGGTGAAGACTCGCGCGCCGCGGAAGCGATAGGTCGGGACCTGGTACGTCACGGTCTGCAGCGCGCCGGTGTAGTACGCGCTCGCCACACCGTACGAGCCGTACGCGCCACCGTCCAGGAAGGACTTGAAGTCCATCGCCACGATGCTCCCATCCCGTTTCACTCCCGTGCGGATCCACATCAGCACCGGGTGACGACCGCGATGACAGTAGAACACCTCCTCGCGTGTGAGCGCGATCTTCACCGGGCGCCCGGTTTTCCGAGCGAGGGCGGCGACCACGATCTCGTGGCCGAAGGGGTCCGACTTCCCGCCGAAGCCGCCGCCGTTGGGCGTGGCGATCACGCGGATGCGCGCCGGGTCCATCTCGAGGACCTTCGCCAGCGCGCGGTGCAGGTAGTGTGGCGTCTGCGTGCTCGACCAGACGGTGAGCTTCGCATCGGTGGACCACTGCGCGAGCGACGCGTGCTGCTCCATCGGGAGGTGAGTGTTCCCCTCGTAGAAGAACATGTCCTCGCGGACGTGGTCCGCCGTGGCCATGGCCTCGTCCACGCCGCCGAAGTCGAGCGAGATGACTTTGTGGACGTTGCCATCGTCGGCGTAGTCGTGGAGCTGCGGCTGGGGCGCGGCGATGGCGTCGTCCATGGACGCGATGGACGGGAGCTCCTCGTAACGCACATCGATCAGCGTACACGCCTCGGCGGCGGTGTCCTCATCGAGTGCCGCGACCGCGGCGACGGCGTCGCCCACGAAGCGCACGCGATCGAGCGCCAGGGCGTGCTCGTCCTGCGATACGGGGAGGATGCCGAACGGGATCGGGAGCTCCTTCCCAGTCATTACCGCGATCACGCCGGGTAGACTCTCCGCGCGGCTCGTGTCGATCGCGATGATCTTCGCGTGCGGGTATCGCGACCGGAGCAGCTTGCAGTGCAGCATGCGCGGGAGCGCGAGATCGTCGGCGAAGCGCAGCTCGCCGGTGACCTTGGCGGCGGCATCGACCTTTCGCCGCGGAGTACCCACCACGCTGTACTTGCCGTTCGAGTCGTGCAGCGGCGGCGCGCCACTCGGCGGAGCACCGCCCACTCCGGCGGTCGAAGAGCGATTACCGTTGTCGCTCATGCTCGTTCGCTCGCGGCCGGGCGTTTGGCGGCATCGTGCGAGTCGCGCCGATCGAGCATCTCCTTCGCCGCCAGCTCCACCGCCTCGAAGATCTTGAGGTAGCCGGTACAGCGACAGAGGTTCCCGCCGAGCGCTTCGCGGATCTCATCGCGCGACGGACTCGGGTTGTCGGCGAGCAGCGCACGCGCGGTGAGGAGGAATCCCGGCGTGCAGTAGCCGCACTGCGCGGCGCCGAGCCTTGCGAAGGCATCTTGCAGGGGGTGCAGGCCGTTCGCACCCGCCATCCCTTCCACGGTTTCTATCGCCTGTCCCATGTGCGCCTGCGCGAGCGCGAGGCAGGAGAGGATCGGAACGCCGTCGACGAGCACAGTGCAGGTGCCGCACTCTCCGAGCTCGCAGCCGTGCTTGGTTCCAGTGAGCGCGAGGTCCTCGCGCAGGAGCTCGAGGAGGGTCTTGTGAGGTGCGAAGGCCACTTCGTGCCGCTCGCCGTTGACCACGAAGGTGCCGTGGAGCGTTCGACGAACAGGCGGCTCGATGCGTACGGGTTGCGTCACGTCACTCGCTCCGGTGATCGGCGGCATGCATTCCGCTTTCGTTCGGGCCAATACCGGAGGATGCGCCCGCGCGCGCGGCATCCGCAAGGAGGGGACAGCTCCGCCGGCATGTGCCTTGCCAAACTCTTTGGTGCACGGACGCCCATCGCGGGCGCTACCGCGTGTGTCTCGTCGCACGCGGTATCCATTCGAAGCAGGAGGTAACAATGGACGACCGTACACGCCACGGGCGCGATCGTGACGATCTGGATCCTGATCGCGACCGCGACATGACCGAACGAGGAATCTCGAACCAGGTGAAGGGTTCCGCGAAGGAGGTCGAGGGGAAGGTGCGCGGGGCCGCGGCGGATGCCGTGGACGACACCAGCGAGCAGATCAAGGGCAAGGCGCAGGAGATGAAAGGCAAGATGCAGAAGAACTTCGGCAAGGCCGAAGAGCGGCTCGGCGACAACGACTGAGTGACTGCATAGCCGAAAAGTTGGACACCCGGGGGTGCACCCATCGGTGCACCCCCGGGTGACTTTCGTCCGTAAGGCCCGGCTCCTACACGAGTCGAACGCTCAACCCCGAATTCGGCTTTCCGAGCGGTGGGCCCTCGTCGGAATCGGAGAAGGGAGCCCTGAGCTCCTCGAGAAGCGTTGCCGCATCCAGACGCTGTCCTTCCAGCTCCTTCGATTCGGGCCGTGGTTCCGCGGAAACCCGTGCGCGATACACTTCCACCACCCCTCGTCCCTCGGCGACCGCCCGCGCACAAACGCCGCGCATGTAGTAGCGGTTGAAGTCTCCCTCCGCCAGGACTCGCGGCGCGTACGATGGCAGCTTCGCAGTGGTGGTCGCACCCGACGGCGTACGGCGAAGCTCGAAGTCCACGACCATGTCCTCGACGCGGTCCTCGAGCCAGCGGTCATCGTAATACGCGAGCGCCTCTCGAAGCAGCGACTCGTAGTCGCCGGTCCTGGTCGGCCTTATTCGACTCGAGACCGTGAGCGCCCCCCGCTCGACGTCGCTGTCGAACTCGGCCAGCGCGAACTTTCGCGTCTCAGGGTCGAGGTCGTCGTACTTGAGTGGCATGGTGGTGAGATGTCATGCATCAGGTGGGCCAGGGGGAGGGAGAGCGACGGGGTCAGGTCTTGAATTTCGAGGGGGCTGAGCAGTCGCTCAGCCCCC
>JBIQMO010000278.1:0-4638 GCA_044463245.1 Gemmatimonas aurantiaca
TGTCGGAGCGATCGATGGGGGAGTCGAGCGAGACCTCGGTGGAGGACATCTGCCGTGCCGCGCGGATGGTCTCCGGCGATTCATCGAGGAGACGCCCGACCTCCTGGTCGGTGGGGTCTCGCTTGAGAACCTGCGCGAGGACAGTCTCGGCGCGCGCGAGCTTGATGAGCTGCGAGTTCTGGTTGAGCGGAATGCGCACGGAGCGGGTCTGCTCGGCGAGCGCCTTCAGGACGGCCTGCCTGACCCACCACACCGCGTACGAAATAAATTTGACCCCCTGATCGGGGTCGAATTTCTTGACCGCTTTCAGGAGGCCTTCGTTTCCTATCGCCACCAGCTCGCTCAGGTCGAGTCCGTGGCCCTGGTACTTTTTGACGTACGAGATGACGAACCGGAGATTGGCTGTCACGAGCCGCTCGGCGGCGAGTTCGTCACCCTGCTGCGCCCGTCGCGCCAGGCGGCGCTCTTCGGCGGGGTCGGAGATCAGGGGAAGCTTCTGGATGTCGTGCAGGTACTGATCGAAAGCTGTGGAGGGAGACGAACGAAAGAACCCTCTGGACCTACTTTCGGCCACATGCTCCATACTCGCCCCGTTCCTTGATCTTAAGGTAGACGAACCGAGAGCGGCTTCGCGTTGACAGCCGCCACATGACTGCCTGGTGGCCCACGATAACGCTGCATTCCGGTTAGGTCAACAGTAACGTTCCCTGCCATATCGAAGCGAAGTACTGCCGAATTGACCGGTAAACATATATTAGATGCTTCTAGAGGGCCGTACCGCCTAACGTTGGCAAAGGCGGTTATTCGAAGAACGCACCATTTTTGATGCTCAGCACGGCGAGCACCGCATCATCATCGATGCGCACCGCCCAATCTGTTTCTGCACCGGCCATCTCACCTACCCGCTTCGGAAGCGCGAACTCGGCCATCCCACGACGCGCCTTCTTGTCGCTGCGGGTCGCCGCGAGTATTCGATCCGCTGACACCCCCTCCGGACGCTCCGCAGGAAGTCCAGCGCGCGCCACAGCATCGCGCACCCGAAGGAGTGTACCGGGCTCGGCGGTACCGGTCTGCTCCGCCAGCGCGCTCTCCAACACCATCCCGATCGCCACCGCCTCACCGTGCAGGAGCGCATAGCCGCTCTCGCTCTCGATGGCGTGGCCAATCGTGTGACCGAAGTTGAGCGTCTTGCGCACGCCGCCCTCGCGTTCGTCGCGAGCAACGATGTCCGCCTTGATCTCGACGCTGCGGACGATGAGCTCGAGCATCTCGGTACCCGATGGCCGCGAGAGCAGGGAAGGAAGATCGGCCACTATACGATCGAAGTAGCGCTCATCGGCGATGACGCCGTGCTTGATCGCCTCCGCCAGGCCGGAGCGCAGCTGCGCGGCGGGGAGGGTTGCGAGCACCGACGGATCCGAGAGAACCAGCGACGGCGGATGGAATGCGCCAACGAGATTCTTCCCGGCCGGTGTATCCACGCCGGTCTTCCCGCCGACCGATGCATCGATCATCGCAAGAAGCGTCGTGGGTAGCTGTACCACCGGGATGCCGCGCATGAAGGTCGCGGCCACGAACCCCGCGAGATCGCCGACCACGCCGCCGCCGAGTGCGACGATGGTAGTGTCACGCCCACATTCCAGCGTCAGCAGTTCGTCGGTGAGCCGCGCCCAGCTCTCGCGCGTCTTGTGGTGCTCGCCGGCGGGGATGGTGAGCACGTCGACTCGCGCATCGCCGAAGGACTCCGCCACGCGCGGCGCGTAGAGTGGGCCCACAACCTCATCCGTGATGATCGCGAAGCGGTACGCCGGCGCCGCGTCGCGGACCAGCGCACCGGCATGGTCCAGCGAGCCGGGCGAAACGACGACGCGGTAGCCGGGGAGGGCGACCGAGCGGATACCGGGAGCTACCAGGTTACCTCCGGCGCGCCCGCGCGGCGGTTGGCCACGCGCGCGAGGACGAAGAGGAGATCCGAAAGTCGGTTCAGATACCTGACCACGATCGGCGGCACGTCCACGTCGTCGCCGAGCGAGATCACCTTGCGCTCGGCGCGCCTGCAAACGGTGCGTGCTACGTGCAGCGCCGCCGACTTGGGCGTCCCACCGGGAAGGATGAAAGCGGTGAGCGGCTCGAGCTCCGCTTCGCCGTCGTCGATCGCGCGCTCCAGTTCCGCCACGCGAGCGTCGTCTATCCGCGCCTTCTCCAGCTGGCGCTGGACCTTCTCGCGATCGGGCGTCGCGAGCAACGCGCCGAGGCTGAACAGATCACGCTGCACGGGCACCAGCACTTCATCTATGCGCGGCATCATTTCTATCGACCGCGCGAGCCCGATCACCGCATTCAGCTCGTCGACGTCTCCGTACGCCTCCACCCGCGGGTGACTCTTCGAAACCCTCCCCCCTCCAAAGAGCCCCGTGTCTCCCTTGTCACCTGTCCTGGTGTAGATCTTCATGGAGGGGGAATGTAACAGGGTTCAGCGTTCAGGGCCGACGGGGTCAGGTCTTTAATTTCGAGCCGTATGGGCTACTGCCCATACGGCTCGAAATTAAAGACCTGACCCCGTCGGCTCCCGCCTACCCCTTGACGAACAACCTCTCCCAGAAACCTCGATTCGGATTGCGTTGGCGGCGGAGGCGGCCGTTGAAGGCGGAGAAGCGGGTGTGCTCGCCGGTGCTCGTGGCGGACTGGAAGTGGCTCGGGAAGATCGTGGCGAGGTGTTCCTGCAGGCGGTCGGGGGAAGCGACGATGTCCTGTGCTTCGCACCAGCGATCGAGGGCGCTCGCCATCACCGCGGCGGTCGGGCGGTGGACTGGGTCGCGCTCGAGGCCCGCGTTCAGGATCTCCTCGATCACCGTCGGTACGTCGGGGATCAGGTCGCGGATGTTGCGGAGCGGACGCCAGGTCACTTCGTCGATGAGCAGGTCGGTGGACTCTTCGAAGAAGAGTGGCTCGAGGGAGAGGAGCTCGTAGAGCACGACGCTCACGGCGAAGACGTCGCTCTGACCGTCCACATCCAGGGCGAGGAGCTGCTCGGGGCTCATGTAGTGCTTCTTTCCCATCATGAGCATCGGAGTGTCGGCCATGGGATCGACCGAGGTCGCGGCCTTGGCTATCCCGAAGTCGGCGAGCTTGATGTGCCCATCCCAGGTGGCCATGATGTTGTTGGGTGACACATCCCTGTGTACGATGTCGAGCCGCTTGCCATCGGTGCCGACGAAGTTGTGCGCGAAGTCGAGCGCACGGCACACGCGGCTGGCGATGTAGGCGGCCAGCATCGGTGGGATGCGCTGGTCGAGCTCGCGGTGCCGTTCGATGACCATCCGGAGGGTGGGGCCGCTGATGTACTCCATGGCCATGTAGTACTGCCCGTCCACCTCGCCCAGGTGGTAGATCTGAACGATGTTCCCGTGTACGAGGTTCGCGGAGAGCTTCGCCTCATCTATGAATAGCTGAAGCCAGGTACTCTCCTTCGCGTAGCGAGGATGGATCACCTTGAGGGCCACGCGCTTGGCGAACCCCTCGGGCCCGAGCTGCTCCGCCTCGTAAACGGTGGCCATTCCGCCAACCGCTATCTTGCGCAGGAGGCGGAAGGAGCCGGCGTACTCCAGTATGTTGGCTTCTGCTATGTTGTCTTGTACGTGCATATTTCAGGGATACCGTATGAAGGCCGGCACTCCGCTCGAGTCGCTCACATTCTTCCGAAGCCAATGCCCCACGAGGTCACGGACATAACGATCATCGGCGGGGGGCCCACCGGACTCTTCGCCGCTTTCTACGCCGGCATGCGTGGCATGACAGCGCGCATCGTCGATGCCCTTCCGGAGCTGGGCGGACAGTTGCTGGCGCTCTACCCGGAGAAGTACATCTTCGACGTGGCCGGCATCCCGCGCATCCTCGCGAAGGATCTGGTCAGGTCCCTCATCGAGCAGGCGCGCCAGTTCTCACCGGCGATGCATCTCAATCAGCGCGTCGTCGCTCTCGAGGATGACGGCGGCAGCTTCACGCTCGTCACGGAAACCGACCGTTTCCCGACGCGGGCCATTATCATCGCCGCCGGGATCGGCGCCTTCGCGCCGCGGCGGCTCCCGCAGCCCACGGCCGAGCCCTGGTACGGCCGCGGGATCTTCGATCGTGTCACCGATCCGGAGGCCTTCCGCGGTCAGCGCGTGCTGATCATCGGCGGCGGCGACTCGGCGTTCGACTGGACGCACCAGCTCCTCGGCCGCGCCGCCGAGCTGACGCTGATCCACAGGAGCGACCGTTTCCGCGCTCACGCCGCAACCGTGTCGGCGGTTTCGGAAGCGGCGAGCGCGGGGCGTGCGCGCCTGCTGACCTTCCACGAGCTGGTGGAAGTGCACGGCAACGGAGACGCGCTCCACGGCGCCACGATCCGCGATGTCAAAGCCAAGTCACAGCAGCAGATCGAGGTCGACGCGATCCTCCCGATGCTCGGCTTCGTGAGCGACCTGGGCCCGATGGCCGAGTGGGGCCTCAACCTCGAGAAGAACGAGATCGCCGTGAGCAGCACCATGGAAGCCGGCCGCACCGGCATCTGGGCCGCCGGCGACATCACGACCTATCCGGGCAAGCTCAAGCTCATCGCCACCGGCTTCAGCGAAGCCGCCGTCGCCGTCAACC
>JBIQMO010000279.1:0-4624 GCA_044463245.1 Gemmatimonas aurantiaca
CCGACGTTGGCATCGACCAGCGCGTAGAAGTCGAAGTTGCGCCAGGTGACCTGGTTCGAGATCCCCCAGTGGAAGTCAGGGTTGCCGTCACCGATCCTGACAACCGCGGGATTCCCTTCGTCGCTGAGTTGCGTGATGGGCATTCCCCAGCTGTAGTTCGAGCCGCCGATCGTGGCCGAGGTACCCCAGAGCCTCTTCGACTCACCCTCTGTATAGGCGTTGCCCGGGCCGACCCACACGAGAATCCCATCGTCGTTACGCTGAAATTCCGAGGCCCGTGCCTGGGCACCTGCGGGAAGCTCGTTGATGGAATTCGCGAAGTGGAAGCCGTACATCGCGCCAAGCGTCTCGCCCGCACAACGGTAGGCGATCGTGTTGGTGGTGAAGCAGGGGAGGTCGAACTTGGTGATCTTATTGCGCGAGCGGTCGAACACCAGACCGGCGCGCCAGCTCAGGTTGGGCCGGCGGAGAATCTGCGCCTGGAAGGTCGCCTCCCACGTGTTGCCTTCGACAGTACCGGCATTCTGCCACTGCCGCTGGTAGCCGTACACCTTGGCGAGAGGCACATCGATGAGCTGATCCTCCACGCGCGTGCTGGCGTGGGTGATCTGCAGCGAGTAGCGGTCCTTTATGATCATGTCCAGACCGATCTCGGTCTCGGTCGCGAGCTCCGGCTTCAGATGGGAGTTGCCCAACGTCTGCAGGGTCAGGCCGCCGCCCGGGAGGAACGAGAAGGTCTCGTAATGGTCCTCGAAGTCGGGTCGCCCGCCAGCGGTGCCGCGCGAGTAACGCGGCTTGAACTCGGTTATCGCCGCGAAGGGCCACCACTTCTCCTCGGCCATCCGCCACGATACGCTGGCGCGGTAATAGTTATTCCACTGATCATCCGGTCCGAAAAGCGAGCTTCCATCGCGCCGGACGAGTCCATCGAAGATGTACTTCCCGAGATAGTCCGCTCCCAGTGTGATGAAGTAGCCGGTCGAACGAATCGTCTCCAGCGAGGATTCCAGCGTTCGATCCGACGCGTTCTCGAGGTTGGACACCCCCGGCGTGGCCAATCCGGTGCCGGTGGCTTCCGTGCGGCGGTTGTTCTCGCGCTCCACCAGCGCGCGCAGCGTGCTGCGCAGCGTGAGCGGGCCGACAACGCCGATCAGGTTGGCGCTCGCCGACGCGTTGAGCGCGTCGGTGGTGCCGACGGTCTGCTCGATCTCGCCGGGGCCGGGCTTACCATTGGCGCCCTCGGTCTTGATTCCCTCGTCGAGGAAGTACTCCAGGCGGCGGTCGGAGCGGTCGTAGCTGACGTCGGCATCGAAGGTCAGCCACTTCAGCGGCGTGTAGTGCGCGGCGAAGCCCCCCTGCGTGCGCGCGCGACGCCGCTCGTTGTCCTCGGTGGCGAGTACGTACAGCGGGTTCTCCTCACGACCTTCGGGATCGCCCTGATAGATGTACGGCGTGCCATCGGGATCCGGCACCAGCAGGTTCACATCGGGCGCCTGGTTGATCAGGTCGAAGAACGTGTCGCCGTACAGCTCGTTCCGGTGCGAGATGCTGTGGTAGCCGCTAGCCGACACGCGCAGGTCGTCGCGGAGACGGGTGTCGAGGTTGAGTCGGAAGTTGGTCTGCTTGTAGGCGCCGCTGTTGAGCACCACGCCGTCCTGCTTGGAGTCGACGACCGAGAGCCTCCAATTCGTCTTGCCGGTATTCTGCGCGACGCTCACCGAGTTCTTGTAGGTGTTCCCCGGATGAAAGAAGCGGTCTACCTGGTCGTAGACGGGATCGGGATACGGGTTGTCCTGGAAGCGCCGGAAGACCGAGTCGGGGACGCGATCCGCGCGATCGACCTCGGCGCCGCTCGCGTCGATGTAGTGTCCGGCGGCATTCGTCATGTAGTACTGGTAACGCGCCCAGTGGATCTTCCCGGCGAGCGCGTTGTCGCCGTACTCCGAGCGCACAGTCACCCGCGGCGGACCGGCGGGGAGTCCCGCGCCGCGCTTGGTCTTGATGGAGATGACGCCGGCCGATGCGCGCGACCCGTAGAGCGATGCAGCGGCCGCGCCCTTCACGACTTCCACGCTCTCGATGTCCAGCGACTCGAGATCGGCGCTCGACCCATCGAACGACTGGCTGAGGATCACGCCGTCCACGATGATGAGTGGGCTGTTCGACTTGTTGATGCTCGTGGGCGAGCGGAGCAGAACTTCGGTGCCGCCACCCGGCTGGCCAGACGGGAGCACCGAGACGCCGGCGACCTTGCCCTGGATGGTCTCCATAGCGTCGGAAGCCGGCACCGGAGCATCCGCAGCGTCCACGTGGCCTACGGTGAAGGGGACGCGCGTGCCGCTCGTGGGATCCACCACGCCCGTGGTGACCACGGCCTCCAGCGTGAGCGCGGCGGCCAGCAGCTTGATGTTCACCGTCACCGCCGACCCGGCGGTGACGTTCACTCCGGGAATGATCCTGGGCGAGTAGCCGATCCGGCGCGTTTCCAGTGAATGCGTCCCCGCGGGCACGCGGTTGATGACGTAGTGGCCGGAGGCGTCAGTCAGGCCGCCGAGGGTCGTACCGGCCACTGAGACCGAGACGGACGCGAGCGGTTGTCCGGTAGCCGAGTCGCTCACGATGCCGGCTATCTGGCCCGTGTTGGCCTCCTGCGCGCCGGAACTGGCCGGCAACGAGAATACCGCCAGCACCACCATGAGCAGTGCCAGAGAGATACCGGGTCCGTGCGACCGGGAATCGCACGCGGATCTGGGCGCGCGAACGACAACAGGGTGCCACATCATGCCTCCGGGTATTGCTGGGGACTTTGGCGATGAGCTGCCGCCGAGGATTGCTTCCGAGGATTGCTTCCGAGGATTCGACCGTGGACGACCTGATTACCGGGATGGCTGGCAGTCCGGCGAGAGGGCCACGTCGCGTGGGGGAATCGCGCCTCGAGGCGGTGAGAGCGCGACGTAAACAATCCTATTTCAATCGTGCTCGACCGCAAGTGGATGGCGAAAAATATGGCAATATGTCCCATTATCTGAGACTCGCATGCGATTTTCGATACGTCGAAGAGCAGAGCTCTTCGCCCCACGCGAGGAGCCGCATCACCTCATACTCGGGACGGGAGCGGGCCTACGGGTTCTCTTTCCAGACGGTGCCAGCTAACCTCACACGATGAATCGCCGCCGCTTCACCAACCCCTGGCCAGGAGCGCAGCCGCCGCACGGCTGGCGCGATGTTCTCCGCTGGAGCCGCGAGCGCGGCCGGAGCCCGCGATCGTCGCGCGCGGATATCCCGCGATTCGAGGGCGCTACGCCGGCCTTCCATGATCCGCGTGCACCGCGTGACACGCTGAGCGCCACATGGATCGGGCACTCGACGGTGCTGGTGCAGATCGGTGGACTCAACATCCTCACCGATCCGATCTGGAGCGATCGCGCATCGCCGTTCCGCGCGCTCGGCCCGCGCCGTGTCGTTCCGCCGGGAGCAGCGATCGAATCGCTCCCCCCGATCGACATCGTGCTCCTCTCACACAACCACTACGACCACCTCGACTCACGCACCGTGCGGCGGCTCGCGCGACTGCAACCACGGGCACGGTGGATGGCGCCGCTCGGACTCGAGCGTGTTCTGCGTCGCTGGGGTGTGCGCGAGGTGACGGAGCTCGGTTGGTGGGAGGAGAACCTGGTCGGCGGTGCGCGCATTGCCTGCACACCGGCGCGCCACTTCAGCGCACGTGGCTTTACCGATCGGATGCGCACGCTCTGGTGCGGCTGGACCGTGCGCGCCACCGGCCACGCGCTCTTCTTCGCCGGCGACACCGCCTACCATCCGGAGTTCGCAAGGATAGGCGAGCGTTACGGACCGTTCGATATCGTACTGATACCCATCGGAGCCTACGACCCACGCTGGTTCATGGAGCGCGTGCACGTAGACCCGGAGGAGGCTGTACGCGCGTATGTAGAGGCGAGCGGCGACTCTCTCGATGCGCGAGGCTCATCGCGGCCTCCCCGCATCGCGCTCGGCATCCACTGGGGAACGTTCAAGCTCACAGATGAGCCGATGGACGAGCCCCCCAGACGGATGCGTGACGCCTGGAGGGCTGCGGGTCTTCCCGATGAGGAGTTGTGGATACTACGTCCCGGCGAGACGCGCGAACTGGATCTCGCGCACGGCTCACCGCCGAACGTCAGCCAATAGCACGATCACGCTTCAGTGCGCCGGATTGTCCGTGTGCGGGTGCCTCCCCAACTGGTGCCAGTCCGACTCCTCCACATTCAGACCGTAGTGTCTGGCTGCCTTCTTTATGTTGGAGAACGCCAACTCCCTATCCTCGTCCGACACGCCTTCGATCTGGTCGAATCGCGCGAGCGCGTTCTGCACGTGTCTGGCATCGGTCAGCGGTTCCTTGCGCTGCTTGGGGAAGGCGAACACATCATCGGGCAGCTTCTCGCGTTCCTTGCTGCCGAGCTCCCCATGCTCCGTATGTGGTTTCCAGGTAGCCTTTCGAGCCATCCATCACTCCTGTGAAATCCAGGGGATATGGATGCAGGTGATGTGCCCGGGGAACTGCAGGGTTCCGGGGCCGACGGGGTCAGGTCTTTAATTTCGAGCCGTATGAGCGGTCGCTCATACG
>JBIQMO010000280.1:0-4597 GCA_044463245.1 Gemmatimonas aurantiaca
GCGTAGTTGAAGCCGTCCAGCCAGAGCGTGTAGGAGCCGCGGCCGGCGCGCTCACGGACTATCACGCGGTAGACGCGGTCGCCCACGTGTACCAGCCGCACGGGAGTGCCCTCCACGTCGGCCAGCGCCACGGGAACCGACCGGCCGTCGAGCTTGACCTCGCCGCCGTCCAGCTCGATCGCGGTGCGCTCGCCACCGACGCTCACGATGTATTTCACGCCGCCTCCGGGATCAGCTCGCACACGCTCTCCACGTGCGCGGTTTGCGGGAACATGTCGAAGGCCACCAGCGATGCGATCCGCCAGCGGGGGAGACGCGCCAGATCGCGTGCGAGCGTGGCGGGGTTGCAGCTCACGTAGACGATCGCTCGCGTCTCGGGTGCGCGCTCCTGGAGCTCGGTTGTGACGCGCTCGTCCACTCCCCGGCGCGGGGGGTTGAGCACTACCACGTCCGCGGGGAGCGCCGAGGGGAGCGCGTCCTCCACGCGCGCGGCGATCGAGCGCGATTCGCCGGTGAGCAGGTCGCCGCAGCGCGCGGCGGCCGCGCTGTCGAGCTCGATGGCGGTCACGCGGATACCAGCGCGCGAAAGCGCCGACGCCAGCTCTCCAGTGCCGGAGTAAGCATCCACCACCGTGCGCGGCTCGTGCGACGCGACGCGCTCCAGCACGTAGCGACCGAGCTCCCCCGCGACGGAAGCGTTGATCTGCTCGAACGAGGCACCGGGGATGGCGTCATCGTCGTCAGCTCGCTCGGCGGCGGTGGGCGCGACTGCAGCGCGCGGCTGCAAGTCCTCACGCGCACTCTCCGCGTCGCGCGCTGCACTCTTTCGGTGCGCCACGAGCTCCGGTTCGTGTGCATCCTCGCGAACCCACCAGATCGCGGAGAGCGCCGGCACGCGCTCGAGCAGTCGCTCCGCGCGCGGCCAGCGCGTGCCGCCCTCCAGCACGAAGGAGAAGCCGGCATCGCTCGCGCGTACGGAGCCACGGAGCTCCGTGGCGCGCGGGAGATCGTCGGACGCGCCCATGATCGAGCGCCATACGGCGACCACCGCTTCCTCGGTGATGGGACAGTCGCGCAGCTCGAAGACGCTGTCGGGCGAGTCGTAGGCGTGCAGTCCCGCGATCCACCGGTCTCCGCGGCGGCGCAGCGCCAGGGTGAGCTTGCGCCGGTAGCGCCACTCCCTGGCGCTGGGTCGCACGCGGGGTGCTTCCACTTTCCGCCTGGCGATTCGCTCGAGTGCGTCGTGCACGATCGCGCTCTTTGCTTCGAGCTGCGACGCGTAGCTCATGTGCTGCAACTGGCAGCCGCCACAGCGATCCCGCACGTAGTGCTCGCACGGCGGGCTCACACGAATGGGCGATGTTACAGCCAGCGTGGTGGCGCGGCCGCGCCCGAAGCGACCCTTCGCCGACCACTCCACGTCCGCCACATCGCCTGGCGCGGTGCGCGGAACGAAGACCACGAAGCCATCCGCCCGCGCCACACCGTCACCGCCCGCCGCGATCGAGTCGATCTCCAGACGCGCGACCGGCACTACTCGCCACCTCCGCCGATCCCTTCGCGCAGCGCGGCGGCGCGCCAGCCGTTGGCCGACGCCGAGTGGCTTGGCGCCGAGCCATTCACCGCCGGACGCGAGCGCAGCGCGCGATCGCGCTCGGCGAGGAGCGCGGCCGCGATGATGGCCGCCAGCTCTCCACTCTCGGGAGGCGCGACCGACAAGAGCGACGGCAGCCGCTCCTCCAGCCACTGGATGCCGATCTCACCGCGCTGGAACTCGGTGTCTTCCATCACTCGCAGGTGGAAGTCGCGCGATGTATCCACTCCCTGGATGGTGAGCTCGAGCAGCGCGCGGTGCATCCGCGCGATCGCCTCGGGGCGCGAGGGCGCCCACACTATGAGCTTGGCGAGCATCGGATCGTAGAAGAGCTCCACCCGGGTCCCGATCCCGATCCCTCCGTCCCACCTGATCCCGGGACCGCCCGGGAGGCGCAGGTAGGTGATGTCGCCGGTGGATGGCAGGAAGCCGTTGGCCGGATCCTCGCTGGTGATGCGACACTCGATCGCCCAGCCGCGCGGCACCATCTCTTCCTGACGGAAGGGGAGACGCTCCCCCGCGGCGATGCGCAGCTGCCAGTGCACGAGATCCAGCCCCGTCACGAGCTCCGTCACCGGATGCTCCACCTGCAGGCGGGTGTTCATCTCGAGGAAGTAGAACTTCCCTTCGCGGTCGAGAAGAAACTCGCACGTTCCCGCGTTCACGTAGCCGGCGGCGCGCGCTGCGCGCACCGCCGTCTCGCCCATCTCGCGGCGCAGTTCCGGGGTGACGGCGACGCTCGGCGCTTCCTCGATCATTTTCTGGTGGCGCCGCTGGATCGAGCACTCGCGCTCGCCGAGCGAGAGCATGTTGCCGTGCGCGTCGCCGAGCACCTGGATCTCCACGTGGCGCGGACCGACGATGTACTTCTCGATGTACACGGCATCGTCGCCGAACGCGTTGAGCGCCTCACGGCGCGCGGCGTCGAGCGCTGACGAGAGCGCGCCTGCTTCGTGCACCACGCGCATCCCCTTCCCGCCCCCACCAGCGGCGGCCTTGAGGAGGATGGGGTAGCCGAAGCTCTCGGCGATGTGCTCCGCTTCGCGTGCATCGCGCAGCGGCTCGGTGGTGCCGGGCACCACCGGCACGCCAGCCGCGCTCACGAGGCGGCGCGCTTCGGTCTTGCTTCCCATCGCGGCGATCGCCGAGGGCGGAGGCCCCACGAATACGAGCCCCGCATCCACGACTGCCTGCGCGAAGCTCTCCCTCTCGGAGAGGAAACCGTAGCCGGGATGGATCGCCTCCGCGCCCGTGCGCAGCGCCGCCTCGATGATCCGATCCCCGCGAAGGTAGCTGTCCTTCGATGGCGACTCGCCAATGCGAATCGCTTCGTCCGCCTCGCGCACGTGCGGTGCGCGCGCATCGGCATCGCTGTAGACCGCCACCGCCTCGATTCCCAGCTCCCTGCAGGCGCGGACCACGCGGAGCGCGATCTCGCCCCTGTTGGCGACGAGTACCTTCCGGAAGGGGCGCGGCGCGATGACGTCGGGTAGAGTGGCGCTCATCAGAGCGGAATGTTCCCGTGCTTCCTGGGTGGGTTGTGCTGGCGCTTGCTCTGCAGCGTGTCGAGCGCGTCTATCAGGCGCGGGCGCGTCTCGCGCGGGTCGATTATGTCGTCCACGTAGCCACGGCTCGCCGCGATGTACGGGTGCGCGAACTTGGCGCGGTACTCTTCGATCTTCTCGTCCATCGCCGCCTGCGGATCGTCGCTCTCGCCGATCTCCTTTCGGAAGAGGATCTCCACCGCACCCTTCGGGCCCATCACCGCGATCTCGGCCGTGGGCCAGGCGAAGTTGAAGTCTCCGCGGATGTGCTTGCTGCTCATGACGTCGTACGCGCCGCCGTATGCCTTGCGAGTGATGACGGTGAGCTTCGGAACGGTGGCCTCGCAGTACGCGAAGAGGAGCTTGGCGCCGTGCTTGATGATCCCGCCGTGCTCCTGCGCCACGCCGGGGAGGAAGCCGGGGACATCCTCGAAGGTAACGAGCGGGATGTTGAAGGCATCGCAGAAGCGGATGAAGCGCGCGCCCTTGATGGAAGCGTTGATGTCGAGCACTCCCGCGAGCACCGCCGGCTGGTTGGCGACGACGCCCACCGAGTAGCTGCCCAGGTGGGCGAATCCGCAGAGGATGTTCTGGCCGTAGTCGGCCTGCACCTCGTAGAAGTCGCCGTCGTCCACCACGCGACGGATCACATCGCGCATGTCGTACGGACGGTTGGGATTGTCGGGGACGATGTCGAGGAGCGCCGCGTCGCGGCGGTCGCGCGGATCGGTGCCGGCGCCGCGCGGCGGCTCGCTCAGATTGTTGGACGGGATGTAGCGGAAGATGTCGCGGATCGCTCCGAGCGACGCGAACTCGGAGTCGTGTACGAAGTGCGCGACTCCGGAGGTGCTCGCGTGCGCGTCGGCGCCGCCGAGTTGCTCCATCGTCACATCCTCGTGCGTCACCGTCTTCACCACGTTCGGGCCGGTGACGAACATGTACGACGTGCCGCGCACCATGTATACGAAATCCGTGATGGCCGGCGAGTACACCGCGCCGCCCGCGCACGGGCCGAGGATGGCGGAGATCTGCGGCACCACCCCCGAAGCCAGCGTGTTGCGCAGGAAGATGTCGGCGTACCCGCCGAGCGAGACGACGCCCTCCTGGATGCGCGCTCCGCCGGAGTCGTTGAGCCCTATGACGGGCGCGCCGTTCTGCATGGCCAGATCCATGATCTTGCAGATCTTCTCCGCGTGCGCCTCGGAGAGGGAGCCACCGAGCACGGTGAAGTCCTGCGAAAAGACGTAGACCAGTCGCCCGTCGATGCGGCCGTAGCCCGTGACCACGCCGTCGCCGTAGATGTGCTGCTCGTCCAGCCCGAAGTCGGTGGAACGGTGCGTTACGAAGCGATCCAGCTCGACGAAGCTCCCCTCGTCGAGCAGGATGTCCAGTCGCTCGCGCGCCGAGAGCTTCCCCTTCGCGTGCTGCGCCTCGAGGCGCCGGCGTCCTCCGCCCAGCT
>JBIQMO010000281.1:0-4594 GCA_044463245.1 Gemmatimonas aurantiaca
ACCGAATGTGCAATTTCAATCACCGACTCTGTTGAATTTCATTTCATCGATGACAACCAGGCCCCCGCAACACACCCAGCCCCACAATCCCGATGCTCGCCCCCCGCAGGAGAAGACGAGATCGCCCGAGCCCCGAGATGGTACCAACCACCCACCTGATGGCTCCATAAGTGCGTACTGTATAAGCGTTAACAGCGTGATTGACGCCCGATGAACCCGCTCCGCAAACACCAGATCGCCGTAACGATCGTCTGGATCCTCGGCGCCCTTGCATTCTTCTGGATCGTGCAGGCACTGTTGCTTCGGCCGGTGAAGCCGAAGCAGGTCACGTACAGTGAATTCCTCTCCGAGCTCAGAGCCGGCCACATACACTCGGCTACTCTCGGCGCCGATCATATCGTGGCGCGGCTCGATTCCGGCACCACGCTCGAGGACACCACCGCCACCGGGGTGCGCACGGTCGACGCGATCTCCACTGTGCGCATCCCCGATCTGGATGTCTCGACGCTCGTCCAGGAAATGGAGAGTCACGGCGTCGTCTTCTCGGGGAAGGAAGCCGAGAGTGGCGGACTCGGCACGGTACTCCTGAGCTGGTCCCCGCTTCTGCTGCTCGTCGCCCTGTACTGGTTCGCCATGCACCGGATGTCGCGCAGAGGCGGACCACTCAACTTCGGTAAGACGCAGGCGAAGATCTACGATCGCAACGCGGAAGAGCGCGTCACCTTCGCCGACGTAGCTGGCGTGGACGAGGCCGAAGCCGAGCTCGAGGAGGTGGTCAGCTTCCTCAAGAGCCCCGCGAAATATCGGGCGCTCGGCGCTCGGATCCCCAAGGGGGTACTGCTCGTTGGCGCGCCCGGTACCGGGAAGACCCTGCTCGCGCGCGCCGTTGCCGGTGAGGCGAAGGTCCCCTTCTTCTCGATCTCCGGCTCCGAGTTCGTCGAGATGTTCGTCGGCGTCGGCGCGGCGCGGATGCGTTCGCTCTTCGAGCAGGCCAAGGAGAAAGCGCCGTGCATCATCTTCATCGACGAGCTCGACGCGATCGGCAAGGCGCGCGGCGGCGTCGCCGCGATGGCCACGCACGACGAGCGCGAGCAGACGCTCAATCAACTCCTCGTCGAGATGGACGGCTTCAACTCGGAGCGCGGCGTCATCATCATGGCGGCCACCAACCGACCGGAAGTGCTCGACCCCGCACTGCTGCGCCCGGGCCGCTTCGACAGGCAGGTAGTCGTGGACCGCCCCACCGTCGAGGGACGCCTGGCCATTCTGCGCGTGCACACCGCACACGTGAAGTTGGCGAGCGATGTCGAGCTCTCGGTCGTCGCGCAGCGCAGCGTCGGTATGGTCGGTGCCGATCTCGCCAACGTGGTCAACGAGGCCGCACTGGCAGCGGGTCGACGTGGAGCGAGCGGCGTGTACCAGGAGGACTTCGAAGAGGCGATGGACCGCATCCAGCTCGGCCTCAAGCGGCAGGGACGCGTGATGAGCGACGATGAGAAGCGCCGTGTGGCGTATCACGAGAGTGGTCACGCGCTCGTCGCGCTCTCCGTCAAGCACGCCGACCCCGTTCATCGCGTTTCGATCATCCCACGCTCCATCGGAGCGCTCGGCACCACGCTCCAGCTACCGACCGAGGATCGCTACCTCGTGACGCAGGATGAGCTCCTCGATCGCCTCTGCGTGATGCTCGGAGGACGCGCCGCGGAGGAGATCGCGCTGGAAGACTTCTCCACCGGCGCGCACAACGATCTCGAGCGCGCCACCGAGACCGCTCGACAGATGGTCACCCGCTTCGGGATGAGCAGGCTTGGCGCGATCACCTTCGGTCGTCCCGCCGGTTCGCGATTTCTGGACACGCCCTTCCAGGGCGACGACCGCAATTACAGCGAGGAGACCGCGCGCGTGATCGATGCCGAAGTCCAGCGCCTCATGGCCGAAGCGCACGACCGCGCGCGCTCGATCCTGGCCGATCGCCACGACACCCTCGACTGCATCGCCCACGCCCTCCTCGAGCGCGAAGCGCTCGACCGCGCCGACCTCGAGTCCCTCCTCCCCGACTCCGACCGCCACGCCCCCGAGGATGAGGGCAGCGTGTTCGTGCCGTGGGAGAGGGAGTGATGATGCCGACGGGGTCAGGTCTTTAATTTCTAGTCCCGTGGACGGCCGTCCACGGGACTAGAAATTAAAGACCTGACCCCGTCGTCTGCTCTCTCCCTCCCCTCTCTCCCACGCCGCCGTTAAGTTTCGGCCATGCTCACTCCCATCTACATGGACCACGCGGCGACTACGCCGGTGCGGCGGGAGGTATTCGAGGCGATGGGGCCCTTTTTCGGGCCTCGCTTCGGGAACCCTTCGAGCATGCACCGCTGGGGGCGTGAGGCCAGGGCCGCGCTGGACGCGGCGCGTGAGCGGCTGGCACGCTGTCTCGGCGCCAGGCCAGACGAGATCTGCTTCACATCCGGCGGCACCGAGAGCGACAACTTCGCCATCCTCGCCACCTTCCACGCGCGTCGCACGGAAGGAAGAACGGCCGTCGTCACCACGCCGATCGAGCACAAGGCCATCCTCGGCGCGGTGCATCAGGCGGCGCGCGAGGGCGCCGAGGAGCGCCTCCTCGAGGTGAGTCACGCCGGAATCGTCGATCGCGATTCCTTCGAGGCCAATGTGCGGGAAGATACCGCCGTCTGCTCGGTCATGTGGGTGAACAACGAGATCGGCGCGATGCAGCCGATCGAGGAGCTCGCCCCGCTCGCGAAGGAGAGAGGCGCGGTGTTCCACACCGACGCCGTGCAGGCGTTCGGCAAGGTGCACATCGACGTGCGCTCCGTGCCTATCGACATCCTCTCCATCTCGGGTCACAAGATCGGTGCGCCGAAGGGGATCGGCGCGATCTTCATCCGGCGCGGTACGCCATACGAGCCGCTGCTCTTCGGCGGCGCACAGAATCGCGGCGTGCGTCCCGGTACGGAGAACGTCGCCTTTGCGGTGGGACTCGCCACCGCCGCCGAGCTGGCGGTGGCGGAGCGCGAGGAGGAAGTCCGTCGCGTCGGCGAGCTGCGCGATCGTCTCGAGGCCGCGCTCCTCGAGCGCATACCCGATGCCGTCGTGAACGGAAAGGGCGCTCCACGCGCGCCGCACGTCCTCAACATCTCCGTGCCCGGCACCGACAGCGAGTCGCTCCTGCTGGCGCTCGATCTCGCGGGGGTGGCGTGTTCCTCGGGCTCGGCGTGCCAGAGCGGGAGCGTGGAGCCTTCGCACGTGCTCACCGCCATCGGCGTCCCGCGCGAGCTCGCTGGCGCAGCGGTGCGCATGAGTCTCGGCCCGCTCACCACCGAGGAGGGCGTGGCTCGCGTGGCCGAGCTCTTCCCGGCCCTCATCGACAAGGCGCGGCGTCTCTCTAGCGTCGCGAGCTGATCGTCGTGCGTGAACGAGTCCTGGTGGCAATGTCCGGAGGAGTCGACTCCTCCGTTGCCGCGGCCGTGCTC
This sequence comes from Gemmatimonas aurantiaca, assembly GCA_044463245.1. Taxonomy (GTDB): domain Bacteria; phylum Gemmatimonadota; class Gemmatimonadetes; order Gemmatimonadales; family Gemmatimonadaceae; genus JADGGM01. The sequence continues at coordinate 3,486 of JBIQMO010000281.1, forward strand.
GCACGCCAGGGTTACGACGTCATCGGCGCCACGATGAAGCTCTTCTGCTATGGCGACGACGTGCCCGATCGCCCCTGCTGCTCGCTCGACTCCATCGACGACGCGCGCCGCGTTTGCGAGAGCATCGGCGTGCCGCACTACGTGCTCAACCTCGAGAGCGCGTTCAGCCGCGACGTGATCGGCAACTTCGTGAGCGAGTACGCAGCGGGGCGTACGCCTATCCCCTGCGTGCGCTGCAACACTTTCACAAAGTTCCGCGACCTCCTCCACAAGGCGGATGCGCTCGATGCGCAGTACATCGCCACCGGCCACTACGCACGCTCGGTCAACGGTGAGCTGCACCGCGGGAGTGATCGTACCAAGGACCAGAGCTACTTCCTCTGGGGGATCGACCGCGCTGTCGTACGGCGGATGCTCCTCCCGGTGGGCGAGCTCACGAAGGACGACACGCGCCAGCTCGCGCGCGAACTGGGGCTGCGCGTCGTCTCCGAGAAGCCGGAGAGCCAGGACATCTGCTTCGTCCCCGATGGCGATCACGCGAAGGTGATCGCGCGCCACCTCGGCGCCGATACCCCGGCGCTATCGCCGGGTGACTTCGTGACCTCCGACGGCCGCGTCGTCGGCCGGCACGACGGCTACGCGCGCTTCACCATCGGCCAGCGGCGCGGGCTTCCCGGCGGATATCGGGAGGCGATGTTCGTGATCGCCATCCGTCCTGGGACGCGCGAGGTCGTGATCGGTCCACGCGATGAGCTGCTGGGTCGCGGAGTGATCGCGCGCGAGGTGAACTGGCTGGTGGACGAGGCGCCCGCGGTCGGCTCGCACGTGCAGCTCCAGGTGCGTCACCGCGCCGCGCCGGCCGCGGCCGAAGTGCTCCGCAGCGACGGCGATGAGATCGAGCTCGCGCTCGACGAGCCGGTTGCCGCGATCACGCCGGGGCAGTCGCTGGTGATCTACGACGGAGAGCGCATTCTGGGCGGCGGAATCATCGAGTCCGCCGTCAGCGCACGTAGCGCATCGCGCACCACGCTTCCTGTCTTCTCGGGGTCATGACGACGGGGTCAGGTCTTTAATTTCGGGTCTTCGGGGAAAAGTGTGGGTAGATTCGG
>JBIQMO010000282.1:0-4586 GCA_044463245.1 Gemmatimonas aurantiaca
GAGGGGGCTGAGCGAATGCTCAGCCCCCTCGAAATTAAAGACCTGACCCCGTCGGACCCCTACCCCGCCAGCCTCGCGTAGTACAGCACCTCCTTCAGCTCACCCTCGCGGAAGCGGCGGCGGGAGTGGTCGGAGTCGGCGCGGTAGCGGCGGTAAGTGTGGGTGAAGCGGCGGACGTGGCGGTCGGTGGAGAAGCGGGCGAGGATGGAGAGCATCGAGTCTTCCGGGAGCAGGCCCTCGGTGTTGTAGCTCACCAGGATGTGGCGGGCGCTGGTGGCCTCGAGAAGCTCTTCCAGGGCGCCCTCCACCTTGCGGGCGGAGCACCACGCGCTGCGCTGCTCGCGTTGGGCAAGCAGGCCGGTTTTGCCCGCGATCGCCGGAGCACCGTCGAACCAGCCGCGAGCGATTATCTCGGGCACGTGGTAGTAGCCGGCGTACTGACGGGAGTTGTAGGGGGGATCCACATATAGCAGGTCCACGGGACCGAGCGTCGCGGCCACGGTCGCGGCGTCGGCCTGGTGGGCACGGGCACCGCGCGGACCGCGCACGGGCGCGAGTGGAACGAGCGTCAGCGGGCGGAGTGCGTTGGGCTGCCAACTCTTTATGTACGCGGCGTAGACGCCGGCGGTGTTCGCCACCCGGTCGGCAGCCTCGATCAGAGCTGCCAGCAGGATGAAGAATTCGTCGTCATCCAGGAGGCCCTCGGCGCGCCACTCGTGGAGGCGGCGGCGGATGGCATCGATACGGCCGGCGTTCTCCTCGGTGAAGTACATCCGGCCGCCGCACGGCGAGTAGTGGCAGGTCATGAAGCCCCGCTCGGGCTCTATACACGCCGAGAGGTACTCGGCGATCGCGTCGAGCGCGCTTCCCGGAGAGGCGGCGCCGTCCAGCCGCGCGCGACGCCTGGCCAACGCCTCGCGAAAGCGCGCGGAGCGAAGTGTCGAACGCAGATCCGCCACCCCGGAGCGGAGCTCCGCGAAGCTCGGACTTCGCTGCGAGACCACGTAGGCACGCTGGAAGACGTAGGAGTAGGTCATGATGTCGCTGGAGGCGACCCGCCACCCGAGCTCCTTGAATGCGCGACCGACGGACGCCGTCCCGGAGAAGGCGTCGTGCATACTGCCGGGCGTGAGCCCCACGGACTCCGCCGCGCGCTGGATGAAGCCGAGGAGCCGCGTCTTGTTGCCGATGTAGCGCATGGCTACGACGCGTCCTCGTCGGCGAAGATACCCCACCCCAGCCGGCGGATCGCCGCACCATGTTCGTCCAGGAGCGGCGGCGGGAAGCGAACCTCGCCGGGGACGCTCGGCGCGACTCCCGTGAGCGGCGAGGCATTCACATCGTGCAACGACTCACGAACACTCCGCACCACTCCCGCAGGAACGCCAGACTCCGCGAGGCGGCCGAGCCAGTGCGCCGCGGGTGCCACTCGCACGCGCTCGGCCAGGGCAAGCACCAGCTCCTCACGGTGCTCCAGTCGGCCCGCGTTGGTGGTGAGCCGTGGATCGGATGCCAGTTCATCGAGCCCAAGCGCCAGCGCGCAGGCGTGCCACTGAGCGTCGTTCCCAACCGCGATCACGATGGATCGATCGGCGGCCTCGAAGAGCTCGTACGGGACGAGGTTGGGGTGCGCGTTCCCCCACCGCGGCGCATCGCGCCCGGTAACGAGGACGTTCTGCGCGACGTTCACGAGCGCCGCCGAAGCGCTCTGGGCGAGCGATGTTACCACGTGGCGACCGCGGCCGGTGCGGTAGCGCGTCGAGAGCGCGGCCAGGATGGCGATGGCGGCGTCCTTCCCGGCAACGACGTCAGCGAGCGCCACACCGACCTTCATCGGTGAGCCGTCGGCCTCGCCGGTTATGGCCATCCACCCTCGCTCCGCCTGCACGATGTAGTCGTAGCCGGGCCGGTCGCTCTCCGGACCGAAGCCGGTGATCGTGCACCAGATGAGCGCGGGCCGCTGCGCCATGAAGCGCTCGGGTTCCAGCTCGTAGCGCTCGAGGGTGCCACGCTTGAAGTTGTCCACCGCCACATCCGCCTCGGCGAGGAGCGCCGCGACGAGCGCTCGATCCTGCGCGCTCGCCAGGTCCACGGCCACACTTTTCTTGTTGCGGTTGACGCTCAGGTAGTAGGCGCTCTCACCCCTGCCGTCGAAGGGCGGCCCCCATCCGCGCGTATCATCACCCGCCCCGGGACGCTCGATCTTGATGATGTCGGCGCCGAGATCGCCCAGCATCATGGTGCATAGTGGTCCCGCGAGTACACGGGTGAAGTCGAGAACCCGCACTCCAGCAAGCGGCAAATGGCTTTGATCTGTCGCCACTATGGTGATATAATGTTATTGTGGGGCTGCCTTTAACGATCGATTGCCGCACGATAATGAAAGTTGTGCGGGGTGAGAGCGGCCACGTCAGTCACTTGCGTAGCTGACGCGAAATCATATACTTACCGTCGCTGCTATCGGCTAGTGACGGGGCCCCGCCGCGAGCTGCCCCGCACTGCCCGCCCATACAGGCGCGGCCTCCCTTGCCACGCTCTGGCCGGCACCTTCACCGCGCAAACGGAGAGCGCCCGTACATGGCAGACAAGCCTCAGCCCGCAGAACCGAAAACCAGCGCCGAGCCGTCTCCCGCTCCGACGACGCCGCGGCGTACGCCCGGCCATCGCGGAGCCGACGCCCGCGACACCGTGGCAGAAATGGCTCTGCGAGCCCAGGAGATCAGCCAGGAGGCCGGGAGCAGGATCGCCATGGCAATGAAAGACGTCATAAACGCTGCCGCCGGCGTGGCCGGCTTCGCCGTCGAAAGCGCGCGCGATCTCGTCCAGTACATGGTGCGCCGTGGTCAGATGACCCAGGAAGAAGCCGACCGCGTCATCCGCGAGGCCGAAGAAGCACACCGCCAGCAAAAGAAGGTAGCTCGCGAGACGGGAGCCGCCCAGCGCCCTGCGTCCAAGAAGACGGCCGCGAAGACCGCGACCAAGAGCGCAGCCAAGGGAGCGAAGGCCGCCGCCAAGAAGAGCGCGACCACCAAGAAGAAGCCAGCTGGCGACGCTTCCCCCGCTCGCACCAAGAGCACCACCACCAAGAGCGCGAGCAAGAGCACCAAGAAGAAGCGCTGACTACTTCCCGAGCGCTCACCTGGCGCGCTCGAGGAGCCACTCCAGAAAGCTGCGGACGGCGGCCGGGTCCTCCACGGAGAACTCGGCCGCCGTTGCCATCTCCTCATCGTGCGTGACGCGCACGGTCACCACCCGCGCCGAACGCGAGCGCAGAGCGCGAAAGGCGTCTTCGTCGGTTCGATCGTCGCCCACGTACACCGCCGAGCCGCCCCCGTCGCTCGCCGCGACGCCGTGATCGTCCTGGGCCACCACGCTCTCTCTCCTCGCGACCACCCCCAGCTCCGTGACGAGGCGCAGCACCGCCGTTCCCTTGTCCACGCGGACGTCCGGACGCACCTCCACCACCATCTTTCCATGCATTACGCGCAGGCCGAGCGGCTCGGCCACGCGCTCCACGCTCTCGACGAGTCGCGGCACGACCTTCGGGTCCGCCAGCCGGTAATGGACGCTCAGCGTCCACCCCTTGTCCTCGAGAAGTACGCCGGGCACCGGTGCAACCAGTGGTGCGATCCTCCTCGCCGCGCGTGCGACCGCTGACCGCCAGGGCTCGAGCTCGGGCTGAGGCAGCTCCTCGCCCTCGGGCGAGAGCACTTCGAAACCATGGTTGCCAACCACCCACACGTTGGCGACGCCGACCATCCGCCGCGCGTCGGCGGCCGTGCGACCCGACACGAGCGCGACGCGCACATCCGGTAGCGCGGCGAGAGCCGCCACGATCCTGCGAGTCTCCGCCGGGACGGCGGCCTCCTCCGGCCGCGGGGCGATCGGAGCGAGCGTACCATCGACGTCCAGCAGGACAGCCAGCGGCCTCCCCGCCAGCCGCGCCGCCACCCGATCGCCAACGGGGAGCAGCGCCTTGCTCACGCGGCGCCGCTCTCCTGCGGGCTCTTGGAATGCGCGCGCTGCGGATGCCGCACCGTGCGCCCGGCGATGATCGCCTCGGTACGCGAGAGGATGGCGACGAGCCAGTCGAAGATGGTCCTGCCGCGCAGCTGCGCGCGCATGCGGTGCATCCGCACCCGCCGCTCCCCCTCGCCCATCTGGATCGCGCGTTTGATCCCCTCGACGAAGCCGTCGATGTTGAAGGGGTTGATCAGGACGGCTCCGTCGATCTCCTCCGCCGCTCCGGTGAAGCGGCTGAGCACGAGCACACCACGCTCGTCTATCTGGCAGGCGACGAACTCCTTGGCCACCAGATTCATCCCGTCCTGCAACGAAGACACGAGACAGAGGTCCGCCGCGCGGTACACGCCCGCGAGCACCTCCGTGCTCACGTTCTCGTGCACGAGGACGATCGGCGTCCAGCCGGGAGTCCGGAAGGTCGCGTTGATGTCCAGCACCTCGCGAACCATCTCTTCTTCCAGCTTGCTGTACGCCGCGATCTCGGAGCGCGACGGAGTCGCCACGAGAAGGAAGGTGAACTTCTCGCGCATCTCGGGGTGCAGCTCCCAGAGCTGGCGCAGCGC
>JBIQMO010000283.1:0-4579 GCA_044463245.1 Gemmatimonas aurantiaca
GGCTTGGTGTACAGCAACCGCCAACACAACTCTGTACCGCTGGACATCTTCTCCTTTCGAACGGCGCCTGCATCGGCGCAATGCTGCTGCACGGCCCGCACTGTGGTCGCTCGGAGCCGAAGGGTGGGTCCTCGAATTATTCGGGGATTTGGTGCGACGTGGTTACCAAGGATGACGACCTTGATGCGGCAGAGTCAAGGACGGGTGACCGACGGGGTCAGGTCTTTAATTTCGAGCCGTAAGGGCAGTGCCCTTACGGCTCGAAATTAAAGACCTGACCCCGTCATCGGGAGCCAGAGGGTGAAGGTGGAGCCGCGACCTTCGGCGCTGTTCACGGTGATCCGGCCGCCGAGTGCCTGCGCGAGCAGGCGGCTGATCGCGAGGCCGAGGCCAGCGCCGGCGCGATCGCTCCCACCCACGCGGCTGAACTCCTCGAAGATGTAATCCTGCTTGTCGGGCGCGATCCCCATTCCGCTGTCGGTGAACTCGAGGAGAACCCAGCTGCCGGATTCGCCGGCGCCGTCGTCACCATTGACGTGCGCGTTCGCGACGCGGAGCTGCACGCTCCCGCGATCGGTATACTTGATGGCGTTGGACAGCAGGTTGGCTACGATCTGGCGCACGCGCGCGGGATCGGTTTCCACCACCGCATCGTCGCAGTCGACGGTCAAGCCGAGCGCGAGCGTCACCATCCCGGTCTCGGCGCGCGCGAGCTCGTGCAGGTCCTCTATGAGTGCGATCGCGGTCTGGATGCTCCGGCGCATTCGCTCCACGCTCGCGCTCTGCTGCTCGTTCAACTCGCCGTACAGTCCCATGGCGAGCAGCTCGGCGAAGCCGTCGGCGGCGCCGATGGGGTTCTTCACGTCGTGGCTGAAGCCGCGCATGAGGCGCGCGCGGCTCTGCGCCACTCGCTCCAGTGCGCGACGCTGTTCGTGCGCTTCCTCGATGAGCCGCACCTTCTCGTACGCCAGCGTGGCGAGATGCCCGAACACTTCGGCGCGCGACACGCTCCCGCGCCTGAAGGGCGCGTCCGCGGACGCGAGGACGAAGAGCGCGCCCACCGGAGCGGTGCCGTCGTTGAGCGGAACGATGATCGCCGAGCCGCCGGGATAGGGGTGGTCGCCGAAGCTCCCTCCTTCCTCCAGCGGCTGAAGATCGTCCACCAGGATCGGCGCGCCCTTCTCGATCGCGAGCTTGGTGTACGAGCTCTCGTACGGGCGGCGCGCACCCACGGGGAGGACGTCGTCGCCCATCACCGCGCGCACCACTACCTCCGGCGGCTCGCCGTCGTGCTGCGAGATCCTGGCGACGGCCGTGCCGCGTCCCTGCATCGCGTGCAGCGCCGCGCGCGCGATGCGCTGCGTGACGTCGATCATGGTGTACGCGCCGGCCAGCGCTTCGGATGCCTCGCGCAGCGCCGCCTCGCGACGCGCACGGCCGCGCGCTTCCCTGAGCGAGCGCCTGAGCACAGCGGTGAGACGCCGCTCGCGCAGCGTGAGCATCAGCACTCCAGCCATCGCCACCATCGCCGCGAGCACGAGCGCCGCGTTCACGGCGATGCTCATCTGCTCGAGCGAGCTGACGCGCTCATCGCGCGCATCGGAGAGCGCGGCGAGCTCGGAGGAGAGTCTGGCGATCTCGGCGAGCGACGAATCGAAGAGCGCCTCGCCGCGATCGAGGTCCGATGCTATGAGCCGGCGCGCCGCGCTGTCGCCGCTCGAGACAATCGAATCGTTGAAGCCGTGCCACTCCTCCACGCGCCGCGCGAGAGCGTCCGCCCTGTCGGGTGAGAGGGCGTTGCTGCGCGCGGCGAGATCGCGCAGCGTGTCCACGCGCCGGTCGTCTATCGCGACCGTGGCGCGGTACTCGCCGATGAGCGAGTCATCGCCCGAGATGGCGTAGCTCTGGAGGGTGACGAGCTCCTTCCCGAGTCCCGACTGGAGCTGTTCGATGAGGAGTCGCGCAGGCGCGAGCCCTTCCACCGTCTCACGGAGGATTCGCGTGATGAGCCAGGTCTGCCGCGCGGGGATGGCGACGGAGCCGACGAGTGTGAGGCAGACGAGGAGCAGCGGGATCGCACCGCGGATGCCGAGCCGCCAGTGCCTCTTCCCCCTGGTGATCGCGGCCCGCGCCTTTCTCCGCTTCCGACGCGGGCCGCGGACGCTGCTGTCCGCGGGATTCTCGAGCGACTCGTCCACTCGACCTCCGGAGGGGTGGAATGTGACCTCTCACAACACCTTCCCCGACCGGCCTCTCCCGGCCGCCGCCCCAGGGCGACGGGGGTATTGTAGTGAAGGGGAGTGGTGGGGGGAAGAAGAGGGCCGACGGGGTCAGGTCTTTAATTTCGAGCCGCATGGGCTATTGCCCATGCGGCTCGAAATTAAAGACCTGACCCCGTCGGCCCCAGCACTCCCCTCACCGCGCGCGCGAGCTCATCGAGGGTGAAGGGTTTCTTGAGGAGGGCGGTGCCGGGTTGGAGGAGGCCGCGCTTGGCGGCTTCCTCGGCGGCGTAGCCGGACATGTAGAGGACCTTGGGGTGCGGCCACGCGGCGAGGAGGCGTTCCGCTATGGCGGGGCCGCTCATCTCGGGGAGGACGACGTCGGTCATCACGAGGTCGATGCGGCCCTCGCGCTCGCGTGCGACGCGGAGCGCCTCGAAGCCGTTGCGGGCGGTGAAGACCGTGTAGCCCTGCAGTTCGAGCACGCGCTTCACCACGTGGCGCACCGCCTCTTCATCTTCTACTACCAGCACGGTCTCCGTTCCGCCGCGCGGCGCGGCGGGCTGCTCTACGCGCGGCGCCGCGACGTCCTTCGACTCCACGCGTGGAAGCCAGATCTCGAAGCGCGTCCCCTTCCCCGGCTCGCTCTCGGCGCACACGTAGCCGCCCGACTGCTTGACGATGCCGTATACCATCGCGAGCCCGAGTCCGGTGCCCTTCCCCTGCTCCTTGGTGGTGAAGAAGGGCTCGAAGATGCGCGCGCGCGTGGCGGCATCCATTCCGACGCCCGTGTCGCCCACCTCGAGCACCACGTACGAGCCCGGCTGCATCGTGAAGCCATCTTCCATCGCGCGCGGCGCGAGCAGCTCCACGTTGATGGTGCCGATGCGGAAGACGCCGCCGCGCGGCATCGCGTCGCGCGCGTTGACGGCGAGGTTCATGATCACCTGCTCGAGCTGCGCTGGGTCGGCGGACACCGTGTGAAGCGAAGGGTCGAGATGCGTGACGACTTCGATGTCCTCGCCGATGAGCCGCTCGAGCATGGGGAGCACGCCCGACACCGCCGCGTTGAGATCGAGGACGCGCGGCTGGAGGAGCTGCTTGCGGCTGAAAGCGAGGAGCCGGCGCGTGAGATCGGCGGCGCGGGCGGCTGCATCGTTCACGGCCACGAGATCCGCGCGCGCTGGTGCGTCCTTCGGGAGTCCCTCGAGCGCTATGAACGTGTGCGCCTTGATGACAGTGAGGAGATTATTGAAGTCGTGCGCCACGCCGCCCGCGAGCTGACCCACAGCTTCCATCTTCTGCGCCTGGCGGAGCTGCGCCTCGAGGAGCTTGTGGTCCGTGAGGTCGGTGATGACAGCGATGTATCCCGCGGCCGCCCCGGCGGCATCGCGCAGGACGCCGGTGGAGAAGAGCGTGTCCACGTGCGAGCCATCCTTGCGCACGTGCCGCATCGCCGTGCCCGGCGCGCCGTGCGGTCGCGACGATGGTCCTTCGATCGTTCCGAGCTGCGCGATCTGCTCGCGCGAGAGGAAGGGGACTGGGCGTCCCATCACCTCGTCGGCGGTCCATCCGAAGAGCTGCTCGGCGGTGCCGTTCCAGAGGGTGACGTGCCACTCGGGATCCACCGCGATTATCGCCTGCGGCGCGGCGCTCACCAGGGTGGAGAGCATGGAGTGCGCGTCGCCCTCACGCTCGCGAACCAGCGCGAGGGAGCGGGGAGCATCGCCGCGGCTCGCACCGAGGAGGCGGAGCGACACCTCGGCGGATGCCGATTGCGCGAGGGCGGTGAGCGTCTCGACATCGCGCAGCGTCCAGACGCGCGGCACGCGATCGAGCGCGCAGATCGCGCCGAGCACGTGACCGTCGCGCGTGGCCACGGGAGCGCCCGCGCAGGCGGCGACCCCGAGCTCCGTCACCGCGCCCCGGCTCCTGGTGAGCGGGTGGCTGCGCGCGTCCTGGAGGATGAGCGGCTCGCCCGTGTCGACGATGAGGGCGCAGAGCGAGAAGGAGATCGGCGTCTCGCGCGTGGAGGCGAGCGGCTCGTGGAGGCCGACGGCGCTCTTGAAGAACTGGCGGTCCTTCTCGACGAGGGAGAAGAGCGCGATCGGCGCGCGCAGGAGCGAGGCGGCCATCTCGGTGAGGCGATCGAAGGCCGGCTCGGGCGGGGAGTCGAGGAGCGCCGTTCGGCGCAGGGCCGCGAGCCGTGCGGGGTCTGAAATGGATGTCACGGCTGCGGCACGGGTGGTGGCTCCGGATGTTGGATATAGTATATGAGTCTGACTGGACAGCGTACGGCGACGCAACAGCGTGGGTGGGGGCCGCGCGGGGTCAGGTCTTTAATTTCTAGTCCCGTGGAC
>JBIQMO010000284.1:0-4572 GCA_044463245.1 Gemmatimonas aurantiaca
CAGTTCCCCGGCGACACGCTGCGCGTGGTGCTCTTCCACGACTCGGCGGAGGAGATCCCGCTCGCGCGCCTCGCGCACGCTCAGGTGGGTCCCTACCACACCAACACCGCCGAGGGACTCAAGCTGGCGCGGCGCATCCTCCTCGCGCAGAAGAAGGACATGCGGCAGATCGTGATGATCACCGACGGCAAGCCGAGCGCGCTCACCATGCCCAACGGGATGATCTACAAGAACTCGATGGGGCTCGACACGATGGTGGCAGCACAGACCTTGCGCGAGGTGGCCGACTGTCGCCGCGCCGGGATCATGATCAACACCTTCATGCTGGCGCGCGACCGCGCGCTCGTGGAGTTCGTGAAGCGCGTGGCGGCCATAAGCCGCGGCAAAGCCTACTTCACCAACACCATGACGCTCGGTCAGTTCATCCTGATGGACTTCCTCAAGCACAAGACGCGCAGGGTGAGCTAGAGGCGCCGACTAGCGTGCGCCCCCGGGGCGCGAGAGGAGAGCCGGAGATGGACAAGCGGGAAGTCGCCTACACCGAGGCGCGGCTGGACTTGCTGAACGAGATGCTGGCCGCCGGCGCCTTCGACATGGAGAACGACATGCGCCGCGACTTCGTGGCGGCCACGGTGCGAGACATCGCGGCGCGCTACCCCGAGCTGGACGACCACCTGACGCGCCAGCTCATCGGGAACGGGATCCGCGCCACGTATGGCGACGCCACCCTGGCGGTGGCGGCGCGCGAGGGGCGAGGCGAAGGCGCCTGAGCGGCCGGCCTTCTGCCGGCCGCTCAGGTGGGACGGTACACCCTGCTCTCCATCCCGTTGAACTCCCCCGAGCCGACGATGGCTACGTCGAGCTCGCGCGCCCCGGGCCAAGCGACATGCGACGGACGACCGGCGTGCACGTCCTCGGCGCTTCCAGGACCGAGCTCGACCAGAGAGACGATCCGCTCGCCATCGTGGGTGAATATCGTGGCGGTGCCGGGCCGCTTGCCGGGGGAGGCGAAGCGCGCTTCTCCCGGCTCGGCGCCCCACGTCGCGGCAGCGCTCCAGAACGGGTGGCGCTCATCCAGCAGCGTCTCCGCCGAGCATCCGCCGACCACCAGGTAAGCGTAGCTCAGCTTCCCGAGCAGCTCCGGTTTCCGGCGCGCCAGCTGCTTCCGCGCCCACGCGGCCGGCTTGTAGAACGAACGTACCATCCCGCGCTCCCATAGAAAGCGGTAGCTCGGAGCGTCGTCGGGCTGGACGATGAAGTCGTAGTCGTTGTAGCTCGAGACCAGATCCAGCAGGGTGACATCGCCGAAGCCGGCATCGTGGAAGAGCTTCCTGTACTCGTCGTGCGAGTACAGGAAGACCCGATATGGTCCGCGCCGGCGAATTCTGCTCAGGAGGTTGGCCGCCGGGCGCGGCAGTGCCGTTACGAACTCGAGGCCAGTATGCGTGTCGGCGAGAGCCAGGAGACTCTCCAGCGCGTAGCGGTTCTCGATGGCCACGGCCACGACACCACTCTCGTTGGCAACACGGCGCGCCTCGGAGAGCAGCTCCAGCTGCAGAGAGCGCGGGTCCCCCTCGCTGTACAGCGCCGCCCACTCGAGCACGCCGTTCATGGTGACGAGATCGAAGGAAGAGTCCGCCAGCGGGAGGCGGGCGCCGTGCGAGCGAATGAAGTGGGCGTTCGGCCACGGCTCCTGCCGCGCGCGGAGCGCGGCGTAGCGGAGTCGCTCGGGGAGCATCTCGGCGCCCACGGCCGTCGCGAAGTGCTCGGAGAGACCGAGGGGGAGCGTGCCGAAGCCGCAACCGACATCGAGCGCTGCTCCGCCTCGCGGGCGAGTAAGCAGGGTGTGCCAGTTGGCGAGCCCCAGCTTCCCCAGACGGGCGCCGAAGAACGGCGCGGCCACGGCCGCGTTCTCGAGCGCGGCGCGCCACCCGATACGACGGCTCTCGGCGATCAACTCCTCGATCTGCGTACGGGGCACATCGGCCCAGGCGTCGGGCGACGGAAGACCAGTGGGCATCTGAAGCACAGCGGACATCGGGGGAATGCTCCTTGGAATGCTAACGTGTGGAACCGCCACGTTACCCATGGCACAACCGGGGCCGCGCTGGCCATCCGGGCCACCACTCACTGCCGAACTCGCCATGAAGCTGGCTGCCCAGTCAAAGTGCCCGCGAACTGGTGCGTGTCAAGGGTGTATATGGTGGCCCGCCTGGCTAGATTGGAATCGTCGGGGTGGTTACGTGCCTGCAGGCACTGCCGTCCTCTGACGAGAAGGCGTAGTTCCCCTCCCAATCGGCCGCGGGCTTCGCCGTTTCCAGTTCATGGATCGAATCCCGCGCGCGCTATGCACCGCGGATACACGCTCGCGCCGTCGATCCGCCGATTTCCGTCTACATCTCAGCAGCACCAAGTGTCATCTACCAGCCCAACGCCAACCCCGCCGGCGGTTCCGCGTCTCCGCAAGGGAAAGGAATCCGTCCCCCGTGAGCGCCGTAACTGGAAGCTCCGGAACATGTTCTCGATCTCACAGCGCCGCGGCCCCTTTCGCTACTGGCCGATCGGTCTCGCGCTGGTGGCCGCTCTTCTGGTCGCTCTGATCGCATGGCGCGCCACGCGCCCCGAGATTGCGACCAACCCGCTCGTCCCGTATTCCGATCTGGCCACGGCGCTCTCCGCCCACGAGATCAGCGATCTCGTGGTGCAGGATGGTGGCGCGAAAATCGTCGCCACGCTCCGCAGTCCGCGCACGATCGACGGGGCGAAGGTCACCACGCTCGAAGCGCAGGTGCCGACGCGTGCCGTATCGCTCGAGGACCTCGAGCGCTGGAGCGCAACGGGTACCGAGGTGCGCGTGGTCCAGAGCGGTGGTGGGCCCAGTACCGAAGTGGTCATACAGCTCGCGAGCCTGTTCGCGATCATCGGCATCGTCGCGTTTTTCGTCATCCATCAGCGCGGCGGGATCCGCGCGTCGAAGTTCGTCGCGTCGCCGCAGTCGCGACAGCTGACGCTCGCCGACGTGGGCGGCGTGCGCGAGGCGCAGGCGGATCTGCGCGACGTCATCGCCTATCTCAGGAACCCGAAGCGCTACGAGTCGATGGGAGCCAAGTGTCCGCGCGGCGTGCTCCTGATCGGTCCTCCAGGCACGGGGAAGACGCTCCTCGCGCGCGCGGTGGCGGGCGAAGCGGGGTGCGCGGTACTAGTGGCCGCCGGCTCCGACTTCAACGAGATGTACGTGGGCGTGGGCTCGCGCAGGGTGAGGCAGCTCGCCAAGCAGGCGCGCGAGCAGGCGCCGTGCATCGTCTTCATCGACGAGTTCGACTCGCTCGGTGGACGACGCGGCCGCCCGAACCGCTCGGGTGAGGAGGAAGTGACGCTCAACCAGCTCCTCGTCGAGATGGATGGGATGGGTGCGAACGAGGGCGTGGTCTGGATGGCCGCGACCAACCGTGAGGACATGCTCGATCCAGCGGTGCGGCGTCCCGGCCGCTTCGACCGCGTGGTCGAAGTGCCGCTCCCCACTGCGTCGGATCGTCTGGAGATACTGAGAATTCACGCCGCGAAGTCGCCTCTCGCGCCCGACGTCGACCTGGAGCGGCTCGCGCAGCTCACCGTGGGACACTCGGGCGCGGATCTCGCCAACCTGCTCAACGAGGCCGCGATCATCGCGGTGAACGACGACAGCGATGTGATCACGAACGCACACGTCGAGCAGGCGCGCGACAAGATCCTGCTAGGGCGCGTGCGCTCCGGCGTTGTGGTGAGCGATGCCGAGCGTCGTCTGATCGCTCTGCACGAATCGGGTCACGCCATCGTCGGCATGATCGCCTGCCCCGAGGACAAGCTCCACAAGGTGACCATCGAGCCGCGCGGTCGCTCGCTCGGTGCCGCGCACTTCGCGCCCGAAGCGGACAAGCACCTCCACCCGCGTCACTATCTGGAGGGGATCATCGCGAAGGCGCTCGGCGGCCGCGCCGCGGAGCTGGTCTTCCTCGGGCGCGACGCGGTTACCACCGGCGCCGGGAGCGATCTCGTCCAGGCCACCAGCATCGCGCGTCGCATGGTCGCCGAATTCGGCATGAGCGACGAGGTGGGTCTGATCAGTGCGGACCCGGTGGCTCAGGGCGGAAGCCCGAGCGGTCAGCTCCAGGGCGAGATCGACAAGTCGGTCCGCGCCCTCATAACCGCGCAGGCCGAGCGCGCCGAGTCGCTGGTCCGCGAGCATCGCGCCGCGGTAGAAGCGCTCGCTCAGGCCCTCATCGAGCACGACGTACTCTCCGCCGAGGAAGCATACGAGATCGCCGAGCGCAATGGCGTGAAGGAAGCCGGGGCGCGGGTAGCTGCTAGTCTCGCGTAGCCGGGTTCATCGGAGGGCGTGGTTCATCTCGTCTTAACTGCGCACGCGGAGGGCGCGGAGGGAACTGCGAGAGGACGCGGAGAAAACCGTTACGGGCTGGGATCGCGATCCTGATCCGAGCCACATCGCGGAGTCGGGGCTCCTGTAGGGGAGGAGCGCAGAGAACGCGGAGAAAGACGAGAGAACGCAGAGAAAACCCGTAAGGCGAGATCTCG
>JBIQMO010000285.1:0-4568 GCA_044463245.1 Gemmatimonas aurantiaca
GGAAGGGGTGAAGCAGTGGTCGCGCAGGGACTCGAACCCCGGACCTCTGGTATGTGAGACCAGCGCTCTAACCAGCTGAGCTACGCGACCGATCGCCCGCGAATCCAGGCGAAAGAGTCTTCAATTTTAACTATGCGATGGACGGCGTGGTAGTGGGCCCTGCAGGACTCGAACCTGCGACCGTCGGATTATGAGTCCGCTGCTCTAACCGACTGAGCTAAGGGCCCGGAAACGCTTCAAGCTAACCGATACAGGGCCGGCATGCCAGATTGCCGGTGCGCGAGCGGCATCGGCAGAAGTACCACAACGCCCACACATGGCATCTTCTCGGTCATTCCCACTCAACTACCACGCGCGACGCGCACTGAAGCTCGCACGCGCGGAGGCCGCGCGCCTGGGCGACCGGGCCGTGGAGCCGCGCCACATCGTGCTCGGCATCGTCCGCGAGGGTGAGAGCGCGGCGCTTCCGTATCTGAGGCGCTCCTTCGCGGATCTCGGTGTGTTGTGCCGGAAGATGGAGCAGGCGGGGACGGGGAGCCGCGATCCGCTCGACGTCGATCCAGAGACACTGCGCCTCTCGGCCGCGGGGCGGCGTGTGCTCGCGCGAGCGATCGCGGAGGCGAAGCGCCTCGACCAGGACGCGGTTGGTGGCGTGCACTTGTTGCTTGGCGCGCTCCCTCCGCGGACTCGCGGGTTCTCGCAACTGTTCGGTCGCTTTCGTCCCGCATCCAGCTCCAATGCCGCGGCGATGGCACTCACCTCGGGTGGGCTTCGCTTCGAGTGGCTGCGCGCCGACCTGGCTCGGATCACCGCGGAGCTGCCGCTCGACTCCTGGTAGTCGGTGGCGCGTGGAGTGGCGTAGCGGTCGATGGCAGTCCGTTCGCGAGTAGGCCGTGGTCGAACCGATCAGCGGCGCGCCGAGCGCTCCTGGTACTCGTCGTACGCCTCGAGCACCTCCCCCGGACTCACCGTAGCAGCGCCGAGCTTCCCGACCTCCACACCGGCGGCGAAGTTCGAGACCTCCGCCGCCTCGCGCGGCTCCGCACCCGCGGCGAGCATCGCGGCGAGATACGCGGTCACCGTGTCGCCCGCGCCCACCACGTCGTACACCTCGCGCGCCGTAGTCGGCACCCGGTGAATCGCGCCGTCGGAGCCGATGAGCGCCATCCCGCTCTCGCCGAGCGTGAGGAGGAGGTTCGCGACCCTGAGCCGCTCGAGCGTCTCGGGAAGAGTGCGCGGATGGTCGAGATTCACGGCCGCGCCCAGAGCGAGCTCCAGTTCGCGACGATTCGGCTTGAAGACCGTGGCGCCGGCGTAGCTGAAGAAGTTCCGGTACTTGGGGTCCACCACTATCGGGATCCCTCGAGAGCGCGCCAGCGAAACCGCCCGCTCGATCACGCCGCTGACCAGCACCCCTTTGTTGTAGTCCTCGAGCACGAGCGCGTCGGCCGATTCGATCGCGCACTCCATGGCGGCGAGGAGTCGCGCGACGTCGTCTCCGTCCACGTCGTGGTCCTCTTCCTCGTCGAAGCGAACCACCTGCTGAACGCGCGCGAGAATCCGCGTCTTGGTGGTGGTCGGGCGCTCCACCTCGATGAGCGATCGGGAGTCGCTCCCGATCGTCGAGAGCATCTCACGCAGCGTTCGGCCGCTGGCGTCGCGACCGATGGTGGCTACGAGCTCGCAGCGCGCTCCGAGCGCCGCCACGTTCTGCGCGACGTTGGCGGCACCGCCGAGCGCGAAGCGGCGGCCTCGCACCCGCACCACCGGGACCGGCGCCTCGGGGGAGATCCGCTCCACGTCGCCGTGCAGGTAGACGTCGAGCATGGCATCGCCCACGATCGCGACGCGGCGCCCCTCGGCAGCGCGTAGCAGCTCGGCGAGGCGTTTGCGCTCGAGCGTGGGACGGTCGGGGTGCGAGTGTGATTCGGGCATGTCGCGGCGTAAGCTATCAGTCGGCCCCCGCGTCAGGAAGCAGCACACGCCGTGCGTTCACCGCGTCGCGAGTCGTCACGCCATGACCCGTCGCGAGAGGTGGCCCCTTCCCGGGCACGCCAATTGCCCAGTACGTCGTTCGCTCGCGCCGCCGTCGGTTCGACGTCCGCGCGTGCGCGTGACAGGACGTCGAAACCCACACCGGCCACCGATTGTTCCACCCACTCCAGCGGCTGAACGAAGCGGCCAAACGAGCCGTCCTCGCGGTTCAGAACTACTTCGTCCTCGCGTGGAACGCCGCCCGCTTCATCTTCGCACGCCCCTTCTATGCGAGAGACATCGTCCAGCAGATGGACTCGATCGGTGTGCAGTCGCTCGGCATCGTGCTTCTCACCGGATTCTTCACCGGCATGGTGTTGGCGCTTCAGTTTTCGGTGCAGATGGCGCAGTTCGGGGCGACCATGTATCTGGGACGTCTCGTGACCGCTTCGATGATCCGGGAGCTGGGCCCCGTGCTCGGTGGCCTCATGGTGGCGGGCCGCGTGGGTTCGGGGATCGCGGCCGAGATAGGCTCGATGCGCGTGACCGAGCAGATCGATGCGCTCAATACGCTCGGCACCGACCCGATCAAGAAGCTCGTGACGCCGCGCCTCATCGCCGCGCTCGTGATGATGCCGGTGCTGACCATCCTGGCAGATCTCGTGGGCATCTTCGGCGGCAACGTGATCGCGTCGCTCTACGTGGGGATCCCCACCTCGCTCTACTGGCGCACTGTGTGGGAGCAGATAGCGGCCGGCGGCTTCGTGCTGCAGTACATCCCCTCCGACTTCATCCAGGGGCTCATCAAGCCGTTCGTGTTCGGCGCGCTCATTGCGATAACCGGCTGCTTCTTCGGGCTGGAGACCTCGGGAGGGACGGAGGGGGTCGGGAAGTCGACCACGCGCACCGTGGTGACGGCGAGCGTGATGATACTCACCACGGACTACTTCATGACCCAGCTTCTCCTCTATATCCTCCCATGAGCGACGACTCGATGAGCGAGAGAATGCTGGGAGAAGGAGAGACCACCGTGCGCGATGATCCGGGCTTCGTTGCCGAGCACGCGAGCGCACCGCGCGAACGCGCCGATCGGGAGCGGCGCGATGCGACGCCGGTGATCGAGCTCTCGCACGTGTACCTCGCCTTCGATCGACCGCTCCTCGATGACATCTCCCTCAGCGTGGCGCGTGGCGAGACCCTCGTGATCGCGGGAGAGTCGGGGACCGGGAAATCCACCATCCTCAAGCTCATGCTTCGACTCCTCGTCCCCGACAAGGGCGATGTCATGGTGGACGGCGAGCGCATCAACGACCTGAGCTTCGAGGACGCGCTCGAGGTACGGCAGAAGATGGGGATGGTCTTCCAGGGCGCGGCGCTCTTCGACTCGATGTCCGTCTTCGAGAACGTCGCGTACCCGCTGCGCGAGCACACGAGCCTGGATGACGACGAGATAGAGAAGCGAGTGCGGCAGAAGCTCGAATACGTGGACCTCGATCCGGACAAGGTGATGGACAAGCTCCCTGCCGAGCTATCGGGCGGGATGAAAAAGCGAGTCGGCGTCGCGCGCGGGATCGCGAACGACCCGGCGATCCTTCTCTACGACGAGCCCACCTCGGGGCTGGACCCGCTGACCACCGGCACCATCTCGCGTCTCATACGCAAGCTCCAGCGCGAGATGGGGGTGACGAGCGTGGTGGTGACTCACGACATGCGATCCGCCTTCGGAATAGCCACGCGCATAGCGCTGCTGGCGAAGCAGCGGATCGTCTTCCTCGGCACACCGGAAGAGATGTCCGCGAGCCAGGACTACTACATCCGTGACTTTCTCGGCGACCTCTGACGGACGAGCGCGCGTCGCTGCGCCTCGTGGTGGAGCTCGATCATGAAGCGATCGAAGATCATCACCTGGGACGAGCTCAAGGTGGGCGCAATGATCCTCATCGCGCTCGGCATCCTCGTCGTAGCGGTGGTGAAGCTCGGCGAGGCGGCCAAGCTCTTCACCAGCCACTACGAGCTCGTGACGCTCCTGCCGAACGCGAACGGCCTGCGCGAGGGCGGATCGGTGACGGTGGCGGGACAGCTCGCGGGAGTCGTGAAGCGGATAAAATTCCTCCCGCCCGACGGAGACACCACGAGGAATCTCCTCGTGGTGATGGAGATGGACTCCGACCTGCGCGAGCAGGTGAGAGGAGATTCGAAGGTGAAGCTGAAGAGCCTCGGTCTCCTCGGCGACAAGGTGCTCGACATCTCGCCCGGCACTCCACGCTACGGTGTTCTCCAGGCCGGCGATACCGTGCCCAACGTCGCGACCATCGACTACGAGCAGGTGATCGAAAAGGCCTCGGCGGCGGTGGGCGACCTGGTGCTACTCACGCACGACCTTCGCTCCATCACCAGCGGGATGGCCAACGGCGAAGGCACGATGGGGCAACTCCTCACCAACCGCTCGCTCTACGACCAGCTCACCACGAGCATCACCGCCATGAACGAGCTGCTGGCCAGGATGCAGCGGCCCAACGGTACACTCGGGCGTCTCATGGACGATCCCACCCTGTACGACAACCTCGCCAGCGTGACGCTGCACCTCGACAGCG